>NZ_CP131914.1:3284060-3588678 GCF_040529045.1 Xanthomonas indica | reverse complement strand
CACGGCGAGCTGGTGGATGAACTGGGCGCTGCCGCTGACCGGCTACGAGAACAGCAACCCGTCCGGCCTCACCGTCACGGCAGGCACCGACGCGATCCAGATCCTCTCCGCGGGTACCGGCGGCGCCACCGTGACTGCGCACAACCCCGCCAACCAGACGCTGACGCTCAACGCGGCAGCGCCGGACCTGCACAGCAATGCGGTCATGCTGCTGTGCGATCGCCAGCAACTGGCGGTGCTGCAGGTGAACAGCGTTTCCGGTACCACGGCCAGCTACGCGAGCGGCGGCCTCAATACCTGCACGCGGCTTGGACGCCTGCCGGGCGTGTGCGTCGCCGGCTCGAACAATTACACCTACGAGATCAACTCCATCCTGACCGAAGTGCGCGCGGTGCGGTGGTATGTCGCGGCCAGCAGCGGAGGAGCGGGTGGCACCTCGCTGTATCAGGAAGTGATCGCGCCCGGCGGCACGAGCCAGAAGAACGAAATCGCCGATGGCGTCACCGGCCTGCAGTTCAAGTACCTGTCCACCGGCGGCACCGCCTATGTCGATGCGAATGCCGTGGCCAACTGGGCCAACGTGATCGCGGTGCAGATCAACATGACCGTCAGCGCCAATACGTCCGCCGGCGCAAACAAGCAGCCGGTGACGCGGACTTTCAGCACGATCGTGAGCATCAGGAACCGGAACCCGTGAACACGTCGCCATCGCCCCGCCGGCAGGCCGGCATCTCGCTCATCGTCGTCCTGCTGCTGTTGCTGGTGATGACCCTGCTGGGACTCGCTGTCTTGCGCGGGACGCTGCTGCAGGAGCGCATGTCCTCCAACATGTACGACCGCAGCCTGGGATTCCAGGCCGCCGAAGGCGCCTTGCGCGATGCGGAGAAGGCCATTCAGGTCGCCGCCGCGGCCGGCAACACCATCGGTTTCAACTGTTCGTCGGGAACGACGGTGTGCCCGGCCGTTCCGAGCAACACGTATACGGGCAATGCCAGCGGCTGCGCGTTGGGCGCCCAGGAGTGCTGGGTGGACGGCACGGTGAAGCCCACCGGCCAGGCGGTCCCGGCGCAGTACTACATCCAGTATCTGGGCCAGCGCACCAGCGAGGATCAGTTGGGTCTGGGGTCGAGCATCAATCAGAACCAGTACGGCGGCACCGGCGGCACCTCGCTGGAGCACTACTACCGCGTCATCGCGCGCAGCGGCAACCCGGCCGCTTCCAACGGTCGGGCCATCGTCGTGCTGCAGACCAACGTCACCGTCAAGTAAGGATCCCTCTATGACCAGTCGAGCGAAGAAGACGACGTACCGGGACTGGCTCCTTGCCGTGGTGGCCGGTGTATTCATCGGTACCGTTGGTGGTGCTGGCGCCGATGTGGACGTTTCGCAGTCGCCGCTGTATGTGGGCAGTGACGTACCGGGCAACCTGACCTTCGTGCCGTCGGTGGAATTCCCCACGGTGATCAGCAAGGCAAACCTCTCTGATACCTATTCGGTGACGAGCAGGTTCGTCGGCTACTTCGATTCCGAGAAGTGCTACAGATACCACTACAGTGACACGGAGAGCGATCGTTATTTCTATCCGGTCAGCATGCTGGGCAACAATCCGAGCAGCTATGCCTGCACCGGCGCGGGCGTGTGGGCGGGCAACTTCCTCAACTGGGCCGCAACCCAGACCATCGATCCGTTCCGCTCGGCGCTGACCGGCGGCTATCGTTCGCGCGACACGGCGAGCGAGACGCTGCTGGAAAAGGCGGTTGCCGATCGCGTCGCGACCAGCAACTTCCCGCGTCGTTCGATCAGCAACAACGCGACGTTGATCGCGGGAGGGACCGGTGCGCAGTGGCAGAATTTCAACATGCGCATCGACGGGCTGGGCAACCAGATGTTCTTTGCCAACGGCAACCTGGTCGACCCTTCCTCCAATCAGCAGATTGCCTACGATCCAAGCAAGCATGCCTTGAACGGTAGCTTTCTCAGGTCGGATGGTTCTCCGTGCAACACCCCTTTGAATCTGGGGTGCGTGCGCGATACGACGTTGACGTTCCAGGTCTCGGTGCGAGTCAAGGTGTGCGATGCCAGCCTCGGAACCGCCTACCTGGAAGATAACTGTGTCGCTTATCCCAGCGGGTACTACAAGCCGGAAGGCCTGATCCAGCAGTACTCCAAGCGAATCCGCTACAGCATTTTCGGCTACAAGAACGTCGACATCCAGCAGGGTGCCGGTGCCGACAGCGGCATTCTGCGTGCCAAGCAGAAGTTCGTCGGCCCGTTTACCTACAATCCCGACGAGGGGCGGCTGGCCAATGCGGCGAGCGAATGGGATCCGCAGACCGGCGTCATCTATCAGAATCCGGATACTGCCGATGCGGCCGCGACGTCGGCGTTGATCGGAACCGATCCGAACTATCAGATCGTCAACAGCGGCGTCATCAATTACCTCAACAAGTTCGGTCAGCTCAAGACCGGCAAGAACGTCAAGTCGTACGACGACGTCAGCGAGCTGTACTACGCCGCAATCCGCTACTTCAAGCACCAGGGCAATATCGCCGCCTACTCGGCGCTGAGCGGAAGCGCGCAGACCAGGTACCAGCAGGCCGACGGTTTCCCGGTCATCACCAACTGGAACGATCCGATCTCCTATCGGTGCCAGGTCAACGTGATCCTCGGGATCGGCGATACCAACACGCATTACGACAAGAATCTGCCGGGCAACAGCAGCAATCTCAGTGGCGAGCCGAGCAAGCCGCAGGAAGTGACGAACGACACCTCGGTCGACGTACTTGCGCGCATGCGCCAGATCTGGCGCAAGGAAGGCTTCAACGCGACCGATGCGGCGAATCGGGCGACCGCCAGTTCGTTCAACGGCAACGGCAATTCCGCGTACATCGCGGCGCTCGCCTACGACGCACATACCAAGGATCTGCGCCCCGACAATGCCAGCGACGGCTTGCCTGGTAAGCAGACGTTGTCCACGCATTGGGTCGACGTGGTGGAGTATGGCGATTACAAGTCGCCGAACACCAATCAGTACTGGTTGACCACGAAGTACGGCGGTTTCCGGGTGCCGGAAGGCTACGATCCGGAGACCAACATCAACGCCCTGGCGGACTCCACCTGGTGGGACGGCAGTTCGTACGTCAACGGCAATACCGGCTACAAGAAGCCGGACAATTACTACCTCGCCGCCGACGCGGAAAAGATGGTGGCCAGCCTGCGCCAGGCGTTCGAGCGCATTCTGGAGGAGATGAAGGGGTCCGCAGCGTCTCTGGCGAGCAACACCACCAAGCTCGAGGCTGGCGCGCGGACGTACCAGTCGGTGTTCTATAGCGGTACCTGGCGTGGCGATGTGGTGGCGTACGACGTCAACCAGACCACCGGCGCGCTGACGCAGGCGTGGAGCGCCAGCGCGCAGTTCCCGGCCTGGGATACCCGGACGATCAAGTTCGTCAACTCGAGTGGGAATCTGGACAATTTTGCCTACGGCAGACTCTCCGGAACGCCGTTGTCGTCCGCGACGCAGAACCAGATCAACTATCTGCGTGGCGATCGCTCGCAGGAGAAGGCCAACGGTGGCGTCCTGCGTACCCGTACCGGCATCCTGGGCGACATCGTCAACTCGCAGCCGGTCTATGTCGGAGCACCCAACCCGCGGCTGTACACGACGGCGACGTTCAACGGCGCCAGCACTTACGCCTCCTTCGCCGCAGCCAAGTCCACGCGTACGCCGATGATCTATGTCGGCGCCAATGACGGCATGCTGCATGGGTTCGATGCCGGCACCGGTGTGGAGAAGTTCGCCTTCGTGCCGAGAGCGGCGATGACCGGACTGCTCAACTACACCGATCCGAATTACGAGCACCGCTATTACGTGGACGGCGAACTCACCGTGTCGGACGTCTACTCCGGGGGCAGCTGGCGCTCGGTACTGATCGGCACCATGGGGCGGGGCGGCAAGGGCATGTTCGCGCTAGATGTCACCGACCCCAACAACATCACGTTGCTGTGGGACAAGACCTCCACGACCACCGACCTCGTCGGACTGGGCAACAATCTCGGCAAGCCGATCATCGGGCAACTCGCCAACGGCCAGTGGTACGCCATGCTCGGCAACGGCCCCAACAGCAGCGGCGATTCGGCCGATCTCATCCTGGTGAACGCCATCACCGGTGCGTCCAGCCGTATCCAGACGGGGTCTAGCGGCAACAATGGCCTGTCCGGTGTGCTGGCCTGGTCGTCCAACAACGATTTCATCGTCGATCGCCTGTATGCCGGCGATCTCAACGGGAATGTCTGGCGATTCAACATGACCGGCGCGAGCGGTACCGCGAGCAGGCTGTTCTCCGCCAGCTATGGAGCCAAGGCGCAGCCGATCACCGCCGCGCCCACGGCGGCGAAGGACCCGGCGACGGGCCTGACCTGGGTGTTCTTCGGGACCGGCAAGTACCTGTCCAGCGGCGATCTGGGCAACAAGGACGTGCAGAGCTGGTACGGTCTGATCGACCGCGGCAGCACCATTCCCTCCAGTCGCGCCACCCTGAACAAGGTCAACATCCTGCAGGAAGGCACCGTCAACGGCTTTGCCGTGCGGGTGATCGAGGACAAGCCCAGCGCCGGGCAGGATGGCTGGTACATGGACCTGCTATCGCCTCCCGGCACGCCGCAGGGCGAGCGCATGGTGGTATCCAACTTCTTCCAGGGCACGGCGCTGATCGGCACCACGCGTATTCCGGATTCTGGGGACGTGTGCAGCCCCAGTGGCAAGGGCTTCGTGATGGCGATCAACCCGTTCACCGGTGGCCGGCTGTCCCAATCCTTCTTCGACCTGGACGGCAGCGGCGGATCCAGCACCGGCGATACCCTCAATGGCACCCCTGTCTCCGGCATCGGCCTGGACAGCAGCCCCAACAGCCCGATCTTCATTGGCAACCAGATGCAGATCGCATTGGACAATGCGAGTACGACCACGCTCGGCACCAACAGCAGCGCGCTCAGCATGAAGCGCGTGTCCTGGCGCGAACTTCTGAGGAACAACTGATGCGACTTTCGTCCTTTTCGTCCGGCCGGCAGCGCGGCTTCACCCTGATCGAACTGATGATCGTGGTCGCGATCGTGGGTGTTCTGGCGGCGATCGCGTTCGCCAGCTACCAATCGCACATCGTGAAGTCACGCCGCTCCGCGGCGTCTGTCTGCCTGCAGCAAGGTGCGCAGCTGATCGAGCGCTACTACACGACCAACATGACCTACGTGGGTGTCCCCAAGCCGCAATGCGGAACCGATGCCGTGCAGTTCTACAGCGTCGATTTCACCGGCACGCCGACCGCCAACACGTTCAAGCTGACCGCCACGCCGACCGGTCCGCAGTTGGCCAAGGACACGCAGTGCGGTTCGCTGAGCATCGACCAGAAGGGCGCGCGCACCACGTCCACCGGCGCGGGCGAGGGCACCTGCTGGTGAGACTCGGCGGATAGGGCGCAGCTGCGGTCGCAACGTGCGCGCTCCCACCCCTTGCGATTGTCATGGGGCCTCTATACAATGCGCCTCCCCGCCCGAATAGCTCAGCCGGTTAGAGCACTTGACTGTTAATCAGGGGGTCGTTGGTTCGAGTCCAACTTCGGGCGCCAAATCCGCAAAGGCCGCGAGCAATCGCGGCCTTTGCTTTTGCGCGTCAGTCAGGGATCCGGCAGGGCATGGGGTCGGTCGCCTTTCGTGCGCGGATGCGTCCGGTGTTGTTCACCACCACCGCCGCGCGCAGCTGGCCCCGCTCGCAGATGCTGACGGTCAGATTGCTGCCGGCGCTGCGTCCATCGGGCAGGAAGCGGATCGAGGGTCGGCCGCGATTGGAGCGCAGCACCAGGGTGCCGGCTCCCGGTGCGCTGCCTTCGCTGAGGATGCTGTCCGGCGTGGTGGGCTGGCCTAGCCGCTCCGGGTCGCGGAACACCAGCCAGCCGTGGCTCCAGTCGCTGTCGCTGCGGCAACTGCCGTCGCCGTTGGACGGACAGGCGCTGACGGGGATGCCGGAACTGATGGCGCTGCTGCGCGCCAGCGCGAAGTGCGCGCTGAGCTGGTGGGTCGCCGCCGTCAGGCGCTGGTTCGCCAGCAGCTCCCGGAATGCCGGCAGGCCCAAGCCGGCGAGCAGGCAGATCACCACCATCACGATCATTGCCTCGAGCAGTGTGTAGCCTTTCAGCGCAGCGTTCCGCATGTCCGTCGTCTCCCGGTGCGAGGTCGCCAGTCTCGCGGCGGGGCGGCAGGGCTTGAATGAGGGGGTTGTGCGTTCCCATGTAGGAAATCTCCCCGGCGCGGGGTCGGCCGACACGGTCGGTCTCGCTCTTCACCTTGAGGCTTGTGCATGTCCGACCGTTTCCAACTCGTATCGCCGTATTCGCCGGCCGGCGACCAGCCGCAGGCGATCGAGAAGCTGGTGGCCGGTTTCGAGGCCGGACTGGCCAAGCAGACCCTGCTCGGCGTGACCGGGTCGGGCAAGACCTACACCATCGCCAACGTGGTCCAGGCGATCCAGAAGCCCACCCTGGTGATGGCGCCGAACAAGACCCTGGCGGCGCAGCTGTACGGCGAGTTCAAGGCGTTCTTCCCCAACAACGCGGTGGAGTACTTCGTCAGCTACTACGACTACTACCAGCCCGAGGCCTATGTGCCGTCCTCGGACACCTTCATCGAGAAGGACAGTTCGATCAACGAGCACATCGAACAGATGCGCCTGGCCGCAACCAAGACCCTGCTGTCGCGGCGCGACGCGCTGGTGGTGGCCACGGTCTCGGCCATCTATGGCCTCGGTGCCCCGGAGGACTACCTGTCGCTGCGGCTGATCCTGTCGATCGGCGAGCACGTGGAGCAGCGCCAGCTGATCCGCCACCTGACCGATCTGCAGTACACCCGCAACGAGTATGAGCTGCACCGCGGCAGCTTCCGCGTGCGCGGCGAGGTCATCGATGTGTTCCCGGCCGAATCCGACAGCGAAGCCCTGCGCATCGAACTGTTCGACGGCGATGTGGAGCAGCTGACCCTGTTCGATCCGCTGACCGGCGAGACCCTGCGCAAGCTGCAGCGCTACACCATCTACCCCAAGACCCACTACGCCACCACCCGCGAGCGCACCCTCAGCGCAGTGGACACGATCAAGCTGGAACTGAAGGACCGGCTCGAGCAGCTGTACGCGCAGAACAAGCTGGTCGAGGCGCAGCGGCTGGCGCAGCGCACCCAGTTCGACCTGGAAATGATGGCCGAGGTCGGCTTCTGCAACGGCATCGAGAACTACTCGCGGCATCTCACCGGCAAGGCGCCGGGCGAGCCGCCGCCGACCCTGTTCGACTACCTGCCGCCGGACGCCTTGCTGGTGGTGGACGAGTCGCACGTCACCGTGCCGCAGATCGGCGCGATGTACAAAGGCGACCGTTCGCGCAAGGAGACCCTGGTGGAGTTCGGCTTCCGCCTGCCGTCGGCGCTGGACAACCGGCCGCTGCGCTTCGAGGAATGGGAGGCGCGCTCGCCGCGCAGCATCTACGTGTCGGCCACGCCGGGTCCCTACGAGTTGCGCGAGTCGGCCGGAGAGATCACCGAACTGGTGGTGCGCCCGACCGGCCTGATCGACCCGGAGGTGGAGATCCGCCCGGTGGCCACCCAGGTCGACGACCTGCTGTCGGAGATCAACCTGCGCGTGGCCGATGGCGACCGCGTCCTGGTCACCACGCTGACCAAGCGCATGGCCGAGAACCTCACCGAGTACCTGGGCGAGCACGGGGTGAAGGTGCGCTACCTGCACTCGGACATCGACACGGTTGAGCGCGTGGAGATCATCCGCGACCTGCGCCTGGGCAAGTTCGACGTGCTGGTCGGCATCAACCTGCTGCGCGAGGGCCTGGACATGCCCGAGGTCTCGCTGGTCGCGATCCTGGACGCCGACAAGGAGGGCTTCCTGCGCTCCACCGGCTCGCTGATCCAGACCATCGGCCGCGCCGCACGCAACCTGCGCGGCAAGGCCATTCTGTATGCGGACAAGATGACGCGTTCGATGCAGGCCGCGATCGACGAGACCGGGCGCCGCCGCGAGAAGCAGGTGGAATACAACCTGGCGCACGGAATCACCCCGAAGTCGGTGGCGCGCCCGATCGTGGATATCCTGGAAGGCGCACGCGACGACGTGACCGAGGCCAAGTCCGGCAAGGGCAAAGGCAAGGGCAAGGCGCGCCGGGTGGCGGAGGAGCCGGCCGATTACCGGACGCTGGCGCCGGCGGAGATCGCCGCGCGGCTCAAGGCCCTGGAGCAGGAGATGTACCAGCACGCGCGCGACCTGGAGTTCGAGGACGCGGCACGGGTGCGCGACCAGATCAAGAGGCTGCGCGATGCCAGCCTGGTCGGCTAGGCAGGCCGCCGCGGTGGCCGACAACGCGGTGGGTATTGTTCTTGTCCGTCAGGTGGGCTAAGATTCGCGCCCCTGCAGCGGTGTGCCGCGGCAGAGAGGGGCGGTTAGCTCAGCGGTAGAGCACTACCTTGACATGGTAGGGGTCACAGGTTCGAACCCTGTACCGCCCACCACGACGCGAAAAGGCGTGCGTGGAAACGACGAAGCCGGCGGAAGCCGGCTTTTTTGTGTCCGCGCTGCGGCTGCCGACGACGCCCCGCAGGACGTCGCTGGCCGCGCAGCCACGCTTGCTTTAGCATCCGAGCGGACGATCAGGCGAGGAGGCCAGGCGCATGGTGGAATACCATCATACGGTGCAAGTCAAAGGACGCTACCAGCTCGTGGCGTTGACCCGGGAGCCGGAATACAGCCCGGCCAACGTGGTGGGCTATACGGTCACCACCGACGGCGGTGCGCGCGTGGATCCGCACGACATGTCCTGGGACGAGGCACGGGTCTTCCTGGATACCCTGGTCGAGCGCGATCGGGATGCGGTCAGCGCGGAAAGGAAACCGTCGCGGCACAAGCCGAGCACGCGGCAGCGTCGCTAGAACGCGCCATACGGGTCAAGGGAGGTGCGGGCCCGCCTGGACGACCGGGCGAGGCGGGCCGGTGCCATGGGCTTGGCCATCGGGTCATCGTGCTGGGGGTGGGTCGCGTGCCTGCCTTGCGCCGTCTTCGGCCGCCGCGCTTGCAGGCGCTCCATCTCGTCGCACGGGCCGCCGACGTGGCCCGTCGCAAAGCGCGGAACTCGCTCTAGAATATTCGCCAGATGGATCAGGGAGGATAGGGCTTGTCGAATCGTAAACTCGTTGCGGCGGCGTTCGTCGTCGTGCTCACGGCCGTCTGCGGCTACTTCCTGTCCGGCTACCTGGTCCTGCTGCTGCTGAAGCTGGACACGCGGATGTTCGGGCTTGGCACCTACTACCAGTACGTGCACGCCATCGGCTTGCCGGAGGTGGCCCCCTACGTCGGCAAGATCAAGTGGGCCGGCTACCTCGGCTTCGGCTTGCCCGGCCTCGTGGCGCTGCTGATCCTGGTGCTGATGTTCAAGCCGGCCAAGCGCAGCCTGCACGGCGACGCGCGTTTCGCCGGCGCGGCCGACCTGTCCAGGCACGGGCTGTTCAAGACCAGCGGCGACGGCATCGTGGTCGGCAAGTTCCGCGGCAAGCTGGTGCGCCTCAGCGGCCAGCAGTTCGTGATCCTGGCGGCCCCGACCCGGTCGGGCAAGGGCGTCGGCGTGGTCATTCCGAACCTGCTCGAGTACCAGGAATCGGTGGTGGTCCTGGACATCAAGCAGGAGAACTTCGATCTGACCAGCGGCTGGCGCGCCAGCCAGGGCCAGGAGGTGTTCCTGTTCAATCCCTTCGCCGAGGACCGCCGCACGCATCGCTGGAATCCGCTCAGCTACGTCTCCGACGACCCGGCGTTCCGCGTCTCGGACCTGATGAGCATCGCCGCCATGCTGTATCCGGACGGCTCCGACGACCAGAAGTTCTGGGTCAGCCAGGCGCGCAACGCGTTCATGGCGTTCTCGCTGTACCTGTTCGAGAACTGGGACGACGAGCGCAACATCGGCTTCCCCGGCGGTCTCGGCACGCCGACGCTGGGCGCGATCTACCGCCTGTCTTCCGGCGACGGCACCGACCTGAAGAAGTACCTGAAGTCGCTGTCGGAGCGGCGCTTCCTCAGCGGCAACGCCAAGTCGGCGTTCTCCAACCTGCTGTCGCAGGCGGACGAGACCTTCGCCTCGATCATGGGCACGCTCAAGGAGCCGCTCAACGCCTGGATCAACCCGGTGCTGGACGCGGCCACCAGCGACAACGATTTCCTGCTGACCGACCTGCGCAAGAAGAAGATGACGATCTACATCGGCATCCAGCCCAACAAGCTGGCCGAGAGCCGCCTGATCATCAACCTGTTCTTCAGCCAGATCATCAACCTCAACACCAAGGAGCTGCCCAAGAGCAATCCGGCCTTGAAGTACCAGTGCCTGCTGCTGATGGACGAGTTCACCGCGATCGGCAAGGTCGACATCATCGCCTCGGCAGTGTCATATATGGCTGGCTACAATGTCCGCCTTCTGCCGATCATCCAGAGCATGGCACAGCTCGATGCCACCTATGGCAAGGACATCTCGCGGACCATCATCACGAATCATGCACTGCAGATTCTCTACGCTCCGCGCGAGCAGCAGGATGCCAATGACTACTCCGAGATGCTCGGCTACACCACTTTCCGCAAGAAGAACGTCACGCGCGGCAAGGATGTGACCCGGAGCGTGTCGGAGGAGAAGCGGGCGCTGATGCTGCCGCAAGAGTTGAAGGCGATGGGGAACGACCAGGAAGTGTTCTTGTACGAGGGCATTCCGCATCCGGTGAAGTGCGACAAGATCAAGTACTACAAGGATCGCCACTTCACTGCGCGGCTGCGTCCGAAAGTCGACATTCCGACGCTGTCGGTCTAAAAATGTGACGAAAAACACCTATTTTTTGGGCTTAGTCATCAATTGAACGTTTTTTTGCCAAATGCTTGACGTGGACTGGCCCCTGCGGCACATTCTCGCGAGCATGGCGGTGCGTTGGTAACAAAACAGGAACAGGGGCGTGGGTCGAACAGGCGCACGTAAGGGGTGACATGGAAGGTTTGCTGTCAAATTCCGTTTTCATCGGCGCTGATCGCGCGGCTTCGGACGTCTTCCGTCGCCTGCCGTGGATCTGCGCCTGCGCCGTTTCCGGTGCCTTCCTCCTCGCGACGCGCGTGTCGCGTCGTCGCGTCGAACTTCGCCATCCAGCAGTGGGCCGCTTGCGCGCCGCCCGCTCTCAATACGTTTCCGCAATTCAGAGGCTCGCGTGAAAAGAACGCATATGTTTCGGCTGATCGCTACGTTGAGTGCCGTCGCGCTGTTGAGCGCCTGTGCAACCAGGCCCGCGCCCGACTTCCGTGGCAAGTGGAAGCCGGTCAATCGTTTCTCCGAGTCGACCATGGAGATCCCGCTGTACTCGTCTTACGTGTACCAGGCGATCCCGATGGACGGCACGCTGAAGACGATGCTCGAGCGCTGGGCCAAGGACTCGAACATGCAGCTGTCCTACGGCATCCAGTCCGACTACACGCTGTATGCGCCGGTCGCCAAGATCAACACCACCAGCATCCAGCAGGCGGTCGCCGAACTGAGCGTGGTCTATGCGCAGGAAGGGCTGAGCGTGACTGCCGCGGGAAATCGCATCCTGGTGCAGCCGTCGTCGTCGGTGAGCGGTGCGCCGGCGGCAAGCGGCAGCACGAAGTGACGTCACCGTCGGCGTGCATGCTGCACGCCGGCAGCCACATTACGAAACCTGGTGAAGTCTGATGTTCGGTAAAAAGCCGGTCGAAAGCGAAAACGTCAACAAAGCGGTAGCGAAGGCGGTCAATTACGAAATCAGCATCGCTGATCTGGCGCGCCGCAGCGAGCGCCGTGCGTGGTGGATCGCGTTCGCCGCCATCATCATGTGCCTGCTGCTCGGCGGCGGGTATTACTACATGCTGCCGTTGAAGGAGAAAGTGCCGTATCTGGTGATGGCGGATGCGTACACCGGCACGTCCACGATCTCGGTGCTGCGCAACAGCGGCGATGTGCAGAGTGTCACCAACAGCGAAGCCTTGGCCAGGAGCAACGTGGCGCGCTTCATCACTGCGCGTGAGTCCTACGACTCGGAGATGATGGGGCTCAACGACTGGAATACGGTGTTCTCGATGGCGCCGCGCAATACCTCGGTAGGGGCCGAGTATTTCAATCTGCACGCGCCGAACAATCCGTCGGCGCCGTACTACACCTACGGCAAGGCACGCTCGATTCGGGTCAAGATCCTGAGCATCTCGCTGCTCGGTGGCGGCGGCAAGCCCTACAACGGTGCGAACGTGCGCTTCCAGCGCAGCATCTACGACAAGAAGACCGGGCAGTCCACGCTGCTCGACAACAAGTTCGCCATCATGGGCTTCCGTTACAACAGCAACCTGGCCATGGAAGACGAACTGCGGGTGCAGAATCCGCTCGGGTTCCAGGTGACCGATTACCGGGTCGACAACGACTACTCGGCCATGCCGGTTCCGCCATCGTCCGCCGTACAGACGCCTGCCGCTGGCGCGGTTCAGCAGCCGGCGGCCGCGCAGATGCCGGGAGCTGCAGGACAAGTGCCGATGCAGCAGATGCCGGCCCAGCCGATGGCGCCGGGCGCTGGCGGCACGATGCCGGTCCCGCAGCAGGCGCCGATGGCCAGCCCGGGCGGCGCGCCGGTCTATCCAGGGACGCAGCCCGCTACTGCGCCCCCTGCACCCAACGTTGCACCTCAGCACAATGGTAATGGAGCGAACGTTCGATGAGTTTCCTGACGAAAACCGGTGCGGCGCATAGTGCGTTGCTGGCTCTGGGCCTGTTCGCGCCGATCGCGTCGGCCCAGGTGGTCCAGCAGTACGAGTACGAGCCTGACAAGATCTATCAGGTGCGTACCGGCCTGGGCATCACCACCCAGATCGAACTGAGCCCGAACGAGAAGATCCTCGATTACAGCACCGGTTTCACCAGTGGCTGGGAACTCAGCCGTCGCGAGAACGTCTTCTATCTGAAGCCGAAGAACGTCGACGTCGACACCAACATGATGATCCGCACCGCCACCCATTCCTACATCCTGGAACTGAAGGTGGTGGCCACGGATTGGCAGCGGCTGGAGCAGGCCAAGCAGGCCGGCGTGCAGTACAAGGTGACCTTCACCTATCCGAAGGACACCAGCTTCGCCGCCGCGAGCGATGAGGTGAAGGATCAGTCGCAGCTCGACACGCGCCTGACCAAGGATCGTCATTACTACTTCGACTACGACTATTCCACGCGCTCCAAGCAAATGTGGATCGTGCCGAGCAGCGTCTACGACGATGGCAAGTTCACCTATATCAAAATGGATCTGACGCGTTTCCCGACAGGCAATTTCCCGGCCGTGTTCGGCCGCGAGAAGGAAAGCGATGAGGATTTCCTGGTCAACACCACAGTCGAGGGCAATACCCTGATTGTCCACGGGACCTATCCCTTCCTGGTCATCCGCCACGGCAAGAATGTTGTCGGCTTGCGTAGGAACAAGCAAAAGTGAACTCGAATCTACCTCCGTCTGACGAAAACTACGGCCGCGATCACGGTCAGCCGCGCAATCCGAATGCGGACGATGCGCCGCGCGAGAATCCCTATTTCGCGCGCCAGCAGCAGACTGCCGATCCGGATCTGGACGCCAATGAGCCGGTGCTGCGCTCCAGCGACCTGAAGAAGCTCAATCGCAAGGCGCTGGTGTTCCTGGCCGGTATCGCGGCGCTGCTGATCCTGGCGATCTTCTGGCTGGTGAGCGGCAGCAGCACACCCGAGCCAGCGCCGAAGCCGCGTCAGGAAGCGGTGGTCGCGCCTGCGTTGCCGCAGACCGCGGCGCCGCCGCCGGTGCAGCCGGCCGAGCCGGTGCCGCTGGCCGAGCAGCCGAGTCTGCCGCCGTTGCCGCCGATGCCGACCGATACCGATGCGCAGATGCAGTCCGCGCCGCGGCAGGAGCGTGGGCCGTCCTTGCTGGAGCGGCGCATGGCCGGCCTGCAGCAGGATGCCGGTGGCCAGGGACTTGGTGGCATGCTGCCAGGGCAGGAGCAGGGCGGCGGTGCGCCGCAGCAGCAGGATCAGGAGACCTCCGCCAAGCCGATCGCCAACCCGGACGGTCTGCTGGTGCGCGGTACTTACATCCGCTGCGTGCTGGAGACCCGGATCATCACCGATTTCCCGGGCTTCACCTCCTGCATCATCACCGAGCCGGTCTACTCCATCAACGGCCGCCGCCTGTTGCTGCCGAAGGGATCGAAGATCCTCGGCCAGTACGGTTCCGCGGAGCCGACCGGCCCGCGCATGCAGGTCGTCTGGGATCGCATCACCACCCCGACCGGCATCGATGTCACCCTGATCGGTCCTGGTGTCGACAATCTCGGCAGCGCCGGCCATCCGGGCCAGTACAACGCGCACTGGGCGAGCCGCATTTCGTCCGCGCTGATGATCAGCATGCTCAGCGACGCCTTCAAGTGGGCGGCGGCCGAGCACGGTCCGAAGACCACCACCACCGGCCTCAATTCCGGCATCGTCACCGAGCAGCCGTTCGAGAGCAACACGGCGCAGTCCATCCAGCGTCTGGCCGACCAGGCACTGGATCGTCGCCGTCCCGCCACCGTGACCATCAACCAGGGCACCATCGTGAACGTCTACGTGGCCAAGGACGTCGACTTCACGGCCGTGTTGCCGCGTTGACCGAGAACGAGACAGCGACGTGACGTTCGACGACTCCCCGACCGCGCAGATCTCCACGGATTTCCTGGATTACCAGTACTCGGTGCTGGGCATCCTGGAATACCTGAACTCGCCGGAAGTGACGGAAATCTGCATCAACCGTCCCGGCGAGTTGTACCTGGAGACCCTGCGTGGCTGGCAGCGGATGGACATTCCGTCGCTGACCTTCGACCGCGCGCGGCAGTTCTGCACGGCGGTGGTCAACGAGAGCAATACCGGCCAGCGCATCACCGATGCCGATCCGGTGGTGTCGCTGACCTTTCCCACCGGGCAGCGCGCGCAGTTCGTGATCCCGCCGGCGTGCGACGCCGGCAAGGTGTCCATCACCATCCGACTGCCGTCCAAGCACACCAAGACGCTGGAGCAGTACAAGGAAGACGGTTTCTTCCAGGAGATCCTGGAAGTGCAGTCGGGACTCAGCGAGCAGGACCGCGAACTGCTCGAGTTGCGGCGGCAGCGCGATTACGCTGAATTCTTCAAGAAGGCGGTGCTGTTCAAGAAGAACATCGTCGTCGCCGGTGCCACCGGTAGCGGCAAGACCACCTTCATGAAATCGTTGGTGAATCACATCCCGCACGAAGAGCGGCTGGTGACGATCGAGGATGCACGCGAACTCTTCATCAGTCAGCCCAATTCCGTGCATTTGCTCTATTCGAAAGGTGGACAAAGCACGAGCAATGTCACCGCGAAGAGCTGCATGGAAGCCTGCCTGCGCATGAAGCCTGACCGCATCATCCTGGCCGAGCTGCGCGGCGACGAGTCGTTCTACTTCATTCGCAACTGCGCCTCCGGTCATCCGGGTTCCATCACCAGTTGCCATGCTGGCAGCATCGGGCAGACCTGGGACCAGTTGGCGCTGATGGTCAAGGCTTCGGCCGAAGGGTCGGGTCTGGAGTTCGCCGTCATCAAGCGCTTGCTGATGATGACCATCGACATCGTTGTCCATATCAAATCGCACGCGGGCCGGCGCTATATCACCGGTATCGATTTCGATCCGGAGCGCACGCATTCGGGTGGAGGGTGAATATGTTCATTGAAGTGACAAGGCGGAAATCCGCCAATTGACTTTGAATTTTTCTTCCAACACGATTGATTTGCGACATCTGCGGCGTTCTGGGCGATTGACCACGACGCCGATGCATAAGGAGTAACCACGGCATGTTGCCAGGCATGGAACTACTGAGCTGTCCCGAAATGGCGGTTCCGGCTGAAGTCATGCAGCACGTTGTGCGCGTCGAGTCGTCGCACAATCCGTTCGCGATCGGGGTGGTTGGTGGGCGCCTGGTGCGCCAGCCGCAGAACCTGTCCGAGGCCGTCGCCACGGCGCGGATGCTGGAGGAGAAGGGCTACAATTTTTCCCTTGGCCTGGGCCAGGTCAACCGCTACAACCTGATCAAGTACGGTCTGGATACCTACGAAAAGGCGTTCAAGACCTGTCCGAATCTGCAGGCCGCGTCCAGGATCCTGGCCGAGTGCTACAGCCGTTCCGGTGGCAACTGGGGCAAGTCGTTCAGTTGCTACTACTCCGGCAACTTCGAGACCGGGTATCGGCACGGCTACGTGCAGAAGGTCTATGCGTCAATCAATCAGGGCAGGGCGCTTGCCGTGTCCACCGCGGGCGCGATCCCGGTGATCCCGGCGGGCGGCGTGCGGCGCATGGTCACCGATTCGGCGAAGGCCGCAGCGGTGCGCGAAGTCGATTCGATCGTGTCGCGGCGCATCGACTCGGCGGCCGATCGACTTGCCAACGGGCTCGCTGCGCAAGGCCAGCCATCGATGCGTCCCCAAGCTGCCGTTGCGGCGCCGGCGCCGCAGACCGCTGGCGCAGTGGCGGCCGCGACGGCACAGCCGACAGCGACAGATGCTGATCTCTATGTGATACGACCTACAGGCGCCGGCAAAGGAGTGGCGGTTCCTGCAGGTGGCGGGGCGCCCCCAGCTCCGCACGTTGCCGCACACGCGCCCCAGGCCGTGGCGGGAGCGGCCGTTCCTGGCTCAAGTACGCCGCCGCCGACGTCTGGCGACGGGGCCTTCGTATTCTAGCCAGATGCAGTAGCGCGGCCATGCAAGTGGCTTTTTGATCACCCCCTGTTTTCCAGTCAAGGAGATACTCACGATGTTCAAGAACAATCAGTTGAAGTCGAACGCCAAGGTCGTCGGTAAGGCGGCGCTGCAGGCGGCGTTGTTCACCGTGGCTCTGCTCGCGTCGAGCTTTGCGATGGCGCAGGACTATGCCGGCGCCGACCAGAAGGTGTGCGGCTTCCTCGGCAAGACCAACAACATCCTGAACATGGCCTCGGTCGTCGTGGTAACCATCGCGGTCGTCTTCGCCGGCTACCAGATCGCGTTCGCGCACAAGCGCGTTGCCGAAGTGGCGCCGGTGCTGCTGGGTGGCGTGCTGATCGGCGCGGCGGGTCAGCTGGCCAAGATGCTGATCGGCGATACCGGCCAGACGGAGTGCAAGGCCACCGCCGCGATTCAGATGATCCAGCACGTCCTGCACTATGCATAAGAACGTACTTTTCCGGGGCTGCACCCGGCCGGCGATGTTCTTCGGGGTGCCGTACATCCCGTTCTTCATCGGTGCGGGCGGCGGCTTCCTGATGGGTATCTATTTTGATATGTGGCTGCTGCTGCTCATTCCCGTCATCGTCTTCGTCATGCAGCAGATGACCAAGCGGGACGAGATGATCTTCCGCATGTTGGGGTTGCGCTGGATGATGAGGATGCGCGTGCGCAACCTGCAGCGTTATTCCGGCATGTGGGTGTTCTCGCCGAATGAGTACAGGAAAGACGTGCCGGGTGCCAAGCGCTAGCTTGGAACCGGGCACCGGGTCTCGGCCCCATGCACGACGCTGAAGTCGTGCATGGGGTTGTTCGGTTTTTCGTGTCGGCGCGTTGCAGCTACGAGCGCGGTCGGCGGTTCCCGGTGCATGCGCACCGGGCCTTGGCAAGACGAAACGGATTCTGAGTTATTCCCCTATGTTCATCCCGGATACTTCGATCAGCGAGTTCATCTCCATCTCCACGCATGTGGCGCCGTCCGTGCTGAAGACGACGGGAGGAGATTTCATGCTGGTCTGGCACCTGGGCGGGCTTCCGTTCGTGGGCCGCGAAGAGTGGGAGATCGAACACCGGCACAACACCTTCAATCGCATGCTGCAGACGCTGCGCGCCCCCGATTTCGCCAATGTGGCGTTCTGGGTGCACGACGTGCGCCGCCGCCGCCGCATCAAGACCTCCGGCAAGTTCAAGCAGGCGTTCAACCAGGACCTGTCGGACCAGTACTACGGCACCTTGTCCTCGCAGAAGATCATGCAGAACGAGCTGTACATGACCATGATCTATCGCCCCGTGGTGACGGGTAAGCGTCTCATGGACAAGTCGTCGAGCATTCCGCAGTTGCAGTCCGAGCAGGACCAGGCGATCGCCAAGGTGCTCGAGCTCGCCGGCAACGTCGAAGCCGTGCTGAAGGACTATTCGCCCTACCGGTTGAGCATGTACGAGGCCAGCAATGGCGTGGTGTTCTCCGAGGCGCTGGAGTTCTTCGGCTATCTGATCAACCGCATCGACGAGCCGGTGCCCGTGTTGCAGGCCCCGGTGCCCGCCTATCTGCCGGTCAGCAAGCACATGTTCGCCAACAAGACCGGCGACTTCGTGATCAAGACGCCCGAGGGCATCAATCACTTCGGTGCCATTCTGAACATCAAGGAATACACCGACGGAACCTATCCCGGCATTCTCAATGGCTTGAAGTATCTCGACTTCGAGTACGTGGTGACCCACTCCTTCAGCCCGATGGGCCGGCACGATGCGCTGAAGGTGCTCGACCGCACCAAGGGCATGATGGTGTCCTCCGGCGACAAGGCGGTGAGCCAGATCCACGAGCTGGACCTGGCGATGGACCAGCTGTCGTCGGGCAATTTCGTGCTGGGCGAGTACCACTTCACCATCGCGGTCTACGCCGATACCCAGGAAAAGCTTGCGCAGCAGGTGGCCACCACGCGCGCGGAGTTGTCCAACGCCGGTTTCGTCTCGACCAAGGAGGATCTGGCGGTCGCGTCCTCCTTCTATGCCCAGTTGCCAGGCAACTGGCGCTACCGCACGCGGATCGCCAGTGTCAGCTCGCTGAACTTCCTTGGCCTGTCGCCGCTGCACAACTTCGCTCAGGGCAAGCGCGAAAACAATCCGTGGGGCGAGTGCGTCACCACCCTGCAGACCACCAACGGCCAGCCGTACTACTTCAATTTCCACGCCACGCATCCGGCGGAGAACTCGCTGGGCGAAAAGGCGATTGCCAACACCATGGTGATCGGCAAGTCGGGTACCGGTAAGACCGCGTTGATCAACTTCCTGCTCAGCCAGGTGCAGAAGTTCGATCCGATCCCGACCATCTTCTTCTTCGACAAGGATCGCGGTGCCGAGATCTTCGTGCGCGCCTGCGGTGGCAACTACCTGGCGCTGGAAAACGGCAAGCCCACCGGCTTCAACCCGTTTCAATGCGAGCGCACCGAGGCGAACGTGCAGTTCCTGGCCGACCTCATCAAGGTCCTGGCCGGCAAAGTCGAGTACACCTCGCGCGAGGAGGAGGATATCTTCCGCGGCGTGGAAGGCATGCTGGATACGCCGATGCACCTGCGCAGCATGACCAATTTCCGCAAGAGCCTGCCCAACATGGGTGACGACGGCCTGTACGCACGCATGCGCAAGTGGACCGCCGGCAACTCGCATGGCTGGGTGTTCGACAATCCGGTCGATACGATCGACCTGGAAAAGGCCAGCATCATCGGCTTCGACTACACCGACGTCATCGACAACCCGGAAGTGCGCGTTCCGGTCATCAACTACCTGCTGCATAGGCTGGAGGCCCTGATCGACGGCCGGCCGCTGATCTACGTGATGGACGAGTTCTGGAAGATCCTTGACGGCAAGGGTGGCCTGAAGGAGTTCGCCAAGAACAAGCAGAAGACCATCCGAAAGCAGAACGGCCTGGGCATCTTCGCCACCCAGAGCCCGGAAGATGCGCTCGCCAGCGACATCTCCGCGGCGCTGGTCGAACAGACCGCGACCATGATCCTGCTGCCCAATCCCAACGCCAGCAAGGAAGACTACATGGACGGCCTCAAGCTCACCGAGGCCGAGTACCAGGTGGTGGTCAGCCTGGACGAGCGCTCGCGTTGCTTCCTGGTCAAGCAGGGCCACGGGTCGTCGGTGTGCCAGCTCAATCTGCGCGGCATGGACGATGCGCTGTCGGTCATCTCGGCGTCGACCGACAATATCGAGATCATGCACCAGGTGTTGGAGCGCAAGGCCAAGGAGTACGGCGTCGCGCCGGACGATCTGACGCCCGAACAGTGGTTGAGCGAGTTCTATGCACGGCGCAAGGGTTCCGGAAAAGCGGGCCCGGCGAGGTCGGTGTCTTCGGATAATCGGGGGGCGGCGGCGGTCAGCTGACTGCGTTGCCCGGGTCATCCATGGCAGTGTTCTCAAAGCTCTTAGTTGAGGTGTTTATGAAAAAGATCGTGAAAAACTCTGGTGTTCGACTTGCTGTCGCTGCTGCCGTTGCCACGTGCGCGTTCCTGCCAGTTACTGCACTTGCGCAGTGGAAAGTGGTGGATGATAAGCAAATCAGAGCCAACGAACAGAACACCAATAAGCTGAACGATAAGCTGGAAGAGATTCGCAAGGCGAATCTCATCACCAAAACGACGGGTGAAAAGCCGAGTGGCGAAGAGGTGGAGAAGCCCAAGGAGAAACTCCAGAAAGTCGACGACAACTATGGAGTGTCCGATTGCGCCAGTACCACAGCAGGAACGTCCGTATCGACTGAGCAGCAGCAGACCTGCGAGCTGATTCAGCGTACGCGCAATTCCCAATACAACTACATGGTGGCGATGTACGACATCACCGAGAAGCGGTTGCAGCGGTTGCGTGATATCGAAAAGGAACGCCAAAGCATCAAGCCCGAGCAAATCGGCATGTTGGAGGACAACACCAATAAGCTGATCGCGCTCAAGGCGCTGATGGACATCGACCGGCAGCAGACGGAGGCGGCGATGTTCGCCTACGAGAAGCGGCTGTCGTATCTGAATCAGGTGCAGTCGGCCGGTGCCTGGGCGGCGATGAACGGCAAGAAGGCACCGTCCGCCACGACGACGGGCGGTGGCGGTTTGTTCGAAGGGTTTTCGGGATTGAGCGATTTCGCAAGCAAGCTGGTCGGTGGCGCTGTGATGGGCGGAGCCCTGCAACTGGCCAAGTCAAATCGGCCTGATGGCTTCAAGCAATTGAGCATCGAAGATTAACCACGCTGCCCGATTCATTGAAAGGAATCGATCAGCAAAAAGCAGCTCAGCGATGAGCGTCTGCGTTACGGAGCGGTCATGGGATTTCTCGATAGTTTCAGCAACTACGCGTTTTTTACGCTCATCAACAACTTTCTGCGCGATGAGATCGACTATTTCCAATGGTCGCTGCTCATCCGCATGTCGTGGTGGGTCACCGTGACCGCGATGAGTGCGTTGACGCTGTGGATCCTGTTGAAGGGCTATCGAGTCGCAACCGGGCAGTCGCGCGAATCGGCCATGGAACTGGTGGTGACCTCGCTACGCGCCGCGTTGATCATCGGCGTGGCCATGAGCATGGTGTCCGCTGCCAGGCCTGGAGCGACAACCGGTGATGCGGCGATGGACGGGCTCTACTGGAGGCTGACCGACGGGCTCAGCAGTGCGATCGTGAAGACCGTGACCGGCAGCTCCGAGAGCCCCTACGCCGCGATCGATAAGAATCTCGCGCTGATGCAGGTGGCCATGACCAGCATCGATCAGATCAACACTGCGGGCAATGCCGAGCGGGAAAAAGAGAAGGATCGCGCGCGGCTTTTCACCGGCCTTGGCATGGCCGGGCCTGGCGTTGTCGGTGGTTCGCTGTTGCTGCTGAACAAGCTGGCAATGGCGCTATTCATCGGCTTTGGGCCCTTGTTCATCCTGTGCCTGCTATTTGATGTCACCAAGTCTCTGTTCCAGAAGTGGCTGATGTACGGAATCGGGACGGTCTTCTCGCTGGCGGTCCTGAGCTTCACTGTTGGTCTTGCAACGAAAGTCATCGCGGCAGTGG
This sequence comes from Xanthomonas indica, assembly GCF_040529045.1. NCBI lineage: Bacteria > Pseudomonadati > Pseudomonadota > Gammaproteobacteria > Lysobacterales > Lysobacteraceae > Xanthomonas > Xanthomonas indica. Next base: position 3,566,806 of record NZ_CP131914.1, on the reverse strand, counting down.
GAGCGGGTTTTCTCGCCACATGGGCTGCGTCCAACGGGACAGGCGAAGGCGTCAGCAGCATGGCGCTGCAACAAGGAGGAATCGGCTTGGTGTTGAGCACGCTGATCATCACGGCACCGCCGATGGCGGCTGCGTTCTTCCAGGGCACGCTCGGCCAGTTCTCGCCGTATTCGGGCTTGGGACAGGTTGGTAGGGATCCGGCTTCCGGTCGGCCTTATACGCCCCAAGCGCCTGCAACCAATAGTAACGTAAGCACTAACGCGACAACTTCTACAGTGAATACAATGAATAGGGGCGCTGAGCCTTCAACTCAAGTGGCACAGCCCGGTAGTCGCGGTGCTTACGATAATAGAGTGTGAGGACTTTTATGAGGCTCTTTTCTGCTGTTTTCTTATTTCTCCTGACGTTATCTGGGAGCTGCTTTGCCCAGACTCGATGTCCAGGTGGGGTTCAAGCAGGTAGTGCCCAATGTCTTCCTGATGAGGATTCTGCTCCCGCTCGTCCCACTGGTGAATGGATTAAAACCTGGGGTGCGATAGTGATGTCTGACGCAGGTCAGGAAGGGTGGAGTTCTGTTGGGAAGTTTAGTAAAGATGATGCAGTCCAAGACGCTTTGGATAAATGTCATGCGGTGGGAGTGAGTGATTGCTCTGTCAAAATGACATATTTTAACCAATGTGTCGCTATAGCGAATCCAGCTAAGGGCGTTGGGAGCAGTATTATTGCGGCGAAAGATGAAAGGGAAGCTGGTGAGCTGGCATCCGAGGCGTGTAGTAAGAGAACTGGATCTCAATGTTTTGTTAAATTCACTGAGTGCACGAGGCCTTTCTTTAAGAAGTATTGAATTTGTATCTTGCACCGCAGAGTGGCCATGTCTGGCAGTAGCAGCGCCTACTGAACGTTTTACGGGCCAAAGATCGGCTGCCGTAGGTAGTCAAGGGTTACGATTGATGCTCTCAAGCGGTGCATAATTTTCAGTGCCGAATTTTCACTAATTAGATTCGATTTACTCAGAATCTATTTCAATGTTGAGTGTATATTGAATTTTCTGGTAAGTGATGGGTGGTTTTATAGTTTCAAACGCTGTCGGATTTCTTGGTTGGATTTTTGTATAAGAGTCGGTGCAAGGTTTTAGCGTCATTTCTGGTGCTGTCCTTGTGCTGAATACGTATGCAGGCGTGACTCATATTCCTGCATCAACGCTACTCTAACGCAGCGTTTCGCGTGCCTGCCGCACGCGTGATCTCTGCCCGAAGGGGGCGTTGCATGTCTCAGGCTCCATGGTGGCGCGGTGCCGTCATCTATCAGATCTATCCGCGTAGCTTCCTCGACGCCAACGGCGACGGTATCGGCGACCTGCCGGGCATCGTGCGCAAGCTGGACTACATCGCGGCATTGGGCGTCGATGCAATCTGGATCTCGCCGTTCTTCAAGTCGCCGATGGCCGATTTCGGCTACGACATCGCCGATTACCGCGAGGTCGATCCGCTGTTCGGCACCATGGCCGACTTCGATGCCTTGCTGGCCAAGGCGCATGCGCTGGGCCTGAAGGTGATGATCGACCAGGTGCTCAGCCATACCTCGGTGGAGCACGACTGGTTCAAGGAGAGCCGGCAGAGCCGCGACAATCCCAAGGCCGATTGGTACGTGTGGGCCGATGCGCGCGAGGATGGGACGCCGCCGAACAACTGGCTGTCGATCTTCGGCGGTGTGGCGTGGCAGTGGGAGCCGCGCCGCGGGCAGTATTACCTGCATAACTTCCTGGCCTCGCAGCCGGATCTGAACTTCCACAATCCGCAGGTGCAGCAGGCGACGCTGGACAACGTGGAGTTCTGGCTGGCGCGCGGCGTGGACGGCTTCCGGCTGGATGCGATCAATTTCTGCTTCCACGATCCGCAACTGCGCGACAACCCGCCCAAGCCGCCGGAAAAGCGCGTCGGCCGCGGCTTCAGCCCGGATAACCCGTACGCGTTCCAGTATCACTACTACAACAATACGCAGGCGGAGAATCTGCCGTTCCTGCAGAAGCTGCGCAGCTTGCTCGACCGCTATCCGGGGACGGTGAGCCTGGGCGAGATCTCGTCGGAGGATTCGCTGGCGACCACGGCCGAGTACACGCGCGCCGGTCACCTGCACATGGGCTACAGCTTCGAACTGCTGACCGACGATTTCAGCGCCGCCTACATCCGCGAGACGGTCTCGCGCCTGGAAGCGGCGATGACCGAAGGCTGGCCGTGCTGGGCGATTTCCAACCACGACGTGCAACGCGCGGTGACGCGCTGGGGGCAGGGTGCCGAGACACCGGCCTTCGCGCGCCTGCTGATCGCGATGCTGTGCTCGCTCCGTGGCTCGGTCTGCCTCTACCAGGGCGAAGAGCTGGGCCTGGGCGAGGCCGAGGTGCCGTTCGAGGCGTTGCAGGATCCCTATGGCATCGCGTTCTGGCCGAACTTCAAGGGCCGCGATGGATGCCGGACACCGCTGCCGTGGGACGCCGGCGAGCAGGCCGGCTTCAGCAGCGGTACGCCCTGGCTGCCGGTTGCACCGGCGCACCGCGCGCAATCGGTGGCGGCTCAGGAGGCCGACCCGCAGTCGGTCCTGCATGCGATCCGTCGGTTCCTGGCTTGGCGCAAGCACCATCCGGCGCTGCGCGAGGGCGACATCGTATTCCACGAGACCGCCGAGCCCGTGCTGATGTTCGAACGTCGCCACGCCGCGCAAACCTTGCTGCTGGCGTTCAACTTATCTGCCGAGGCCGTTGACGTGGCGGTGCCGGATGGCGCTTGGCAAGCGCTGGAGGTACCGGGTGTGGAGCCTGGGGCCATCGGCGAGCGCTTGCGTCTGCCTGGCTACGCAATGGTGTGCCTGCAGGGCGCGTGAGCGCAGGCCGAGCGCTGTCGAGGGACATGCCGCATCGCGGACGATGCGGTTGCGACATCGCAAAGAGTGCCGGGCGATCAACCGATGGCCCGGCGTGCCTCGCGCCGGATGAGGCCGTATGTGCGCGGCGACGATGCTGGCGTCCGAGCAAGCAGCGCTGGTCGATCAGCAGAGCCAGCACCTGGGAGTGGCACATCGCGCTGGCCGCGATCCTGGCAATTGCAGCGCCGGGGCACTAGTGCACGCGTCGTCGCCGATAGCAGCGATTTCCGGGAAACTGAAAACCGGTCGGGAGACTGGCCTTGCTGGTCTCCACGACAGGCAGTTCCACTCCGCCGCGTTGCCAGGCGCCGGTCATTCAACGCGAATCCGTCATGATCGCTACGCCGGCGAGCCGCGCAGCGCCGTCACGACGTTCGCGCACCGCTCCGATCCGAGATGCCACCTTTCCTCACCGCGCGAACGGTTGCGCGCTCCCGTGGCCTTCTGGCTGCAAGCCTGCGTTGACAGTGGCGTGGTCGACTTCGATCCGCCGCCCTGCACCGCCTCGTCACGGTCCCGCTCCTCGGAGTGAGATCAGGCTGGTCGGTCCGGAGTGCCGACTCGGATGTGCTGGCATGGTGCTTCCCGGCACACGAGAGGGTCGATAGGTGCCCTACAGGCCGCTCAGCTTTATCTCATTCGGCAAAAAAGACCCCACGCGGCTGCGCGATCCTCCTTTCAACCGTGCGCATCTTTGCGTCGCGCCAGTCGACACCACCGCATCCGGCACCCGTCCAACGAAAAACGCCCGCCGGGTGCGCCGGCGGGCGTCGGTTGCAGCCGCTACGCGGGCCTCAGAACTTGTAGTTCACGCCCAGCATGTAGGTGCGCCCCCATTCGACGTATTCCAGCGGGCGGTCCTTGGTGCCGGCGTACGTGCGGTAGGGCGAGTTGCTCAGGTTGCTCGCCTGCAGCAGCAGGCTCAGCCCGGCCAGGGTGCTGCCGTCGGCGAAGGTGTAGCTGACCTGTGCGTCGGTGACGTTTTCGCCGACCACGTAGCGCAGCGTGCGGTTGCCGTTGAAGTTGCCGATCTCGCCGATGAAGTCCGAACGCCGCCGCTGGCTGACCCGGGCCTCGAAGCCGTTGCGCTCGTAGTAGGCCGTGAAGTTGTACACGTGCTTGGACAGGCCGGGCAGGCTGATCGGATCCGAGCCGACGCTGGAGGCGCTTTCGGGATCGAGGATCTTGATGTCGCTGTCGTTGAAGGTCGCGCTGGCCTGCACGCCGAAGCCGCGCAGGCTGTCGGTGAACATGTCCAGCGGCAGCGAGGCGGTCAGCTCCAGGCCGCGCAGGGTGCCGCCCTTGCCGTTCTGTGGCGAGGAGAAGGTGCCGGTGGTCTGCACCGGTACGGTCATGCCCGGCGGGCGCACATAGCTGGCGAGCAGGGCGGAAAAGTCGTAGTCGTCGCGCGACTGCGTATAGATGTAGCTCTTCAGGTCCTTGTAGAACACCGCGGCCGCCACGTAGGCCTTCTCGCCGAAGTATTTTTCGTACGACAGGTCCAGCGCGTTGGCGCGCCACGGGTCGAGCAGGGGATTGCCGCCGCTGCCACCGGGCTTGCCGGTGGAGGTGTCGACGCCGAAGTCCAGGCCGGCGCGCATCTGGTCCACGCGCGGCCGCGCCACCTGCTTGGCCGCGGCGAAGCGCAGGGTCTGCTGGTGCGGGAACAGGAAGGCCAGATTGAGGCTCGGCAGCCAGTCGTTGTAGGTCTTGCCGGCATCGATCGGCAGCACGTTCTGGCCTGCCGGGCGGGACTGGTCGAAGTAGCTGGACTGCGAGCTCTGGTCGGCATGCTGCAACTGCACGCCGATGTTGCCGCGCACTCCTACCTCGCCGATGTCGGTGTTGATGTTGGCGCGGAGCCAGGCCGTGGTGATCTTCTCCTGCACGGTCCACGACTTCGGGATCAGATAGTCCAGGTTGGTGACCGGGTTGAAGCTCATGTAGCGCGCGACCGCCGCCGGCACGTTCCAGGCGGGGATCGTGCCGATGCCGGCGAAGCCCAGGTTGACCGGGTCGTACTGCAGGTCGCTGGCGATGCTGGTGTCGCCCTGCGCGCCGAGCAGGATGTTGCCCTCGGCCTGGGTCTTCTGCTTGCGCCGGTCGGCGTAGTTCACACCCACGTCGATGTCCGAGAACCAGGTCAGCGCCTGCGGCGCCGGCAGAGTCGCCGCCAGGCGGCCGCCCTTCAGGCGGTCCTCGACCTCCGGCACCTTGCCGTAGCCGGAACCGTAGATGGTGTTGGTCAGGAACAGGTCGTTCGGATTGGAGTAGTCGCGGCCCGGCGTGATCTGCGAGAAGCCGTTGGGCTTGACCACGAGACCGACCGTGTCCAGCTGCGGCATCGGCACCAGCTGCAGGTTGTTCTCCAGGTTCAGTTCCTTGCGGGTCGCCTTGGAGTAGTTCAGGTCGGCCATCAGGCGCACGCTGCCGAGGTTGAACGCGTTGTTCCAGCCGAACGCGTCGATCTTGTCCTTGCGCTTGTTGTACATGCCGCGCACCAGCGGATACACGCCGCTGGCGGTACCGCCGGTGAAGCTGCCGCTGGCGTCGACCTGCGGATTGGTGATCAGCAGGCCGGGCGTGTAGCCGCCGTTGAAGTTGCTGAGATTGACCTCGAACTGGTTGGCGGTATCGATCTGCTCGGCTTCGGTGTGGAACGCGTCCAAGGTGCTGGTCCAGCTGCTGGACGGACGGAACTGCACGGTCGCCATCAGGCCGTCGCGCTTGTTGTTGCCGGTGCGGCGCAGCGCCTTGATGCCATCGGAGAAGTAGGTGCCCGGGGCGACGCCGGGACGGCTGCCGTTGTCGGTGTTCTGCGTGGTCCACGGCTCGTACAGGCCGACCTGGTTTTCCTGGATCGGCATGTCGCTGTGGGCATAGCCGATCGAGAAGCCCAGGGTGTTGTCCAGGAACTGGTCGATGTAGCTGGCGCTGAAGCGGTTGCCGAAGGCGTCGACATCGGCGGCCTTGCCGAGCGAGCTCTTCTGCAGGCGGCCACTGATCGCGATCACCCGGTCCGGGAAGCTCAGCGGGCGCACGGTCTGCATGTCGATGGTGCCGGACAGGCCCTGGCCGACCAGGCCGGCATCGGGCGTCTTGTACACGGTCACGCCGTTGACCAGCTCCGAGGGGTACTGGTCGAACTCGACGCTGCGGTTGTCGCCGGTGCTGACCACTTCGCGGCCATTGAGCAGGGTGGTGGCGAAGTCGGGCGACAGGCCGCGCACGCTGATCACCTGGGCGCGGCCGGCGACACGCTGCGCGGCCAGGCCGGGCAGGCGGCCGAGCGATTCGGCGATGCTCACGTCCGGCAGCTTGCCGATGTCCTCGGCCGAGATCGCCTCGACGATGGACGTGGCGTCCTGCTTGACCGCGATGGCGTTCTCGATGCCGCGGCGAATGCCGGTCACCTGGACCTTGTCCAGTTCGGTGACCGGATTGGCGGACGTGGCGGCGGTGGTATCGGATTGTGCGGCGGCCAGCATCGGCGTCATCGCGACGGCCAGCGCCAGCGTCAGCGCGTTGCGCTTGTGGTTCAACATTTTCCCCTCCCAGGCAATGTTGTCTTGCGAATGTCTGAACCGGCGAGGCGGCCGGATGTGCGTGTCGCGCAGCCGCAGGGCGGTGTCGCGATTGCGCTGTATGGTAGACACGCGGCCTGGTTGCGAACGCCCGCTGCATACGTATTCACTGGCGTGCATCGCATTGGAAGCGCTTTCAGGATCGCACTGTCGTGCGCCCGGCGCTATGCCGGTGCCGACCGGAACGTGCAGGCGTCGTGCAGCCGATGTCGCCATCGCGCACGCGCGAATGCCGTGCGGCAGGCGATGCCGCGATGCATGCAGGCGTAAGTCTGGCCCGGCGTGACCGAGCGGGGCGATAACGCCTGCCGACGCCAATGCCGATGTCGCGCGCGCCGACGCTTTCTGTTCGTGCGCGGCAGTGCGGCGCCGGGTGCAGCAGGAGGTGACCAGGCACCGAGCGCCGCCGCCGCCGGTGTGTCGCCGGCGGCGGCCTGCGCACAGGGAGTGCGCTAGCGCGATGCGGCCGTGCCGGCGGAGTTCGGAGCGGGATCCAGCGGGACGAAACGGATCGCCTGGCCGCCGCCGGGCGCCAGTTTCACCTGCAGTTGATCGGCGCTGGTGACGACGCGCTGCTCGCGCACGAAGTCGAACGGGTTGTGCTGGTAGTCGGCGGCATCGCCGTCGCGGTAGATCTCGGCACGGTAGCGCACGCCCGGCTCGAGGAAGCCCAGCGCGATCGGCAGCACGCGGCCATGCGCGTCGGTGATGCTGCCGAGGAACCAGTCGCGGCTGTGGCGATCCTTGCGCACGATGGTGACGTAATCGCCGATCTCGCCGTCGAGCACGCGGCTGTCGTCCCAGTCCACCGCCACGTCCTCGATGAAGCGGAAGGCGTCGCGGTGCTGTAGATAGTGCTCGGGCAGGTCGGCCGCCATCTGGATCGGGCTGTACAGGGTCACGTACAGCGCCAGTTGCCGCGCCAGCGTGCTCGGAATCGCGCGCCCGCCGCGGCCCTTCAGGCTGAGGATGCCGGGCGTGTAGTCCATCGGACCGGCCAGCATCCGCGTGAACACCAGATCGACTTCGTGCTCCGGCGGATTCGGCGGTTCGCCCCAGGCGTTGTACTCCATCCCGCGCGCGCCTTCACGCGAAAGCCAGTTTGGATAGGTGCGGCGCAGGCCGGTGTCCTTGATCGGCTCGTGGGCATTGACCGAGAGGTGGCGCTTGGCCGCCTCCTGCACCACCTTCAGATGATGCCGGGCCATGAACTGGCCGTCGTGCCATTCGCGCCACAACGGGCCGCCAGCCGGATTGCGCCGGTCCACCTGGCCGTCCTCGCAGACGTAGCCGGTCTTGAAGGTGTCCACGCCTAGCCGCGCGTACAGGTCCAGTGCCGCATCGAGCTGGTCTTCATAGTGCTCCACCGCGCAGCCGGTCTCGTGGTGGCCGATCAGGTGCACGCCCTTCTTCGCCGCATAGGCGCTGAGCGCGGCGATGTCGAAGTCCGCGGTGGGGCGGGTGAAGTCGAAGTCGTATCCGTTGCCGCCCCAGTTGCCGTCCCAGCCTGGGTTCCAGCCTTCCACCAGCACGCCACGGAAGCCGTGCGCCGCGGCAAAATCGATGTAGCGGCGGGTATTGGCGGTGGTGGCGGCATGCTTGGGGCCGCGCGCCCAGGTTTCCTGGTTCAGATGCATCGACCACCACACGCCCACGTACTTGGCCGGGTGCACCCAGCTCACGTCGCCCAGCGCGTTGGGTTCGTTGAGGTTGAGGATCAGGTTGGAGTCGACCAGGCCGCCGGCGGTGTCGCTGATCTGCAACGTCCGCCACGGCGAGTCGAAGGGCAGGGCGCGGCGGACCTTCCAGCCTTCTGCCGACGGCGACAATTGCGCGTGCAGGCGCTGTCCTTCGCCGCGGCGCAGCCACATGCCGGCGTAGTCGACCAGGGCGGCTTCGTGGATGGCCAGGTGCAGGCCGTCCTGGCTGCGCAGGTGAACGGCGTGTGCGCCAGCGGCACCTCGCGCAGCGGCGTGTGCCGATACAGATACTCGTAGTGGATGGTGCCGCCGGCGGGAATCCACCAGGCGGTCGCCTCGGGGACGATGTCGAACTCGGTCAGTTCCTCGTCGACGATGGCTTCCTGCATGCCGGCCTGTCGCGGGAAGCTGTAGCGGAAGCCGAGCCCGTCGTCGTAGACGCGGAACACCACCGCGAAGCGGCGCTGGCGGCCGCCGCGCTCGCCCAGCTCCACGCGCAACTCGTTGTAGTGATTGCGCACGTAGCGACGCTCGCCCCAGGGTTGTTCCCAGGTCTCGTCGACGCTGCGGCTGCGTTGATCCAGCACGGCCAGGCCGCGGTCCAGGCTGCCGTCGCGCAACTGGAAGCCGAGCCGCGAGTCGCCGACCACGGGTTCGCCCAGGCGCAGCACGCGGTAGCTGGGGCGGCCGTCGTCCAGTTGCAGCGAGACCTGCAGGACTTTGCCCGGCGAATCGACGCTGGCCACGGTCTGCGGCGCGGCGTGCAGCTGTGCTGCGGCGCACAACAATGCGCCCGCCAGCAGCGACGCTAGGCGCAGCGTCGGACGCAGTTGCGACAAAACGTGAAGCGGCAGCGGCATCTCCCCTCCCAAGGCGACCGTGGCACCACAACGACTATAGCCAGGCGTTTCCTTGCGGCCCGCGGCCTGCGCGATGAATACGTATGCAACTGCACGCGCCGCGGTGCCGCCCGTCTACCATGTCCGCAGCGCCCCGCGATGCGGAGGCGGCGACCGTAGCGCCGGCATGCCGGCCTGCGCTTCCACCATGCAGGCAAAGAGGGAGGGAGGTCGATCGGTGCGAGCCGGTCTGCCGCTTCGATGCTGAAGATGATCTGCTTGGCCGCCACCTTGGGTGCTGCGGCGTCGGCGTCTGCTGGACAGACGTCATTGCAATGGCGTGGCCAGACCGCGCAGGCCGAGGCCACGGCCGACGGCGGCTTCGTGCTGCACGCCGCGCAGGGCATGCGCACGGTGCCGGCACAGCCACTGCGCAGCGAGACCGACAGTCCGCTGTTCGATGCGCTGTTCGCGCTGGCGCAGCAGGAGTTGCGCGACGACCAAGTGCAGGCGATCCGCGACCCGGCGTTCGATCACGGCAAGCCGTTGCCGTGCGATTGCTACCAGACCGGCGAGCGCTGGCCCTATGTGTGGACCCGCGACGTCAGCTATGCCGCGGACCTGGCCCTGGCGCGGCTGGATCCGGAGCGCACGCGGCGCTCGCTGCGCTTCAAGCTGTCGCCGATGCGTGGCGCCGACGCGCTGCCGGGGCTGTTCGTGGCGCAGGACACCGGCTCCGGCGGCAGTTGGCCGGTGAGCAGCGATCGCGTGGTGTGGTTCCTGGCCGCACGACACCTGCTGGACGAACCGGGCTTCGCCGCCGACACCCGCGCCGCGCTTGCCGCCACGCTGGCGCAGGACCGCGCGTTTGCGTTCGACCCGCGCATCGGCCTGTACCGTGGCGAGACCTCGTTCCTGGACTGGCGCGAGCAGACCTATCCGGCCTGGACCCGCGAGGACGTCGGCTTCATCGCCAGTTCCTTCGCGCTGTCGACCAACGTGCTGCACTACCAGGCGCTGCGCCTGGGCGAGCGCCTGGCGCGGGAGCAGGGCGACACGCAGGCGGCCATGCGCTACGCCGGCTGGGCCGATGCGCTGCGCCAGGCGATCGCGCAGCGCTTCTGGCGCGAGGACCGCGGCAGCTACGTCAGCTACATCGGCACGGCCGAGCACCCGGTGCGCTACGAACGCTACGATCTGCTGGGCCTGTCGCTGGCGGTGCTGGCCGACGTGCTGCCGCCCGAGCGCGCGCGCCAGGCGCTGGCGCGCTATCCCGCGGTGGAGGCGGGCAGCCCGGTGGTGTGGCCGCAGCAGCGCGAGGTGCCGATCTACCACAACCGGGCGATCTGGCCGTTCGTCAGCGCCTATGCGCTACGCGCGGCGCGGCACACCGACGACAGTGCGCGCATCGACCTGGAAGTGCGCTCGCTGCTGCGCGGTGCCGCGCTGGCCGGCTCGAACATGGAGAACTACGAGTTCCTGAGCCAGGCCGCGCATGTCGACGACGGTCCGCTCAGCGGCCCGGTGGTCAATTCGCCCCGGCAACTCTGGTCGGTGGCCGGCTACCTGGCGATGGTGATCGAGGGCGTGTTCGGCGTGGAGGACGACGGCCGCGTGCTGCCCAAGTTGCCGACCAGCCTGGTGCCGCTGCTGTTCGGCGAGCGCCAGGAAATCGCGTTGCAGCTGCAGGACCGGCGCATCGTGCTGCGGCGGCCGGCGCAGTTGCAGGGCGATCTGCTGATTGCCGGCAAGACCCGGCGTCAGGACGGCGTGACCACCGTCGACCTGGTGCCGCACCAAAGCGGCAGCGCACCCCTGCAGATGCTGACGGCCGAAGACGCCTTCGCGCCGCTGGCACCGTCGGCACCGCAGGTGCGGCGCGAAGCGCAAGGCTGGCGCGTGCAGGCGGCCGCGGACACAGTGCTGTATGTCGATGGGCAGGCGCACACCGGGAATGCCGACGGCGCGCTGCTGCCGCTGTCCGAGCGCGTGCAGTGCCTGAGCCTGACCCGGCGCGGGACGCGTTGGGAAGCGCTGCACAGTCCCACCGTCTGCGTCGGCGACGTTGCGCGCGTGGACGGTGCCGACGCCTGGACGTGGACGGCGCCGCGCGATGGCGCGTACCGGCTGAGCCTGCGCTACGTCAATGCACATGGCCCGATCAACACTGGTGTCACCGCGGCGGTCAAGCGCCTGCAGGTGCAGTGCGGCGCGGCGCCACCGCAGACGCAGCCGCTGGTGATGCCGCACAGCGTGGGCGAGCAGACCTCCACTGCTGCGGTGTTCACGCTGCAGGCCGGGCAGCGCTGTCGCGCACGGCTGGTGCCGGCGGCGAACATGAGTGCGCTGCAGCACTTCGCGCGCTACACAGGAGGGCAGGGCGGCGCCGATGGCGTGGTCAATGCCGCCGACGTCGCCGCACTGTTGATCGCGCCGATCGGCGCTGCTGGAGGTCGCCCATGAGGGACGTGGCCCGCGCCAAGCCGGCGCTGTCGTTCTGGCAGATCTGGAACATGTGTTTCGGTTTCCTGGGCATCCAGTTCGGCTTCGCCCTGCAGAACGCCAATGCCAGCCGCATCTTCCAGACCCTGGGCGCGGACATGGAGCAGGTGCCGGGACTGTGGATCGCCGCACCGCTGACCGGCCTGATCGTGCAGCCCATCGTCGGTTACCTGTCCGACCGCACCTGGAACCGCTTCGGCCGGCGTCGGCCGTACTTCATGGTCGGCGCGCTGTTCACCACGCTCGCCTTGCTGGTGATGCCGAACTCGCCGGCGCTGTGGGTAGCGGCCGGGATGCTGTGGGTGCTCGACGCCTCGATCAACATCTCGATGGAGCCGTTCCGTGCGTTCGTCGGCGACCAGCTGCCGCCGCGCCAGCGCGCCAGCGGCTATGCGATGCAGAGCTTCTTCATCGGCGTCGGCGCGGTGGTGGCGAGCATGCTGCCGTGGCTGTTGGCGCATTGGGGCGTGAGCAACACCGCCGCTCCCGGCGAGGTGCCGGCAACGGTGCGCTACGCGTTCTATCTCGGCGGCGCGGTGTTGTTCCTGTCCATCGGCTGGACCGTGCTGCGCACCCGCGAGTATCCACCCGAGGACCTGCACGGCTGCGACGTCGCCACGGCGGCGCAACCGCGCCGTGTCGATGGCGCCGCTGCGCTGTGGTGCGCGGTGGGCATCGCCGGGGCGGTGGCCATCGCCTTCAGCGATGGCGATCGCATGCTCTACGTGCTGGCCGGGCTGTGCCTCGGCTACGGCGTGCTGCAGGGCATGGCGCCGCGCCTGCGCCGTGGGCACATGCTGGCGTCCATCGTCTGCGATCTGCAGACCATGCCGCAGGCGATGCGGCGCCTGGCCTGGGTGCAGTTTTTCTCCTGGTTCGCCCTGTTCGCGATGTGGATCTATACCACCGCCGCGGTCACCCAGACCCACTACGGCACCCACGATGCGACCTCGGCCGCCTACAACGACGGGGCAAACTGGGTCGGCGTGCTGTTCGCCGCCTACAACGGCTTCGCCGCACTGGCCGCGATCGCCATTCCGCTGCTAGTGCGCGCCTGTGGGCTGCGCATGAGCCATCTGCTCAACCTGTGCCTGGGCGCGGCCGGCCTGCTGTCGTTCCTGTGGATCCGCGATCCGCAGTGGCTGCTGCTGTCGATGGTCGGCGTGGGCTTCGCCTGGGCCTCGATCCTGTCGCTGCCCTACGCCTTGCTGTCGGACAGTGTGCCGGCGGCGAAGATGGGCGTGTACATGGGCATTTTCAATTTCTTCATCGTGATCCCGCAGTTGGTCGCGGTCAGCGTGCTGGGCTTCGTGCTCACGCACTGGCTCGGCGGCCGGCCGCTGTACGCGCTGGCGATCGGCGGCGGCAGCCTGCTGGTGGCGGCGCTGTGCGTGCTGTGGGTGCCGTCGGATTCGGGAGCGAATGCATGATCGATCGGATGTCGCTGTTGGCGCTGGCCCTGCTGGGTGCCTGCGCTGCATCGGCGCAGGCCCAGGCGCCGGCGCAGGAGGAGTTCTACGGCACGCTGGAGCCGTTTGCCAGCGAGGCGGTGTATTTCGTGGTCACCGATCGCTTCGTCAACGGCGACCCGGGCAACGATCATCGTGACCAGGGCGGCGCGCATCGCACCTTCGACATCCCGATCCCGGCGCCGCCGGGCGAGAGCGACAACATCGGCTACCTCGGCGGCGACTTCAAGGGCGTGGTCGACAACGCCGGCTACATCCGCGACCTGGGGTTCGGCGCGGTGTGGATCACCCCGATCGTCGACAACCCGGACGAGGCCTTCACCGGCGGCAAGCCGATCACCTGGGGCAGCTCGCTGAGCGACCGCGGCAAGACCGGCTACCACGGCTACTGGGGCGTCAACTTCTACAAGCTCGACGAGCATCTGCCGAGCCCGGGCCTGGATTTCGCCGGCTTCACCCAGGCGATGCACGCGCAGCAGCTGAAGGTGGTGCTGGACATCGTCGGCAACCACGGCTCGCCGGCCTGGACCATGCCCAAGCGCCAGCCGATGTTCGGCCAGGTGTTCGACCGCGACGGCAAGCTCATCGCCGATCACCAGAACCTGCCGCCGTCCAGGCTCGACCCGGCGCACAACCCGCTGCACGCGTTCTACAACACCAGCGGCAACCTGGCGCAATTGTCCGATTTCAATGAGCGCAACCCGGCGGTGATGGAGTATCTGGTCGGCGCCTACTCGCAATGGCTGGGGCAGGGCGCCGACGCGTTCCGCATCGACACCATCGGCTGGATGCCGGACAGCTTCTGGCACGAGTTCGTGCGCCGCATCCGCGCGCAGCGCCCGGGCATGTTCATGTTCGGCGAGGACTTCGACTACAACGCGCACAAGATCGCCGGCCACACCTGGGCCGGCAACGCCGGCGTCAGCGTGCTGGATTTCCCGCTCAAGCAGGCGCTGGCGGCGACGTTCGGCCACGCCCGGCGCGGCTACGAGACGCTGCAGCCGGCGCTGTACCTGGAGCGCGGCCCGTACGCCAATCCGTACGAGCTGATGACCTTCTACGACAACCACGACATGGCGCGACTGGACGCCAGCGACGCCGGTTTCATCGACGCGCACAACTGGCTGTTCACCGCGCGCGGCATCCCGGTGATCTACTACGGCTCGGAGACCGGCTTCATGCGTGGCCGCGCGGAGCATGCCGGCAACCGCAACTACTTCGGCCAGGAGCGGGTGGATGCCGCCCCGTCCAGCCCGATCTTCGCGCCGCTGCGGCGCATCGCCACGCTGCGCCAGCGCAGCCCGGCGCTGCAGCGCGGCCTGCAGCTCGACCTGCAGTTGTCCGGCGACGAGGCGGTGTTCTACCGGGTGTTCCAGCACGCGGGCAGCACCCAGACCGCGCTGGTGCTGCTGAACAAGAGCGACGCGCCACGCACGCTGGAGGTGCGCCGCTACCTGCAGCCCGGCACCTGGCACGACGGCTTCGACGGCAGCGCCACCGAGGTGTCCCATGCGTTGCGCGCCGAGGTGCCGGCACACGGCGTGCGCGTGTTCCTGTCCGATGCGCCGATCGTGCGCCCGGACCTGCGCGCGCGGCTGCGCTGGCTGATGGCGGCCAAGGACGGCGTCGCGCCGGCGCCCTGAGCGCGGCGGGGGCTGGCGCTGCGTCCCCGCGCCTGCGTCACGGTCTTGATGCCCCGGCCCGCTGAGCGCCGGGGGCGCTGCCGTGACCCAAATCGACCGCGTCAGCTGCGCAGCGAGGAGCCGCGCAGCGCCAGCGTGACCGGCAGGGTGCGGCTGCTCACCGGCTGCCCGGCGATCTGCGCCAGCAAGGTGTCCACCAGCACCGCACCGGCCAGCTTGGTGTCCTGCTGCACCGTCGACAGCGCCGGATCGACGCTGGCGGCGACCGGGATATCGTCGAAGCCGGCCAGGGCCACGTCCTCGGGCACGCGCAGGCCGTGCTCGCGCAAGGCCTTCAACGCGCCGATCGCGATCAGGTCGCTGGCGGCGAACAGCGCATCGAAACGCTCGCCGCCGCCGAGCAGGGCCAGGGCCGCCTCGTAGCCGGACTGTTCGGTGGTGATCGCATCGACCTGCAGTGCCGGCGTGGCGTCGGCGCCGGCCGCGCGCAGCGCCTGCAGATGGCCGCGGTAGCGTTCCAGGAATTCGGGGTAATGGTTGGAGGCGTCGCCGAGGAAGGCGATGCGACGGCGGCCCTGCGCCAGCAGGTGCGCGGTGATGTCGTGGCCGCCCTGGAAGTTGTCGCTGCCGATCGACACTCCCGGCTGCCCGGGCAGCACCGCGCCCCAGCGCACGAAATGGGTGCCCTGGTCGACCAGGTGCTGCAGCCGCTGCTGCGCCTGCAGGTAGTCGCCGTAGCCGAGCAGGATCAGCCCATCGGCCTTCTGGCTGTCGCCGTAGTCGGCGCGCCAGTTGTCCGACAGTTGCTGGAACGACACCAGCAAGTCGTAGCCATGACGGGCGCAGGCGCGGGTGATCGACCCCAGCATCGAGTGGAAGAACGGGTTGATCAGCGAGTCGTCGGTGGTCGGGTCTTCGAAGAACAGCAGCGCCAGGGTGCCGGCATTGCGCAGGCGCAGGCTGGAGGCGTGCTTGTCGACCTTGTAGTTCAGCTCGCGCGCGATCGCCAGGATCTTGCGCCGGGTCTGCTCGTTGACGGCCGGGCTGCCGCGCAGGGCGCGCGAGACGGTGGGTTGCGACACGCCTGCCAGGTAGGCGATGTCCAGCGATGTGGCCTTGCCTTTGATGACGGCGCGTCCGATGCGGAGAAAGCGAATGCCCAGCATGCCACGGCGGCCGCTGCAGCTCTTGCTGCGGCGCAGCGAGATTGGAGGCGCGCCAACGACGCCAGCGGTGTCCGGTAACGGCACGTCCCGGGCCGCGCCAGCCTTGCCCGTGACCAATCGGTCGCTTTTGGTTTACTATCTGCCCACTATCTGATCCGGACATGGGTGGCCCGCGGCGACGCCGGCCGAGCGTGCGACATGAGCACTACCACTGCCCTCGCGTGAGTTCCCGCCCAAGGCTGTCCGAGCAGGCGCCCTTGTGGCGCCTTCTTTCTGTCCCGCGCCCAGTCGCGACTGCCACCACGGTGGCGTGGACGCCGTCCCACCGTTTCCCTTTCCTCCGACACCCATGATCACGATCACGCTCCCCGACGGCAGCCGCCGCGAATTCGAACATCCCGTCAGCCCCATGGACGTGGCCCAGTCCATCGGTCCCGGCCTGGCCAAGGCCACCATTGCCGGCCAGGTCGACGGCCGCCTGGTCGACGCCTGCGACGTCATCGACCACGACGCCAGCCTGCGCCTGATCACCGCCAAGGACGCCGAGGGCGTGGAGATCATCCGCCACTCCTGCGCGCACCTGGTCGGCCACGCGGTCAAGCAGCTGTATCCCGAGGTCAAGATGGTGATCGGCCCGGTCATCGCCGAGGGCTTCTACTACGACATCTACAGCGAGCGCCCGTTCACCCCCGAGGACCTGGCAGCGATCGAGAAGCGCATGCAGGAACTGATCGCGCAGGACTACGACGTGATCAAGAAGGTCACTCCGCGCGCCGAGGTGATCGACCTGTTCAAGCAGCGCGGCGAGGACTACAAGCTGCGCTTGATCGAGGACATGCCCGACGACGTCACCGCGATGGGCCTGTACTACCACCAGGAATACGTGGACATGTGCCGCGGCCCGCACGTGCCAAACACGCGCTTCCTCAAGGCGTTCAAGCTGACCCGCATCTCCGGCGCCTACTGGCGCGGCGACGCCAAGAACGAGCAGCTGCAGCGCATCTACGGCACCGCTTGGGCCGACAAGAAGCAGCTCGAGGCCTACATCCTGCGCATGGAAGAGGCCGACAAGCGCGACCACCGCAAGATCGGCAAGCAGCAGGACCTGTTCCACCTGCAGGAAGAGGGTCCGGGCCTGGTGTTCTGGCACCCCAAGGGCTGGTCGATCTGGCAGGTGGTCGAGCAGTACATGCGCAAGGTCTACCGCGACAGCGGCTACGGCGAGGTGCGCTGCCCGCAGATTCTGGACGTGTCGCTGTGGCAGAAGTCCGGCCACTGGGACAACTACCAGGACAACATGTTCTTCACCGAGTCGGAGAAGCGCACCTACGCGGTCAAGCCGATGAACTGCCCGGGTCACGTGCAGGTGTTCAACCAGGGCCTGCACAGCTACCGCGACCTGCCGATCCGCTACGGCGAGTTCGGCGCCTGCCACCGCAACGAGCCGTCCGGCGCGCTGCACGGCATCCTGCGTGTGCGCGGCTTCACCCAGGACGACGGCCACATCTTCTGCACCGAGCAGCAGATCGAGGCCGAGGTCACCGCCTTCCACCAGCAGGCGCTGAAGGTGTACGGCGACTTCGGCTTCGACGACATCCAGATCAAGATCGCCTTGCGCCCGGAAAAGCGCCTCGGCGACGACGCGACCTGGGACAAGGCCGAGGCTGCGCTGCGCGCCGCGCTCGGCGCCTGCGGGGTGGAGTGGAAGGAGCTGCCGGGCGAGGGCGCCTTCTACGGCCCGAAGATCGAGTACCACCTGAAGGACGCGATCGGCCGCACCTGGCAGCTCGGCACCATGCAGGTGGATTTCATGATGCCCGGCCGCCTCGGCGCCGAGTACGTGGACGAGCACAGCCAGAAGAAGCATCCGGTGATGCTGCACCGGGCCATCGTCGGCTCGATGGAGCGGTTCATCGGCATCCTGATCGAGCACCATGCCGGCATGTTCCCGGCCTGGCTGGCGCCGGTGCAGGCCGTGGTCATGAACATCACCGATGCTCAGGCAGACTATGTAGACAACGTGCGGAAACTCCTTGCAAATCAAGGCTTCCGCATCGAGGCCGATTTGCGGAACGAAAAAATCGGCTATAAGATTCGCGAACACACGCTGCAGCGGGTGCCGTACCTGTTGGTGGCGGGCGACCGCGAGACGGAAAACGGCGCGATTGCGGTCCGCACGCGATCGGGGGAGGATCTGGGCACCATGTCGGTCGCCGCCTTCGCCGACCGGCTGCGCGCCGAGCAGTTGGCGTGACACCACCCTGGCGCGGACGGAGCCTCCGTTCGCGCCAGTCCGATTCCCCTGGGAGATTGCAACATCAGTACCCCTGACAACAAACAGAACCGCAAGAACCAAGAGATCCGCGTGCCGCGCGTGCGCGTGATCGGCGCAGACGGCGAGATGGTTGGCGTGTTGAGCCGCGACGAAGCGCTGGCGATGGCCGAGGAAGACGGTCTGGATCTGGTCGAGATCCAGCCGCAGGCCGACCCGCCGGTCTGCAAGATCATGGACTTCGGCAAGTTCAAGTTCGAGCAGCAGAAGAAGGCCAACGAAGCCAAGAAAAAGACCAAGCAGGTCGAGATCAAGGAAATCAAGTTCCGTCCGGTCACGGACGAGGGCGATTACCAGATCAAGCTGCGCAACATGCGCCGCTTCCTCGAAGAGGGCGACAAGGTCAAGGTCAACATCCGCTTCCGCGGTCGCGAGATGAGCCATCAGGAGCTCGGTCGCGAAATGGCCGCGCGGATCGAGGCCGACCTGGGCGAGGACATCGTCATCGAATCGCGCCCGCGCCTGGAAGGCCGGCAGATGGTGATGATGATCGCGCCGAAGAAGCGCTGATCCGCGGAGCGCAGCCCAGGATCGCGCCCCGCCGCAGGTGAGGGCGCGGTTTCCCGGTCCCTGTGCCCAGTCCCTTCTGACCTCCTAGCGCAGCGCTGCTGCGAGGGTGCGGCGTGGCCACTCGTCGCGCAGTCTTCCCGAATCCCGAATCCCGAATCCCGGCGCGCAAGCGCCAGTCGAACTGCATGATTTGCAAGGCATTCCAAGCCCTGGCATAATGCGCGGCCCAGTTCATCGGGTTTGCCGCTCGCGCGGCAACAGGACCCGCCCGGATCCTCATTGGATCAAGGGCTTACAAGCCGGTAAGGGCACGGACGGAAAGTGTGGCGCAGCCACCGCCCTGACCAGTGACAAAACACCATCAAGGACATTGCAATGCCCAAGATCAAGACCAACCGGGCGGCGGCCAAGCGTTTCCGCAAGACCGCCTCCGGCAAGTACAAGGCCGGCCACGCCAACCGTAGCCACATCCTCACCAAGAAAGCGACCAAGCGGAAGCGCAACCTGCGGCAGACGAACCACGTCCGTGCCGAGGACGCAGGCCGTCTGGATCGTATGCTTCCCTACCTCTGAGGACTGAACCATGGCTCGAGTCAAGCGTGGCGTCCAGGCGCGCCGTCGTCACAAGAAAGTTCTGAACCTCGCCAAGGGCTACTACAACGCCCGTCGCAAGGTCTTCCGCGTCGCCAAGCAGGCGGTGATCAAGGCGCAGCAGTACGCCTACATCGGCCGCAAGCAGAAGAAGCGCAATTTCCGTTCGCTGTGGATCACCCGCATCAATGCGGCGGCCCGCATCAACGGCATGAGCTACAGCCGCTTCATGAACGGCCTACTCAAGGCCGGCATCACCCTCGACCGCAAGGTGCTGGCGGACATCGCCGTGCACGACGCGCAGGGCTTTGCCGCCCTGGCGGAGAAGGCGAAGGGCGCGCTGGCGGCATAAGTGCGAGTCCCCGCAGAAACCCGCACGTCCATGTGCGGGGTTTCGGCGGGAGCAATCGCAGGCATGCAGGGGGAAGGGCGCAAGTCCTTCCCCTTTTGCGTTTTTGGGCGTCCCGATGCGGGATGCCCGCCGGGTAGGTGTGAGGTCCCGCATCGGCGGGACACGGTGGCCGCGGTTCGGCCGGAGCAGTGAGGCGCGAGTGCAATGAGTGAGATCGATTCCCTGAGCGGGCAGGCGCTAGCGGACATCGCCGCGGCGCAGAGCCCGGAGGCGCTGGAGCAACTGCGGGTCGCGCTGCTCGGCAAGAGCGGCAGCATCACCGCCCAGCTCAAGCAGCTCGGCGCGCTGGCGCCGGAGCAGCGCAAGCTGGCCGGCGAGGCGATCAACCGCGCGCGCGACACGGTGTCCGCCGCGCTAGCCGAGCGCCGTACGCTGCTGGAGACTGTGGCGCTGGACGCACGCCTGGCCGAGGAGCGCATCGACGTGACCCTGCCAGGGCGGCGCGGCGAACGCGGTGGGCTGCACCCGGTCACCCGCACGCTGGAGCGCATCACCGAGATCTTCGCGCGGCTGGGCTACGAACTGTCCGACGGCCCCGAGATCGAGGACGACTGGCACAACTTCGAGGCGTTGAATTTCCCGCCGCATCACCCGGCGCGGGCGATGCACGACACCTTCTATTTCGGCGACGGCCGCCTGCTGCGCACCCATACCTCGGGCGTGCAGGTGCGCTACATGGGGGAGCATGCGCCGCCGCTGCGCATGATCGCCGCCGGCAAGGTCTACCGCAGCGACAGCGACCAGACCCATTCGCCGATGTTCCACCAGGTCGAAGGCCTGCTGGTCGACGAGCACGCAACCTTCGCCGACCTCAAGGGCACCTTGGCCGAGTTCGTGCGCGCGTTCTTCGAGCGCGATTTCCAGATGCGCTTCCGCCCCAGCTACTTCCCCTTCGTCGAGCCTGGTGCCGAGGTCGACATCGCCTGGCAGCAGCCCGACGGCAGCACCCGCTGGCTGGAAGTGCTCGGCTGCGGCATGGTCCACCCGAACGTGCTGCGCAACGTCGGCATCGACCCGGAGCGCTACACCGGCTTCGCCTTCGGCATGGGCGTGGAGCGCTTCGCGATGCTGCGCTACGGCGTCAACGACCTGCGCGCCTTCTTCGAGAACGACGTGCGGTTCCTGCGGCAGTTTGCTTGAGGGCGGGGATTCGGGATTCGGGATTGGGGATTCGCGAAAGCGGGTCCACGCTGCTTCCGGATCTCGCTTGACCCGCTCTTACGAATCCCCAATCCCGAATTCCCAATCCCGGCTCCCCAATGAAATTCAGCGAAAACTGGCTGCGCAGCCACGTTCCGACCCAGGCCTCGCGTGAGCAGCTCACCGCGACCCTGACCGCCATCGGCCTTGAGGTCGAGGAGGTCGTGCCGCTCGGCGACGGCCTGCAGCAGGTGGTGGTGGCGCGGATCGTCGAGGCGGCGCCGCATCCCGAGGCCGACCGGCTGCAGGTGTGCCGGGTCGATGCCGGGCAGGGCGAGCTGCTGCAGATCGTCTGCGGCGCGCCGAATGCGCGCGCAGGACTGGTCGCGCCGCTGGCGCTGGTCGGCGCCCAGGTCGGCGGCATCGCGATCAAGCCTGCCAAGCTGCGTGGGGTCGCGTCCAACGGCATGCTCTGCTCGGCCAAGGAACTGGGCCTGGACAGCGACGCGTCCGGCCTGTTCGAACTGCCCGACGATGCGCCGATCGGCCAGGCGCTGACCGAGTATCTGGGCCTGCCCGACGCCAGCATCGAGATCAAGCTCACCCCCAACCGCGCCGATTGCTTCGGCGTGCGCGGCATCGCCTACGACGTGGCCGCGGCCTGCGGCAGCGACGTGCTGCCGCTGGTGGTAACGCCGGCCGCGGTGAGCAGCGAGCGCACGCTGCCGGTGACGCTGGAGGCGGGCGCCGATGCGCCGCGTTACTGCGGCCGCGTGGTCGAGGACCTGGATCCGGCGGCGAAGACGCCGCTGTGGATGGCCGAGCGCCTGCGCCGCAGCGGCGTGCGTCCGGTGTCGCTGCTGGTGGACATCACCCAGTACGTGATGCTGGAACTGGGGCAGCCGATGCATGCCTTCGACCTGGAGACGTTGCAGGGTCCGATCGGCGTGCGTCACGCACGCGCCGGCGAGACCCTGACCCTGCTCGATGGCCGCGAGGCCGCGCTGGATCCGGGCTTCCTGCTGGTCACCGACGCCGATCGGCCGGTGGCACTGGCCGGGCTGATGGGCGGCCACGCCACCCGCGTCACCGAGACCACCCGGCACGTGTTCCTGGAAGCCGCGCATTTCGCCCCGGCGGCGATCATGGGCCGCGGCCGCAAGCTCGGCCTGCACACCGATGCCGGCCACCGCTTCGAGCGCGGCGTGGACCCGGCGCTGCCGCGGCACGCGCTGGAACTGGCCACGCGATTGGTGCTAGAGCTGGCCGGCGGGCGTGCCGGTCCGGTGGTCGAGGCCGAGTTGCCGGCGTTCCTGCCGACGCCGGCGCCGATCGCGTTGCGCCGCGCGCGCATCCTGCGCGTGCTCGGCATCGAGATCGCCGATGCCGACGTGGAGCGCATCCTGCGCGCGCTGGGCATGGACGTGGCCGCCGCGGCCGATGGCTGGCAGGTCACCGCGCCGAGCCGTCGCTTCGACATCGCCATCGAAGAGGACCTGATCGAGGAACTGGCGCGCATTCACGGCTACGACCGCCTGCCGACCACCTTGCCCGGCGGCGCCACCCGCATCGCCATGGACAGCGAGACCCAGCTGGACGAGCGCAGCGTGCGCCGGCAGCTGCTGGCCCGCGACCTGCTGGACACCATCAACTACGCCTTCGTCGATGCCGCGCTGCTGGACCAATGGGGCCTGCACGACGGGCGCGTGGCGCTGGCCAATCCGCTCAGCGCCGAGCTGGCAGTGATGCGTCCGTCGCTGTTGCCGGGGCTGGTGGCCGCGCTGGGTCGCAACGCCGCGCGCCAGGCCGGGCGCGTGCGCCTGTTCGAGCTGGGCAAGGCGTTCGCCG
Source organism: Xanthomonas indica (assembly GCF_040529045.1). Lineage (NCBI taxonomy): Bacteria > Pseudomonadati > Pseudomonadota > Gammaproteobacteria > Lysobacterales > Lysobacteraceae > Xanthomonas > Xanthomonas indica. Next base: position 3,544,151 of record NZ_CP131914.1, on the reverse strand, counting down.
CGGCAGCGCAGGCCGGCGCCGCGCCGATCGAGACCCAGCGGGTGGCGGCCGCGGTGTGTGGTGATGCCGATGCCCTGCAGTGGGGCCTGCCGGCGCGCAAGGTCGACTTCCACGACCTCAAGGGCGACCTGGAGGCCTTGGCTGCGGCATCCGGCGCTCGTCTGGACTACCGCCCGTCGACGCATCCGTTCGCGCATCCGACCCGCTCGGCCGACGTCTATCGCGACGACGTGAGGATCGGCTGGATCGGCCAGCTGCACCCGCGGCTGCTGCAGGCGATGCAGATCGACGTCGATGTGCTGGCATTCGAGCTGGACCTGGCGCCGCTGGCCGCGCGCGCCCTGCCGCGTGCCGCCGAGCTGTCGCGGTACCCGTCGGTGCGCCGCGACCTGGCCTTCGTGGTGCCGGACGCGGTGAGCTGGGCGGCGCTGGCGCGCAGCGTGCGCGCGGCGGTGGGACCCTTGCTGCGCGAGGTGGTGCTGTTCGACCGCTACGTTGGCGCGGGGGTCGAGGCTGGTTGCAAGAGTCTCGCTATGGGCTTGATTTTGCAGGACAACACGCGCACTCTGACAGACCGCGACGTGGAGGCGGTGGTCGCCGATGCGGTGGCCGCGCTGGCGCGGGAACACGACGCGCGGATGCGTGGTTGAGAAGGACAGGGGATAGCAGGGCAATGGCGTTGACCAAAGCGGAAATGGCCGAGCGGTTGTTCGACGAAGTCGGGCTGAACAAGCGCGAGGCCAAGGAATTCGTCGATGCGTTCTTCGACGTGCTGCGCGATGCGCTGGAGCAGGGGCGGCAGGTGAAGCTGTCCGGTTTCGGCAACTTCGACCTGCGCCGCAAGAACCAACGGCCCGGCCGCAATCCCAAGACCGGCGAAGAGATCCCGATTTCGGCGCGGACGGTGGTGACCTTCCGCCCCGGACAGAAGCTCAAGGAGCGAGTGGAGGCATATGCTGGACCCGGGCAGTAACCGCGAACTTCCGCCGATTCCGGCCAAGCGCTACTTCACCATCGGTGAGGTCAGCGAGCTGTGCGACGTCAAGCCGCACGTGCTGCGCTATTGGGAAACCGAATTCCCCAGCCTGGAACCGGTCAAGCGCCGCGGCAACCGACGCTACTACCAACGCCACGACGTGCTGATGGTGCGGCAGATCCGCAGCCTGCTGTACGAACAGGGCTATACGATCGGCGGCGCGCGGTTGCGCCTGGAAGGCGAGGGCGCCCGCCAGGAATCGGCGCTGAGCAACCAGATCATCAAGCAGGTGCGGCAGGAGCTGGAAGAAGTCCTGCAATTGCTGCGGCGCTGAGTGGCGCCGCCGCTGCCGCTAGGAATGGCCGCCGCAAACCCGCTATAATCGCCAGCTCGCCGCAAGGCGGGTCCGCCACGACGGCGGAGACGCAACACACCGGGGTATAGCGCAGCCTGGTAGCGCACTAGTCTGGGGGACTAGTGGTCGTCGGTTCGAATCCGGCTACCCCGACCATCTTTCGAAGGCCCATGTCCGCGACATGGGCCTTTTTCTTTATTCGGGCCGCGCTGGATGGCCGGCGGACGCGCGGCCGGTGAACGGGCATGCGGATCAGATGCGGCTGCCCGATTCGTGCCGGCGGCGCCACACAGGGCGATCTGTAACATCCGGTCGGGGGCCGAGCGCGTCGCCGTAGACAAAATCCGCGGGAGTGCGCCATTCCGGCGCACCGGGACCGCCTCGCGGGAGCGCAAAGCCGCGCCAGAACTGGGAGCGATGCAGCGTCAATGCATTGACATTGGTCACGTTAACATCACGTGGATGGAACGTTCACGGATGCTTGCTAGGCTGAATCGCTGGACATGTAGTTGAACCCTCCTGTTACTGCGTCAAAAAAATGTCGGGTAACGCCTTGGTGACGGCAGATGGCTGTGCCATAGTGCGTTGCAACACGAAGCTTCGCTGTTGGCCAGGGCCATTCGTCCCGGGCAGGAATTGACACCGTGATCATCCTCCGGCCGGGACGGAACCCTGGCCGGCTGGGCGAGTGCGGCGCTTCGAAAACCAATCGACAGAGGGCATCAGCATCGCGCATGGGTAAACTCTCCGTGACCTTCCATTGGGCGCTGGCCCTTTTCTGCCTGGCGCTGCTGTCGGCATGCAACAGCGGGCCGGCAATGCGGTCGGATCTGCCGCCGGGCGATCCGCTTGCCGCGTCCATGGGCAAGCCGGAATACCTGCTTGGCCCGGGCGACCTGCTCACGGTCAAGGTGTTCCAGGTCGACGACCTGGAGCGCCAGGTGCGGGTGGACAATGAGGGCCGCATCTCGCTGCCGCTGATCGGCGACGTCAAGGCCGCCGGCTCCAGCGTCAACGCCCTGCAGAAGGAGATCGCCGATCGCTACCGCAACGGCTATCTGCAGAACCCGCAGGTGTCGGTGCTGGTCGACGAGTTCACCGGCAACCGGGTCACGGTCACTGGCGCGGTCAGCGAGCCGGGCATCTATCCCATCCAGGGCTCGGCGCTGACCCTGCAGCAGGCACTGGCGCTGGGCAAGGGCGTCAGCGATGTGGCCAGCCGCGGCAACGTGGTGGTGTTCCGCACCGTCGGCGGACAGAAGATGCTGGCGCGTTTCGACCTGCGCGATATCCAGAAGGGTGCCGCGCCCGACCCGGCGATCTACGGCGGCGACATCGTGGTGGTGTACCGCTCCGATGCGCTGGTGCTGCTGCGCACCGTGGTGCAACTGACCCCGTTCGTGATGGTCTGGAGGGCCTACCGATGAGCGCCTCCACCTTGCCTCCCGCCTCCGCGTCGCATGCGCGTCCCGTGGGCGCCCCGCTGAGCCCGGCCGACATCGGCCTGCTGGATTACTGGAATGCGCTGTACCGGCAGCGTTGGCTGATCGTCGGCATCACCGGAGCCGTAGTGCTGCTGGCGCTGCTGGTGATCCTGCTGATGACGCCGAAGTACCGCGCCACCAGCGTGCTGCAGATCGAGCGCGAATCGCTCAACGTCGCCAACGTCGCCAACCTGATGCCGGTGGAATCGCCGCAGGATCGCGACTTCTACCAGACCCAGTACGAACTGCTCGGCAGCCGTTCGCTGGCGCGGCAGGTGATCCGCGAGGCCAAGCTGACCGAGGCCCCGGCGTTCAAGCCGCTGGTCGACGAAGCCCTGGAGAAGCTGCAGGACAACGGCGACGGGCGTGCGCCGACGCCGCAGGCACGTGCCGCGGCGGCCGAGAATGCGCTGGTCGGCCCGGTGCTGGATGCCTTGACCATCGAGCCGGTCCGCGATTCGCGCCTGGTGCGGATCAACTTCGATTCCCCCGATCGCGTGCTGGCCACGCGCGTGGCCAACACCTACGCCAAGATGTTCATCGCCTCGACCCAGGAACGCCGCCTGCAGGCGTCTTCCTTCGCTGCGCGCTACCTGTCCGAACGCCTGGCGCAGCTGCGCGACAAGGTCGAGGAGTCGGAGAAGAACGCGGTCGACTATTCCAGCCAGGAACAGATCGTGTCGATGGGCGAGGACAAGCCGTCGCTGCCGACGCAGAACATGAGCGAGCTGAATGTGCGCCTGGCCGCGGCACAGGATGCGCGGATCAAGGCCGAGGCGGCCTGGCGCCAGGCCGGCATCGGCGACGGCATGGGCCTGCCGCAGGTGGTCAGCAGTCCGCTGATCCAGAGCCTGCGCACCGAACAGGCCAAGCTGACCGCCGACTACCAGCAGAAGCTGGCCACGTTCCAGCCCGGTTACCCGGAAATGCAGCGCCTGCAGAACCAGATCGCCGAGACCAAGCGGCAGATCGCCAACGAGATCGCCAATATCCGCAGCGCGCTGAAGAACGACTATGAGGCGGCGCGGCAGCAGGAGACGCTGCTCAGCGACCGCATCGCGGCCCTGAAGAACGACGAACTGGACCTGCAGACCCGCAGCATCCGCTACACCATGCTGCGCCGCGAGGCCGATACCAACCGCCAGCTCTACGACGCGCTGCTGCAGCGCTACAAGGAGATCGGCGTGGTCGGCAACGTGGGCACCAACAACATTTCGATCGTCGACCGCGCCGATGTGCCGGGCAAGCCGAGCTCGCCGAAGAAGCTGCTCGGCCTGGCGCTGGCCTTCGTGTTCGGCCTGTTCCTGGCGGTAGCGGTGGCGCTGGTGCGCTACTTCATCCGCGAAGCCGAAGCCGCGGCGGCGGCCTCGGCATGAGATGTCGCAGCGCCATGGCGCGCCGCACCGCGCAGTGCGCGAGCGCGTGCCACAACGCACACATCGGCATCGGTTCGACGCACAGTCTTCAGTGAGGTGATTCGTGGTTCAGCTAGGCAATGAGGTGCTCCATTATTTTCCAGCGCGGTTGTACGAAGACGTTCTTCTGTTGAAGTAGTCACGGGCTGCCGTGGACCTGGGGTCGGCGAGGGAGGCGCCGCAGCGGTCCACAGGCAGGCGAAATCGAGGCCCGGCGGCGTCGCATGTTCCCCCGCATGCCGATCGACCGGGTTTGGATAGGAATCCCGATCATGCTTTTGGCAGACCTGAGTAGCGCCACCTATACGACCTCCTCGCCGCGCATGCTGTCCAAGTACGCGGCCGCGGCAGACATCCTGTTGCGCGTGTCCGACCTGACCGTCATGGTCGGCGGCGCCTTGCTGACCCACCGGTTGCTGTTCGGCACCTGGATGCCGGAACCGGCGTATCGGGTGGCGATCGGCACCACCCTGCTGTACGCGGTGATCTGCTTCGCGCTGTTCCCGCTGTACCGCAGCTGGCGCGGGCGTGGCCTGCTGCGCGAGATGCTAGTGCTGAGCCTGGCCTGCGGCGGCGTGTTCGCGCTGTTCGCGGTGCACGCCTTCGTGGTGCAGTTCGGCCAGCAGGTCTCGCGGCTGTGGATCGGCACCTGGTTCGTCACCAGCCTGGCGACGCTGCTGCTCTCGCGCACGGTGGTGCGCGGCGTGCTCAACCGCCTGCGCTCCGAAGGCGTGGACGTGCAGCGGGTGGTGGTGGTCGGCCTGCGCCATCCGGTGGTGAAGATCCACAACTACCTGAGCCGCAACCCCTGGGTGGGCATGCAGGTGGTGGGCTATTTCAGCAGCGACTACGACCTGTCGGTGGCCGACCATCCGCAGAGGCTGCAGTGCCTCGGAGAGGGCACCGCGGACGCGCTGATCGACTACCTTGACGACCACCAGGTCGAGCAGGTGTGGATCTCGCTGCCGCTGGGCGAGCGCGACCACATCAAGCAGCTGCTGCAGCGCATGGACCGTTATCCGATCCAGGTCCGGCTGATCCCGGACCTGTTCGACTTCGGCATGCTCAACCAGTCCGGCGACCAGATCGGCAACGTGCCGGTGATCAACCTGCGCCAGGGCGGGGTGGATCGCAACACCTACTTCGTGGTCGCCAAGGCGCTGCAGGACAAGCTGGTGGCCCTGGCCGCGCTGGCCATGCTGTGGCCGCTGATGCTGGCGATCGCGGTGGGCGTGAAGCTGAGCTCGCCGGGCCCGGTGTTCTTCCGCCAGCGCCGCCACGGCCTGGGCGGGCGCGAGTTCTACATGTACAAGTTCCGCTCCATGCGCGTGCAGCAGGAGCCCAGCGAGGTGGTGGTGCAGGCCACGCGCGGCGACAGCCGGGTGACCCGCTTCGGCGCGTTCCTGCGCCGCACCAGCCTGGACGAGTTGCCGCAGCTGTTCAACGTGCTCGGCGGCAGCATGTCGGTGGTGGGGCCGCGTCCGCACGCGGCGCAGCACAACACCCACTACGAGAAGCTGATCAACCACTACATGCAGCGGCATTACGTCAAGCCTGGCATCACCGGCTGGGCGCAGGTCAACGGCTTCCGCGGCGAGACCCCGGAGCTGCGCACGATGAAGAAGCGCATCCAGTACGACCTGGACTACATCCGCCGCTGGTCGTTGTGGCTGGACACGCGGATCATCGTGCTGACCGCGTTCAAGGTGCTCGGGCAGAAGACCGCCTACTGATGCGCCCGATGCGTTTTCTTCCCGCCGACCGTGAGCAGCGCCGGCGTCGCCCCCGCGTCGCCGTCGTTCCAGCCCTGCGTACGCCGAACGGCATCGCGCGCCGCACGCCGGCGCCGTGCCTGGCGCCGGTCCACCGCAGGGGCGGCGCGCGCTGCGCCGCCATCGCAGCGAGGTACGCATGCTGAGTGCGCCGGCCATGCCGCTGCGCGAGCAGCGCCGCAACCTGCTGATCGAGCTCGTGCTGCTGTTCGCCATCGGCTACAACTTCGTGCTGGCGGTGATCAACGCCAAGGTGTTCCGGGTCAGCCCGGCGATGACCTATGTGGTGGAACTGGCGGTCTATGCCGCCTGCTTCCTGCTCGGCCTGCGCGCGCTGGACCGCAAGCGCATGGCGATGGTGTTCACCGGGATCGCCTTGCTGGCGCTGCTGATGCTGGTGCGCCTGTTCATGGCCTGGTCGCTGGATCCGAAGTTCTTCCGCGATGCCTTGATTCCGTTTGCCTTCCTGCTGCTCGGTGCCGCCTATACCGGCTCGTTGCCGCGCATGTTCGTGCGCATGGCGCTGCTGGTGTCGCTGGTGGCGGTGTTCGAACTGGCGCTGCCCAAGGTCTACGGCGACGTGGTCAACCCCAAGAGCTATTTCGTCAATGCGCGCGGCGCCAGCGCGTCGAGCTTCTGGAACCAGGACAGCAATCTGTTCGTCAGCGCGACACGCCCGGGCGCACGCAACTTCCTGCCGTCGTCGAACCTGCCACGCGCCTCCTCGGTGTTCATCGAGCCGGTGACGATGGGCAACTTCATCATCTTCTTCACCGCCATCCTGCTGACCTTCTGGCGCTGGATGCGGCCGTGGGCGATCGTCGCGTCGGTGGCGATGATCGGCTTCCTGATCGTGGCCTCGGACGGGCGCCTGGCCGCCGGTACCTGCGTGATGATGGCGCTGCTGAGCCCGTTGCTGCTGCGCATGGACCAGCGCCTGGGCTTTTTGATCTTCTTCGCGGTGATGGGCGGTGCGTGGCTGCTGGTGTGGGCCTCGGGCATCCAGAGCTACGAGGACACCACGCTGGGGCGGGTGTTCTTCACCGTCGATTCGATCCGCAGGATGAGCGCCGATGCGTGGATGGGGCTGGACATGGACCAGCCGTACCGCTACTTCGACAGCGGCATCGCCTACTTCATCTCCTCGCAGTCGGTGCTGCTGGTGCTGGCGTTCCTGCTGGCCTATTCGTTCGCGATGCTGATGCGCACCATCGAAGGGCAGTTGTTCAAGAACCTGCTGATCTTTGCGTTCTCGCTGAGCCTGCTGGTCTCCAACGGCTACTTCTCGATCAAGACCGCGGCGCTGTGGTGGTTCGTGTGCGGTTGCCTGTGGCAGATGACACCGCGCCTGCGCGATGCACCGGCGCTGCCCGCGGCACCGACGGCGCCGGCCGCGCGCATTCCGGCGGTGCCGGCATGAGCGCCCCCGCCACGGCCGTTTCCGCGTCCGTGCCGGCGCAGGCGCGCAGCGCACGCACGGGGGCGCCGCGCGATGCACGCATCGATGCGGCCAAGGCGCTGGCGATCCTGCTGGTGGTGTTCGGCCATGCCAAGGGCATTCCGCATGCCTACGTGATCCTGGCCTACAGCTTCCACGTGCCGATGTTCTTCCTGTTGTCGGGCTGGGTCGGCGAAGCCTTCGGCAATCGCCCGCTGACCCTGGCCACGGTCGGCAAGCTGGCGCGCAGCCTGCTGCTGCCGTACGTGGCATTCTTCTTCGTCGCCTACGCGTACTGGATGCTGACCCGGCATATCGGCAGCAAGGCGCAACTGTGGGGCGACCGGCCGTGGTGGGAGCCGCTGCTGGGCCTGGTCAGCGGCATCGGCCCCAAGCTCTACGTGATGCCGGCGCTGTGGTTCCTGCCGGCGCTGTTCGTGACCACGCTGGCGTACCTGGCCCTGCGCCGGACGCTGTCGGTGCCGGCCCTGGCCGGGTTGTCGCTGCCGCTGGCCTGGGGCTGGGCCTGCTGGTTTCCGGGGCAGGACATGCGCCTGCCGTTCTCGCTGGATGTGTTGCCGGTGGCGCTGTGCTTCTTCGCGATCGGCGCGCTGGCGGCGACGCGGGCGCACTGGTGGCCGGCGCGGCCGGGCGGCAATGCGCTGGCGGCGGTGCTGCTGGGTGCGGCCTGGTTCGCGATCGCCTGGCACAACGGCCGCGTCGACGTGAACATGCTCAAGTTCGGCGATTCCCCGCTGGGCTTCCTCGCCGCCAGCCTGCTCGGCAGCGCCATGGCACTGTGCGTCGCCGGGCTTGTGCAGCACTGGGCCTGGCTGCAGTGGATCGGACGCAACACCTTGCTGATCCTGTGCACGCACACCTTGCTGTTCTCGGTGATGGCCGGCGTCGCCGCCCGTACCGGCCTGGTTCGCGGCGATGCCTGGGGACCGGCCTGGGCGGTGTCGGTGAGCGTGCTGGCGGTGCTGGCCAGCGTGCCGATGCGCGCGGTGCTGGTGCGGGTCGCGCCGTGGATGATCGGCGTGCGCCGCAGCGCGGCCGCAGGAGCGACGGCATGAAGGTGGTGCATGTGGTGCGCCAGTTCCATCCGTCGGTGGGCGGCATGGAGGAGGTGGTGCTGAACATCGCGCGCCGCCATCTGCAGCAGGGCCAGGACCAGGTCGAGGTGGTGAGCCTGGAGCGGGTGTTCACCGATCCGCAGCAGCGCCTGACCCCGCGCGACACGCACCAGGGCGTGCCGATCGTGCGCTTGCCGTACCGCGGCTCCTCGCGCTATCCGCTGGCGCCGTCGGTGCTGGCGGCGGTGCGCGGCGCCGATCTGCTGCACGTGCACGGCATCGATTTCTTCTACGACTTCCTGGCCCTGACCCGGCCGCTGCACCGTGTGCCGATGATCGTGTCCACCCATGGCGGTTTCTTCCATACCACCTACGCCTCGCGCCTGAAGATGCTCTGGTTCAAGACCCTCACCCGCGCCTCGGCGCTCGCGTACGCGCGGGTGGTGGCGACCAGCGAGAACGATGGCCGGCTGTTCTCGCAGGTGGTCGCGCCGCAGCGGCTGCGGGTGATCGAGAACGGGGTGGACGTGGACAAGTTCGCCGGGCAGGGCAGCGCCACGCCCGGACGCACGCTGATCTACTTCGGGCGCTGGTCGGTCAACAAGGGCCTGCTGGAGACCCTGGACCTGGTGCGCGCGCTGGCTGCTCAGGATCCGGCCTGGCAGCTGATCGTGGCCGGGCGCGAATACGACTTCAGCGTGGCCGACCTGCAGCAGGCGATCGCCGAGCGCGGCCTGCAGCAGCGGGTACGCCTGCAGGTGGCGCCGACCCAGGCGCAACTGGCGCAGTTGCTCGGCAGTGCGCAGTACTTCGTGTGCCTGTCGCGGCACGAGGGCTTCGGCCTGGCCGCGGTGGAAGCGATGAGTGCCGGGCTGCTGCCGATCCTCAGCGACATCCCGCCGTTTGCGCGCCTGCACCGCGAGTCGGGGCAGGGCGTACTGGTCGATCCGGCCGACCCGCAGGCGGCCGCGGCCACGGTGCGCGCCTTCGCCGCCGGCACCGACGCGGATTTCGCCGCACAGCGCGACGCGGCGATGGCCTATGCGCATCGCTACGACTGGGACCGCGTGGTCGGCGCCTATCTGGACGAGTACCGCCTGGCGCTGGGCGGCGCGGAGGGCGGCCGATGAGCGGCGAGAGTCAGCGCCACGGCGCGGTGCAGCAGGCCGCGCCGGCAGTCACCGTGCTGCTGTCCACCGAGCGCCCGACCGCGACCACCAATCCCTACCTCACCCAGCTCTACGCGGCGCTGCCGCCGCAGGTGCAACTGCGCTTCTTTTCGATGCGTGCGGCGCTGCTGTCGCGCTACGACGTGCTGCACCTGCATTGGCCGGAGTACCTGCTGCGGCATCGCACCGCGCTCGGCACGCTGGCCAAGCAGGTCTGCGTCGCGCTGTTGCTGCTGCGCCTGCGCCTGGCCGGCGTGCCGTTGGTGCGCACCTTGCACAACGTGGCGCCGCACGAGGACAAGGGCTGGCGCGAACGCCTGCTGCTGCGCTGGATCGACCGCCAGACCGCGCGCTGGATCCGCATCAACGCGACCACGCCCGCGCGCGCGCCGGCCACCGACACCATCCTGCACGGCCACTACCGCGACTGGTACGCGCCGCTGCCGCAACCGCCGCGCGTGCCCGGGCGCCTGCTGCATTTCGGGCTGTTGCGCCCGTACAAGGGCGTGGAGACGCTGATCGCGACCCTGCAGGCGCTACCCGATCCGCAGCTCAGCCTGCGCATCGCCGGCAATCCGATCGACGCGCAGATCCGCGGTGTGGTCGAGCGCGCCTGTGCCGAGGATCCGCGGATCAGCGCACGGCTGCAGTATGTGGAGGACGCGGTGCTGGCGCAGGAGGTCGGCGAGGCCGAACTGGTGGTGCTGCCGTACCGGCAGATGCACAACTCCGGCACCCTGCTGCTGGCGCTGTCGCTGGCGCGTCCGGTGCTGGCGCCATGGAGCGAGGCCAATGCCGCCATCGCCGACGAGGTCGGCGCGCAGTGGGTGCAGCTGTACCGCGGCGAGCTGGATGCAGCGCAACTCGCGCAGGCCCTGGCGCAGGCGCAGCAGTTGCCGGCCGATGCCGTGCCGGACCTGTCGCGGCGTGACTGGAACGGGATCGGCCTGCAGCATTACCGCAGTTATCTGCAGGCGCTGACCGCAGGCCGCGGGGAGGGCGCATGAGCAGCGCCGAGACCCCGCGGCCGGCGGCGCCGCAACCCGGGCTGGGCGCGCGCGCGGCCGGCGGTGCGGCGGTGACCATGGCCGGGCAGCTGGCCAAGATGGTGGTGCAGTTCGGCGGCATCGTGCTGCTGGCGCGGCTGCTGACGCCCTACGACTATGGCCTGATGGCGATGGTGACGGCGATCGTTGGCATGGCCGAGATCCTGCGCGACTTCGGCCTGTCCTCGGCGGCGATCCAGGCCAAACACGTCAGCCGCGAGCAGCGCGACAACCTGTTCTGGATCAACAGCGGCATCGGCCTGCTGTTGGCGATCGTGGTGTTCCTGTCTTCGTCGTGGATCGCGCACTTCTACCGCGAGCCGGCCTTGCTCGGCATTTCCCAGGCGCTGGCGGTGACCTTCCTGCTCAACGGCATGACCACGCAGTACCGCGCGCACCTGAGCCGCGCGCTGCGTTTCGGCCAGGTCTCGCTGAGCGACGTCGGCGCACAGGTGCTGGGCCTGCTGGCCGGCGTCGGCGTGGCCCTGGCTGGTTACGGTTACTGGGCGCTGGTCTGGCAGCAGGTGGTGCAGGCGCTGGTCAACCTGCTGATCGCCGGCGCCTGCGCGCGCTGGCTGCCGCGCGGCTACCGGCGCGACGCGCCGATGCGCACCTTCCTGAGCTTCGGCTGGAACCTGATGGCGGCGCAGCTGCTCGGCTACGCCAGCCGCAATGTCGGCCAGGTGATCATCGGCCATCGCATCGGCGCCGAAGCGCTGGGCCTGTACAACCGTGCGTTCCAGCTGCTGATGATGCCGCTGAACCAGATCAACGCACCGGCCACCTCGGTGGCGCTGCCCGTGCTGTCGCAGTTGCAGGACGACCCGCCGCGCTTCGGCAACTTCCTGCTGCGCGGGCAGACGGTGATGGTGCACCTGATCGTGGCGCTGTTTTCCTTCGCCTGCGCGCTGGCGATGCCGCTGATCGTGCTGGTGCTGGGCGAACAGTGGCGGCCGGCCGTGCCGCTGTTCCAGGTGCTGACCCTCGGCGGCATCTTCCAGACCGCGTCCTACGCCACCTACTGGGTGTTCCTGGCGCTGGGCCTGATGCGCCAGCAGCTGGTGTATTCGGTGGTGGGGCGGGTGATGCTGATCGCCTGCATCTTCGCCGGCTCGCTGTGGGGCGTGATGGGCGTGACCGTGGGCTATACGCTGGGCCTGCTGGTGATGTGGCCGCTGTCGGTGATCTGGATCGCGCGCATCGCGCCGCAGATCCCGGCGTGGGAGCTCTTCAACAACGCCTTGCGCGCGGTGCTCGGCTACGGCGTCTGTGGCGTCGTCGCCTATTTCGCCGCGCAGTACTGGGGCGGTGCGTCGTTGTGGTTGCAGCTGGTCGTCGGCGCGGCGGCGATGGCGCTGTCCGGCCTGCTGGTGTTCGCGCTGTGGCCGGCGTTCCGCCGCGACGTGCTGGCGATCCTGCAGATGCGCACGTTGCTGCGCCAGGCGCGGAGCAAGCGATGAGCGAGATGCGCCAGCGTGTTCTTCTTCTTCCATTCCGCATAGGAGCGACGGCATGAGCGACTCTTCCGCAGCGACGCTGTCCGCGTCTGCGCCGGCCGCGGCCGCTAGCGGCCGTGCACCCTGCTACCTGGTGCTGTCGGCGCACGATTACCGAACGCCGCGCCGCGCCAACATCCACTTCATCGCCGACGAGCTGGCCAAGCGCGGTCCCACGCGCTTCTTCTCGTTACGTTACAGCCTGCTATCGCGACTCAAGGGCGATCTGCGCCTGCCGCTGGACGCCAGCGCCAACCAGGTGGTCCGCCACAACGGCGTGGACTGCTATCTGTGGCGCGCGCCGCTGCATCCGTTCAACACCCGGCGGCGCTGGTTGCGGCCGCTGGAAGACCTGATGTTCAAGCTGTATGCGGCCTGGGCGCCAGCGACGCTGATCCGCTGGATCCGCGAGGCCGACGTGATCGTGTTCGAGAGCGGCATCGCGGTGGCGTTCATCGCGCTGGCGGCGCGGATCAACCCGACCGCGCGCAAGGTGTATCGCGCCTCCGACGGCTTGAGCACGATCAACGTCGCCGACTACATCGAGCGCGAGTTCGACCGCGTGGCGCCGAGCCTGGACGTGATCGCGCTGGTGTCGCCGGCGATGGCCGAGGAGGTCGCCAGTCGCGACAACGTGTACCACGTCGGCCACGGCGTGGACCACGACCTGCACACGCTCGGCGACCCCTCGCCGTACGGCGAGGGCATCCATGCGGTGGCGGTGGGCTCGATGCTGTTCGATCCCGCGTTCTTCGTCGCCGCCAGCCGCGCCTTCCCGCAGGTCACCTTCCACGTGATCGGCTCGGGCATGGGCCGCGCGCCGGGCTATGGCGACAACGTGGTGGTGTACGGCGAGATGAAGCACGCCGAGACCATCCGCTACATCAAGCACGCCCGCTTCGGCATCGCGCCGTACGCGTCCGAGCAGGTGCCGGCCTACCTGGCCGACAGCTCGATGAAGCTGCTGCAGTATGACTTCTTCGGCCTGCCGGCGGTCTGCCCGAATGCCGTGGTCGGCCGCTATCCGTCGCGCTTCGGCTACACCCCCGGCGACGAGGCGTCCATCGTCGCCGCCATCGGGCAGGCGCTGCAGGCGCCGCACGTGCGCCATCGCCAGTGCCTGAGCTGGTCCGACACCACCGACCGGGTGCTGGATCCGGCCGCCTATCCGGAGACACGTCTGTTCGCCGACGGCGCGGTCTGAGCACACGCCGTCGGCGTGTTCGCCGTACCCCCGCGCAACCAAGGAGGACCGATGTCCACTCTGCAAAAATGGATCGATTACGAAGAGCGCCGGGCGCTGTTCTGGTGGAAGCCGAAGAATGGCGAGATCAACGTCGGCGATCATCTGTCCAAGATCATCGTCTCCAACGTGCTCGGCCAGCGCGACCGCACCCTGCTGGACAAGCGCGACAAGCGCACGCGGCTGATCGCGATCGGCTCGGTGCTGCATTTCGCCCGCGATGGCGACACCGTGTGGGGCAGCGGCGTCAACGGCAAGATCCCTGCCGACCGCCACACTTTCCGCCAGCTCGACGTGCGCGCCGTGCGCGGACCCAAGACCCGCGCCTTCCTGCGCGAGCGCGGCCTGCAGGTGCCGGAGGTCTATGGCGATCCGGGCCTGCTGATGCCGCTGTTCTTCCCGCGCGAGGCATTGGCGCCGGCGCCGGCACGGCGACCGTTCCTGGTGGTGCCGCATTTCAACGAACCGCTGGACAAGTACGCCGGCTACAAGGATCACCTGGTGTTGCCGAACCGCCAGCCGGCCACGTTCGTGCGACAACTGCTCGGCGCCGACCTGATCGTGTCCAGTTCCCTGCACGGGCTGATCCTGGCCGAAGCCTACGGCGTGCCCTCGGTGTACCTGGACTGGGGCAACGGCGAGGACCGCTTCAAGTACGACGACTACTATCACGGCACCGGCCGCAGCCGCTGGCATGCCGGGCACACGGTGGAGGAATGCGTGGCGCTGGGCGGCAATACCGTGTTCGACCTGGCCGCGGTGCAGCGCGGCTTGCTGGAGAGCTTTCCGCATGACCTCTGGTGAGCGCGCGACGGGCGAGGTGCTGGCGCTGGGCGGCTATCCGATCCTGCGCAGTACCGAAGCCGATTTCGTCGCCAGCTTGTTGCGGGCGCTGGCGCGCGGCGAGCGCCGCCAGGTGTTCTTCGCCAACACCAACTTCGTGGTGCAGTGCCAGGCTCTGCGCGCGCGCCTGGCGGCGCCGGGCGTGTGCATCGTCAACGACGGCATCGGCATGGACCTGGGCGCGCTGCTGGTGCACGGCCGCCGCTTCGCCGGCAACCTCAACGGCACCGACCTGATTCCGGCGCTCTGCCGGCAGAGTCCGCGTCCGTTGCGCTTCTTCCTGCTCGGCGGCCGCCCCGGCGTGGCCGAGGCCGCGGCACAGACCTTGCGGCAGACGCTGGGGCAGCAGGTGGTCGGCACCTGCGACGGCTATGCCGAGTTCGCCGCGGCCGGCACGGGCCTGGCCGCACGCGTCAACGCCAGCGGCGCCGACGTGTTGCTGGTGGCGTTCGGCAATCCGCTGCAGGAGCGCTGGCTGCTGCAGCAGGCGGGGCAGCTGCAGGTGCCGCTGGCATTCGGTGTGGGCGCGCTGCTGGATTTCCTGTCCGGCACCGCCAAGCGCGCGCCGGCCTGGGTGCGTCGGCTGCGCCTGGAATGGATCTACCGCCTGCTGCGCGAGCCGCGGCGCCTGCTCAAGCGCTACAGCTGGGACCTGCTGGTGTTCTTTGCGCTGTGCCTGCGCCACGGCCGGCGCCTGGCTCCTGCGGCGACCGCACGCGACTCGCTGCCGTTGGCCTGACCGCGGCCGACGCCGCCCGCGCGGATTGCGGCGCCTGACATGCGCGCGGCCACGCCGCGGGATTAGACTGGACCCATGTCCAGCGCCGCCGCCTTCCGAATCGCCGCCCTGGTGCGCGACCTGTCGCTGTTGCCGCACCCGGAAGGGGGACGCTATGCGCGTGTGCACACCTCGGCCTTGATGGTGCAGCACGCGCAGACGCTGCGTCCGGCCTGCACCGCGATCCGCTTCCTGCTGGAGCGCGGCGAGGTCAGCCGCTGGCACCGCATCGATGCCGACGAGACCTGGCAGTGGGAAGAAGGCGGTGCGCTGGAACTGCTCGGCTTCGACCCGCACCACGGCCTGCAGCGCTACCGGCTCGATGCCAGCGAGCGCGGCGGCATGCCCTCGGTGGTGATCGCGGCCGGCACCTGGCAGGCGGCGCGGCCGCTGGCCGACTATTGCCTGGTGCGCTGCGTGGTGGCGCCGGGCTTTCTGTGGGAGCGCTTCGAATTGCTGGCCGACAGCGATCCGCTGGCCGCGCATCTGCCCAGACTGGACGGCTGATGCCGCCGCGATCGGCGTGGGGCAGAGCAGACACGCTGCCCGCGAAAACCGGACGGCGACGCGTCGCGCACCGGTTGCGGACGCTGCTGTGCCTGGCGGCCGCGTTGCTGGCGGTCGCGGTGCCGGCGGCACGGGCGCAGACCGCGTTGCCGACCGCGTCGCCATCACCGCGCGCCACGGCCCCGACCAGTCCAGCGGTGGTCGACCTGGAGGCGGTGCTGGTGAGCGGGCGCCAGCCCGGCCCGAGGCTGTGGCAGGTCCGCCGCGGCGACCATGTGCTGTGGATCCTCGGCACGGTGTCGCCGCTGCCCAGGCGCATGCAGTGGGAATCGGCCGAGGTGGAGCGGGTGATCGCCCAATCGCAGCAGGTGATCGCGGCGCCGACCGTCACCCTGGACTCCGGCCTGGGCATGTTCCGCAGCCTGCTGCTGCTGCCGTCCCTGCTGAAGGCGCGGCGCAATCCGGATGACCGCACGCTGCAGCAGGTGCTGCCGCCGGACCTTTATGCGCGCTGGTTGCCGCTGAAGGCGCGCTACCTGGGCCGCGACGGCAGCGTGGAGCGCTGGCGGCCGGTGTTCGCCGCGCAGGCACTGTACGAAGCGGCGATGCGCAGATCTGGCCTGAGCCTGGGCAGCGTCGTGCAGCCGGTGATCGAGCGTGCGGCCAAGCGCGCCAAGGTGCCGATCGTGCCGGTGGTGGTGGAGGTCCGGGTGCCCGACGCCAAGCGCGCGCTGCAGGAATTCCGGGCGACCTCGTTGAACGACAGCGCGTGCTTCGCGCGCACTTTGCAGGTCATCGATCGCGACCTGGAGACGATGCGCCAGCGCGCCAACGCCTGGTCCGAAGGTGATCTGGACACGCTGGCCACGTTGCCCGCCAACGATCAGTACCGGGTCTGTCTGGACGCGGTCGGCGAAGCGGCGATCGCGCGCAAGCTGGGGCTGGGCGATGTGCGCGAGCGGGCAATGGCGGCCTGGTTGCAGGCGGCCGAGCGGGCGTTGGTGCAGAACCGCTCCAGTTTCGCGGCATTGCCGATGCAGACCCTGCAGGCGCCTGGCGGCCCCTTGGATCGGTTGCGTGCCCGCGGTGACGAGGTGATTGTGCCCTAGCCGGTGCGCGGGCTGTCGTGACCGGACCATGCGGCCGCTGGCGCGTCCGGATCCGCGCAGCGGCGCAAGCAGGCAGGCAGGCAGGTACGGCACGCAGCGGCGTGCCGTCACGGTGACCGCGGCGGTCAGCCCGCCGCGGTGCGCGGTGTGCTGGCGTTCGTGCCCAGCTGCGGCCAGCGCTTGAGCACCGCGGCGCGGATGCCGGCGGCGTCGATGCCGGCTTCGGCCAGCAGCTGCTCGCGGCTGGCGTGATGCTGGAACGCGTCGGGCAGGCCCAGGTGCAGTACCGGGCGCAGCACGCCTTCGGCGTTGAGCAGTTCGGCCACGCCGGAGCCGGCACCGCCGGCCACCACGTTGTCCTCGATGGTCACGAAACCCTCGTGGCTCTGCGCAAGCTCCAGCAGCAAGGCGCGGTCCAGCGGCTTGACGAAGCGCATGTTGACCACGCTCAGGCCGAGTTCGCGGCCGACCTGCTCGGCCGCCGCCAGGGTCGCGCCGAACGCCAGCAGCGCCACCGTGTGGCCCTGCGCGCGCAGCTGGGCCTTGCCGATCGGCAAGGGCTCCAGGGTGGTGCCCGGGGCGACCCCGGGGCCGGTGCCGCGCGGGTAGCGCACCGCGGCCGGACCGGGATGGCGCAGGCCGGTGCTGAGCAGTTGCCGGCACTCGGCTTCGTCGGCCGGTGCCATCACCACCAGGTGCGGCACGCAGCGCAGGAAGCTCAGGTCCAGGTTGCCGGCGTGGGTGGCGCCGTCCGGGCCGACTACGCCGCCGCGGTCGATCGCGAACAGCACGTCGAGCTGCTGCACCGCCACGTCGTGGACCAACTGGTCGTAGCCGCGCTGCAGGAATGTCGAATAGATCGCCACCACCGGCTTGGCGCCGTGCACGGCCATGCCCGCGGCCAGGGTCACCGCATGCTGCTCGGCGATGGCCACGTCGAAGTAGCGCTGCGGGTACTCCTTGCTGAAGCGCACCAGGCCGGAACCTTCGCGCATCGCCGGGGTGATCGCCAGCAGCGCCGGCTCGGCCGCGGCCATGTCGCAGATCCAGTCGCCGAACACGTCGGTGTAGGTCGGCGCCTTGGCGCCCGGCTTGGCCACCAGGCCCTTGCTCGGGTCGAACGGGCCCACCGCGTGGTAGCCGATCTGGTCGCCTTCGGCCAGTTCGTAGCCCTTGCCCTTGGTGGTGATGACGTGCAGCAACTGCGGACCCTTCAGGGTCTTGAGCGTCTTCAGCGCGCCCAGCAGCGCCGGCAGGTCGTGGCCATCGATCGGGCCGGTGTAGTGGAAGCCCATTTCCTCGAACAGCGTGGACGGCACGAACATGCCCTTCCAGTGTTCTTCCCAGCGCCGCACGAAGCGCGCGGTGGGATTGCTCTTCTTGTCGCCGAGGATCTTCTTGCCGCCCTCGCGGATGGCGTTGAGGGTCTTGCTGCCGCTCATCCGCCCCAGCATCTTGGTGACCCCGCCGACCGCCTCGGAGATCGACATGCGGTTGTCGTTGAGGATCACCAGCAGGTTCGGTTCCGGGTCCATGCCGCCGGCGTGGTTCAGCGCCTCGTAGGCCATGCCGGCGGTCATCGCGCCGTCGCCGATCACCGCCACCACCTTGCGCTCGTCGCCCATGCGCTGCAGCGCCACCGCCATGCCCAGCGCCGCCGAGATGGAGGTGGAGGAGTGGCCGACGCCGAAGGTGTCGTACGCGCTTTCCTCGCGCTTGGGGAACGGCGCCACGCCGTCGGCCTGCTTGACCGTGTGGATGCGGTCGCGGCGCCCGGTGAGGATCTTGTGCGGATAGGTCTGGTGGCCCACGTCCCACACCAGCTGGTCGACCGGCGTGTCGTACAGGTAGTGCAGGGCCACGGTGAGCTCGATCACGCCCAGCCCGGCGCCGAAATGGCCGCCGCTCTTGCCGACGCACTCGATCAGAAAGGCGCGCAGTTCCTCGGCGATGGCCGGCAGCTCCGATTCATCGAAGCGACGCAGTTCTTCGGGGACCTGGATGCGCGAGAGGCGCGGATAGCGGGTGGGGTCGATCATCGGAATGGAGGTTCAGCGGACCTGTCATTTTCCTCTCCATTCCGGGCACGCGCAATCAACCCGTTCAGTCGCGGGCGCAGGCATGGCCTGTTTCGGCCGGGGTGCGGCAATCCGTCGCAGCGGGCGTGACGGCGGCGTGAGGCCGCGCGCTACAACGACAGCTTCGAGCGCTTGGGCAACTGCGCCTTCAGGAACGACATCTGGTCGGCCAGGATGTTGCGGTTGGACAGGATCAGGTGCTCGATCCAGCTCGGCCGGTACGGCACCGCCAGCAGCGGCATCGACGCCTGCTGCGGGGTGCGGTTGCCCTTGCGCGAATTGCAGTGGAAGCACGCGGTGACCACGTTCTCCCAGATGTCGCGGCCGCCCTTGGACACCGGCAGCACGTGGTCGCGGGTCAGTTGCGGGCGGCTGAACTGCTGGCCGCAGTACAGGCACAGCTGGGCATCGCGGGCGAACAGCGCGGTATTGGTCAGGGTCGGGGTGGGATCGAGCGCACGCGCATGCGCGTGGCCGCGCGCGGCGATGATCGGATGCAGTTCCAGCACGCTGCGCTCGCCGCTGGCGCGGCAGATGCCGCCATGGATGTGCAGGCACGGCTCGCCGAGGGTCCAGGCGACCGCGCCGCGCGCGTACAGGCAGGCGGCGTCCTGCCAGTTGATCCAGTCCAGCACGCGGCCGTGCGCGTCCAGCGACAGCAGCCGGACCGAAGGCAGGTGGGAAGGGGACGCCGCAGGCGACGGGACCGCGGCCGAGGCGCCGCAGGCCCCGGTATCGATCAGACCAAGCGTTGTTGTGTCTGTCTCCATCGGGAAAACAGCTTATACCCGATTGGTGACGGTTTGTGTATCGGCCGCTACCGGCGGTGCCGCCCCGGCACGGCGCGCGTGCCGGGGCGGCCTGCGTGGACGCAGGCGTGCGGACTCAGAACTGCGCGTCGGCCAGCGCCATCAGCGGCTCGGCGCCGCTGTCGATGGCCGCAGCGTGGGTCAGCGTGCGCGGCAGCAGACGCGCGTAGTAGAAGCGCGCGGTCTCGCGCTTGGACTGCTTGAACGCCTCGCCGTGCGCCGAGGCCTCGGCCGCGGCGACGCTGCGCGCCCACCAGTAGGCCAGCACCACGTAGCCGGAATAGAACACGTAGTCGTAGCTGGCCGCGCCCAGTTCCTCGGGATTGCCGGCGGCCCGCTGCAGGATGCGCTTGGTCAGCGTGGCCCACTCGGCGGCCTTCTCGCGCAGCGGGGCGATGAACTCGGCCACGGCCGGGTTGTCGGCATGCTCGGTCAGGAAGGCCTCGATCTGCGCCAGGAACAGCTTCAGCCCGGCGCCCTGGCTGGACGCGGTCTTGCGCCCGATCAGGTCCAGCGCCTGGATGCCGGTGGTGCCTTCGTAGAGGGTGGTGATGCGCGCGTCGCGGGCCAACTGCTCCATGCCGTGTTCGTGGATGTAGCCGTGGCCGCCGAAGCACTGCAGCGCGTGGTAGGTGTTCTCCACCGCCCACTCGGTCTGGCAGGCCTTGGAGATCGGGGTGAGGAAGCTGACCAGCACGTCGGCCTGCTCGCGCTCGGCCGGGTCCTGCGCGCTGTGCGCGATGTCGATCAGGGTCGCGGCGTGCAGCGCCAGCAGGCGGCTGCCTTCGGTCAGCGCCTTCACCGTCAGCAGCATGCGGCGCACGTCCGGATGCACCAGGATCGGATCGGCCGGCTTCTCCGGCAGCTTGGCTCCGCTGAGCGAACGCGACTGCAGGCGTTCGCGGGCGTAGCGCAGCGCGTTCTGATACGCGCGCTCGGACAGGCCGATGCCCTGCAGACCGACGCCCAGGCGCGCAGTGTTCATCATGGTGAACATGGCCTGCAGGCCCTTGTGCGGCTGCCCGACCAGGTAGCCCTGCGCGCCGTCGAAGTTCATCACGCAGGTGGACGAGCCGTGGATGCCCATCTTGTGCTCCAGCGAGCCGCAGCGCAGCGCGTTGCGCTCGCCGACGCTGCCGTCGCGGGCGACCTTGAACTTCGGCACCACCAGCAGCGAGATGCCCTTGGCGCCGGCCGGCGCGTCCGGCAGCCGCGCCAGCACCAGGTGCACGATGTTGTCGGTGAAGTCGTGCTCGCCGGCGGTGATGAAGATCTTGGTGCCGCTGACCGACCAGCTGCCGTCGGCGTTGGGTTCGGCGCGGGTCTTGAGCAGGCCCAGGTCAGTACCGCAATGCGGCTCGGTCAGGCACATGGTGCCGGTCCAGCGGCCGTCCACCAGCGGCTTCAGGAACACCTCCTGCTGCCACGCCTCGCCGTGCTGCTTGAGCGCCTCCACGGCGCCGTGCGACAGCAGCGGGAAGTTGCCCCAGGCCAGGTTGGCGGCGT
Source organism: Xanthomonas indica (assembly GCF_040529045.1). Lineage (NCBI taxonomy): Bacteria > Pseudomonadati > Pseudomonadota > Gammaproteobacteria > Lysobacterales > Lysobacteraceae > Xanthomonas > Xanthomonas indica. The sequence goes on along the minus strand of NZ_CP131914.1, from coordinate 3,523,051 downwards.
TGACCATCTCGTTGAGCGGCACGCCCAGCGTGTGCGGCAGGCCCTGGCCGCCGAACTCGGCCGCGGCGGTCAGCCCGGTCCAGCCGCCCTCGGCGAACTGCTGGTAGGCCTCGCGGAAGCCGGGGGCGGTGGTGACCGCGCCGGTGGCCTTGTCCAGGGTGCAACCGTGCTCGTCGCCGACCCGGTTCAGCGGCGCCAGCACGGTGCCGGTGAAGCGCGCCGCTTCCTCCAGCACCGCGTCGATCAGTTCGGCGTTGGCGTCGGCATGGCCCAGGCGGGCGAACAGTGCCTCCACCTGCAGCACGTCGTGCAGCGCGAAGCGGAGATCGGTCAACGGGGCTTGATAGGTGCTCATGCGATCGCTCGTGACGAGGGCCGCGGCGCGGCCGAGGCTCCCAGGATACTATGGCGTATGGAGTGTGCGCAGCCGCGGCGAAGGCGCGGCTATGCGGCGCCGTTCAGTCGAGCAGGCCGTGGCGGACCGCGTAGCGCACCAGTTCGGCGGTATTGCGCATGCCCAGCTTGTTGAGCACGCGGAAGCGGTGGTTCTCGGCGGTCTTGACGCTGATCTGCAGCACCCGCGCGATTTCCTTGGTGGTGCGGCCCTCCACGATCAGGTGGAACACCTCGCGCTCGCGTGCGGTCAGGCTGCGATAGGGGTCGGGCGGCAGCGCCTGCGGCTGCTGCATTTGCGCCACCAGCGCCTGTGCCGCCTGCGGCGAGAAGTGGCCGCGGCCGGCGTGCAGGTTGCGCACCGCGGCGATCAGGTCGGCGCTGGCGCTGTCCTTGAGCAGGTAGCCGGAGGCGCCGGCGCGCACCGCGTGCAGCACGTATTCGTGTTCCTCGTGCATGGTCAGCACCAGGATCCGCGCCAGCGGCACGGTCTCGCACAGCCGCCGCACCACGTCGATGCCGTTGAGCCGCGGCATGGAGATGTCCACGATCGCCACGTCCGGATTGGTCGCCTCGGCCTTGGCCAGCGCCTCGATGCCGTCGGCGGCCTGCGCCACCACCTGGATGCCGTCGATCGCGTCGAGCACGGCGACCAGGCTTTCGCGCACCAGGGTATGGTCGTCGGCGATGAGCACGCGGATCGGTGCACTCATGCCGGTACGCGTCCGTCGCGCGCATCGGCGCAGGCGGACGCCGGCCGCGACGATGCCGATCGCGTCTGAAGGGCCGCGCGGGTGCGAGGATGGGGCAGGGCGATGACGTTCAATCGGCCTCCAGCGGGACCCGGATCTGCACGCAGCAGCCCTCGCCCGGCGACGATTGCAGGCGGATGCTGCCGCCGCTCAGGCGCAGGCGTTCGCGCAGGCCGCTCAGGCCGCTGCCGCCGGCTGTCAGCGCCTGCTGCGGATCGCAGCCGCGGCCGTCGTCGAGCACCTGCAGCTGCGCCCAGCCGTCGCGGGCGACCAGCCGCAGCAGCACCGACTGCGCACCCGAGTGCTTCAGCGCATTGGTCAGCGCCTCCTGCGCGCTGCGGAACAGCAGGGTCTGCAGCGCTTCGTCCAGCGCCGGCAGCGGGCCGATCTCGACCGTCACCGGGGTGGCGCCGGCAGCGGACTGGCTGCGGCCCAGCCAGCCCAGGGCCGCTTCCAGTCCGAGGTCGTCGAGGATCGGCGGGCGCAGCAGCCGCGACATCTGCCGGGTGTCTTCCAGCGCCTGCGTGCACAGGTGGATGGCGTCCTCCAGCGGCGCACGCAGCGCCGCGTCGGCCGCGCCGAGCGCCGCGCCCAGTTGCGCCAGACGGTGCTTGAGCACGGTGAGGTTCTGGCCGACGCCGTCGTGCAGCTCGCGCGCCAGGCGCCGGCGCTCGTCTTCCTGGACCTTGACCACGGCGCGGCCGAGGCGGCGGAACTCGCGCTCGTTGGCCTCCAGGCGCTGCAGCAGCAGGCGGTAGCGTTCGGCGGCCGCAACGTCGTTCATGGCGTGGCGCCCGCGTGTGCGACAGATGACCCCTCGGCGGCCTGCGCCGCCGCGCGGCGCGCGCGTTGCGCGGCGGCGTGATCGCCAATCGCCTCCAGGCGCTGCGCGGCCTGCGTGTGCAGGGCGGCGGCGAACAGCGGGCTGCCGCGCAGCAGCAGGGCCTGCGCCTGCGCGTAGCGCGCCGCCACCTGGTCGGCCGCGCCGTAGCGCAGCGCCTGCTGCAGATAGCGCAGGCGCAGCCCGGCATTGCCGAGGCGGGCGACGTCGCCCTCCAGCGCGGCCAGGGCGGGTTCGTCGTGCGCCGCATGCACCTGCACCTGCAGTTGCAGCAGACGGGCGCCGCTGGCGCGCGCCAGCGCCTCGGCCTGGCGCAGCGACGCGGCGGCCGCGGCGGCGTTGCCGTCGCGCTCGTCCAGTTGCGCCTGCAGCAGCGCGGCACTGGCGCGCTGTTCGCTTGACACCGAGGCGGGCGCTTGCCGCTGCACCTGCTGCAGCGCCAGCCGCGCCTGCGCCGGGTCGTCCAGCGCCAGCCACACCTGCGCGCGCAACAGGGCGATGTCGGTCTGGCCGCGCTGGTCGCGGCTCTGCTGGAACAGCCGCTGCGCCTGGTCCAGTTCGGTCAGCGCCACCTCGCGCTGGCCTTGCCAGAACGCCAGTTCGGCCAGGTTGCGTCGGCTCACCGCCACTTCCTCGAGCATCTGGTGGCGCTCGGCCTCGCGCAGCGCCTGGGTCAGCAAGGTCTGCGCCTGCGCCCAATGGCCGCGCGCGGTGGCCAGCAGGCCCAGGTTCTGCGCGGTGCGCACGCGGCCGGTGGCGTCGTTGAGGTCGGCATAGGCGCGCGCGGCCTGTTCCCAGAACGCCTGCGCGCTGTCCAGGTCGCCCAGTTGGAAGTGCGCGAAGCCGATGTTGTTGAGCGTCTCGGCCACCCCATGCGCATCGCCGAGCGCGCGCCAGGCCGTCAGCGCGCCGCGGAACGCCTGCAACGCCTGCGGATAGTCGCCGCGCTCTTCGGCCAGCAGGCCGAGTTCGTTGGCGGCGGCGGCCTGGCCGTCGCGATCGCCCAGTTCGGAGTACAGCGCCTGCGCCTGGCGCAGCTTCTGTTCGGCGTCGGCGAAGGCGCCGCCGACGCTCAGCGTGCCGGCCAGGTTGCGCAGGCTGGTGGCGACGCCACGGCGATTGCCGACCTGCCGGCGCAGCTCCACGGCGCGCAGGTACTGGGCCTGCGCCTGCTGCGCCAGGCCGAGGCGGCCATAGCCCACGCCCAGCGCGTTCACGGTTTCCGCCTCGCCATAGAGGTCGCGGCCGCGGCGGAACAGCAGTTGCGCGCGCAGCAGGTCGTCGTCCACCGCGGTGGCGGCGTTGCCGCTGAGGATCGCCAGCTTGCCCAGCGCCAGCCATAGCCGCGGGTCGTCGGGATCGCGCTGCGCCAACGCGCGCAGGCGATCGCGTGCCACGTCCAGGTGGCCGGCCTGCGCCTGGACGCGCGCGAACTGCAGTTGCACCACGCTGTCGTCGGGCCGCGCCGTGGCCAAGGCCTGCCAGGCGCGGTCGGCGGCGGCGAGATCGTCCTCGGCTTCCAGCCGCAGCGCCGCCAGCAGCGCCTGGGTGCGCGGCCGCGCCGGCGCCGAGGCGACGCGCGCGCTCAACGCCTCGCGTGCCTTCTGGTCCTCGCCGATGGCCTGCGCCGCGACCACCTCGGCCAGGCGCAACGGCGCAGACTGCGGTGCCTGCGCACTGGCCGCGGCGAACTGCTGCAGCGCCTGCGCGCTGTCGTCGCGCTGCTGCGCCGCCAGGCCGCGCGCATACGCCTGCAACGCGGCGGGCGCGGGCAGGTCGTCGGGCAGGGTGGCGCCGTCGGCGAGCAGCGCCCTGGACGCGATCGGCAACCAGGCGACGTAGGCCGCGGCCGGATCGTCGGCGGTCGGTCCGTCGAGGTGTTGCGACGCGCCGCTGGCCGGATGCAGCAGCGCCTGCAGGCGCCAGCCGCTGCCCTGGCGTTGCAGGCTCGGCTGCAGCACGCGCTGTGCCGAGGCGAGCCGGCGCAGCGCCGCCACGTCCAGCGGCGCCTGGCCGGTGGGGTCGTATTGGCGCAAGGCCTGGCGCGTGCGGTCGGTGTCGACCACGGTCAGCGTTTCGCCAAGGCTGCCGCGCAGCCAGGTCCCCAGCGCCAGGCGTTGTTCGGCGCTCTCCGGGTCGCCGGCCAGCGGCAGCACCAGCAGGCGCGGCAGCGGTTGCACGGCCGCCACCGGCGCCGGCGCGCTGGCGCGTTGCGCCTGCCATTGCCAGACGCCGGCACCGAGCAGGGCGGCGCCCGCCAGGGTCGCGCCCAGGCCCAGGCCGAGCCGGCGCCAGCGCCGGCGGTCGCGCGGCAGTTGCCGGCGCTCGATCGCCGCGATCACCTCGCCGGCGTGCTGCAGTCGGTCGCGCGGTTGCGGGCGCAGCAGCCGCTGCAGCAGCCGCACCAGCCAGGCCGGCACGTCCGCGCGCAGCCGGTCCACCGGCGGCGGCTCGCGCAGCATGCGCTGGGCCAGGGTCTCGGACAGGGTGCCGCCGGCGAAGGGCACTTGTCCGGCGAGCAGTTCGTACAGGATCAGGCCGAGGGCGTAGAGGTCGCTGCGCGGATCGAGCGCATCGCCGCGCGCCTGTTCGGGCGACAGGTAGGCGGGCGTACCGATGACGTTGCCCAGGGTCGCACCGAGGCCGCTGCTGGCCATCGAACAGGCCACGCCGAAGTCGCTGATCAGCGCATCGCCGTCCCGCCGCAGCAGGATGTTGGCCGGCTTGAGATCGCGATGCACGACGCCGCGCGCATGCGCCGCCTGCAGGCCGCGGGCGATGTCGCCGGCGATGCGCAAGGCGGTGTCGACGTCCAGCCGCTCTTCGCGCTGCAGCCGCGCTTCCAGCGACTCGCCGTCCACGTAGTCCATGCTGATCAGCCAGCGCCCGGCGTGTTCGGCCAGGTCGTGGATGCGCACCACGTGTGGGCTGGATACCTGCCGCGCCAGCAGCAGTTCCTGGCGGAAGCGGGCGAAGGCCTGCGGCCGCTGCGCCAGTTCCGGGCGCAGCAGCTTGACCGCCACGTCGATGCCCAGCGCCTGGTCGTGGGCCAGGTACACCAGGCCCATGCCGCCGATGCCGAGCAGCCGTTCGATCCGGAAGCGGCCGGCCAATACCTCGCCAGGAGGCAGGCTTTCCTGCGCGTACAGGCCGGTGGCGGTGGCCGCGTCGCTCATGCCGGCCCCGGCGCCGCGCCGGTCTCGCGCAGCGCCTGGCGGGCGGCGATCCACAGCGCGGCGCGTTCGCAGAACGCCTCGAGCAACTCCATGTCCAGGGCGCCGATGGCGCTGCCGGCGCGGCGGCTGTCGGCATAGATCGCGCCGAGCACGCGCGTGCCGTCGCGCAGCGGCAGGCACAGCATCGTGCGCAGGCCGGCGGCGCAGACCGAGGCACGTTCGGCCAGCCAGGGCACGCCGCCGATGTCGTGGGCCACGGTGGTCTGACCGTGCTGCAGGGCGCGTTGCAGGGCACCCTCGCTGCCGGCGAGCCCGCGCTGCAGCGGGAGCGGCCCGGTGCCGTGGCTGGCCGCGATACGCTGGCCGCGGGCGTCGGCCAGGACCAGCACGCCGCGCTCGGCCTGGGCCAGTTCGACCACCGCGTCCAGGCTGGCGCCAAGCAGGTCGTCGAGTCCGCCGACCTGGGCCAGCCCCTGCGTGAGCGCGGTGGCGCGGTCGCAGCGGGCGCGCTGGCGGCGTTCGGTCAGTTCCGCATCGGCTGCGCTGAGCGGGGCGAACTCGGCGTAGACGTCGCCGAAGCGCAGCCAGGTCGCCGTGTCCAGGGCGATCGGTGCGGCCACGCGCACCCCGTCGCGGAAGCTGCCGTTCTTGCTGCCCAGGTCGTGCAACTGCCAGTGACCGTCGGCCTGCGGCTGCAGCCGTGCGTGCCAGCGCGACACCGAGGGGTGTTCCAGCGCCAGCGTGTTGTCGGCCGCGCGGCCGATCGCCAGCGTCTGCCCGGCGGCGAGCAGCAGCGTCGGCGCCGGGGCGTCGGGCAGGTAGGCGGTCAGGCGCGCAGGCATCGCGGGATGTCCTCCGTCGCGGTGCGCGTGACCGGTCCTGCAACGCTCAAGGCGCGTAGAGACGTTGGTAGTCGATGGAGAAGCGCAGCGTAGCCGCGCCGGCCAGCAGTTCGCCGGCGGGGTTGCCCTCGCTCATGCCGGCGGTCCAGGTCTGCGCGATGCCATGGCCGGCACGTGCCGACACCTGCTCGCGGAACCCGTCCAGCGCCACCGTGGCGGCGCTGTAGTCGGCGTTGGCCAGCGCGCCCTGCACGCTGTTCAACAGCGTCGCCAGCGGCGCCGCCTCGCTGGCGGGCAACTGCGCCACCAGCGTCTGCAGGCGGCTCAGCTTGGCGGCCACCACGGTGGCGGTCGGGCGCAGGTCGTGGATCACGATGAACTGCGAGAAGCCCCCGGTGGTGCCGCGGGCGCGGACGCTGCCAGGTGCGATCTCGTCGGTGATGTCGCGGAAATCCCCCCCCAACGGCGCCTTGACCAGCCGCAGGGTGCTGTCGGCGGTGTAGGCCAGCGCATGCGTGTGCAGTTCCACATGCACCACCCGCCGGAACGACAGGCCAGCGCTCGGCGGCGGCGTCACCGTGATCAGCAGCGGCAACTGCGATGGCACCTGGCCGGCTTGCGTGCTGGGCAGTCGCGGCAGCAAGGCAGTGACCTGGGCCGGGGTCAGCAGCTCCGCGCTCAGACCCAGGCTGCCCGGGTTGAGGTCGCTGGCGCTGTCGAATTCCAGCGTGACCTCGGCCAGCGGATGCGGACCGGCGCCGATCGCCGCCGTCGCCACATTGCCGCTCACCTCCACCTGCACCGGTAGCGGTTGCGCGGCGAGCCCGCCGGACGCCGCGACGGCGCAGACCAGCAGGCAAACCCTTGCGAACATCGTATGCATCTGCATCTGAAACCCCCTGTTGCATGTGCCGGTACCGCGCACCGCACCCGCGTTCCGCCCAGCGACGCGGCGAGGCAGCGGCCTACGTCCCGATCATACCGCTCCGTACGGGCGATGCACGCGGCCCTGAGTGTTTCCACCCACGTCCGCTAGGGGCGATCCCGGATAGGCGCCGCCGTGCCGCCACGGCAGGCTGCAGTCACCCGCCCGTCCCGGGCCACCAACCGGAGATTCCAGATGCCCATCCGTCGTCCCGCACTCGCCATCGGCATTTGCGCCGTTCTTGCCAGCGGCGTCTTCGCCGGCGGCAAGGCCGAAGCCGCCGCGCATCTGGACAGCCTGCTCGAGTCCAAGCTGGCCAGCACGCCGCTGACCGACGAACTGCAGATCGTCATCACCTACAAGCAATCCAGGCCGGTCTCGGCGGCGCAGCTGACCGTGTTGCACGACCTGGGCATCACCCGCGGCGTCAGCATGCAGACCCTGCCGATCGCCGGCGCGCTGGCCACGCCCGAAGAGATCCTGGCGCTGGCCGAGCGCGACGACGTCGCCTCGATCTACTACAACGCGCCGCTGCGCTACTTCAACCAGGACGCGCGCCAGGCGACCGGGGTCGACCGTGCGCAGAGCAATCCGGGCGATTTCGGCCGCACCGTGCCGTACACCGGTCGCGGCGTCGGCGTGCTGATCAACGACTCGGGCATCGACGCGACCCATCGCGACCTGGCCTATGGCGACCGGGTGGTGCAGAACGTGCTGGCCAACACCAACCTGCACAATCTGGATTCGATGCTGCCGGTCACCTATCTGGAAGGCGTGCCGAACACCGACGCCGGCTCCGGCCACGGCACCCACTGCGCCGGCACGGTCGGCGGCAGCGGCGCGCAGTCCGGCGGCAAGTACCGCGGCGTGGCCACCGGTGCCAGCCTGGTCGGCTACGGTTCCAGCGGCGTGCTGCTGATCCTGGACGCGGTCGGCGGCCTGGACTATGCGGCCTCGCACCAGAACAGCTTCAAGGATCCGATCCGCGTCGTCAGCAACTCCTGGGGCACGTCCGGCAAGTTCGACCCGGCCGATCCGGTAAACGTGGCCACCTACGAGCTGTACAAGCGCGGCATCGTCAGCGTGTTCGCCGCCGGCAACGATGGTCCCAAGGAGGACACCCACAATCCGTACGCGCAGGCGCCGTGGGTGATCTCGGTCGCCGCCGGCAACGTCGACGGCACGCTGGCCGACTTCTCCTCGCGCGGCAAAGCCGGCGAGCGCGATACCTTCACCACGGCCGACGGCAAGAGCTGGACCCACATCAACGAGCCCAGCATCACCGCGCCCGGCGTGGACATCATCTCCACCCGCGCCTCCACCGGCCTGTTGCCGCCGCTGGCCGCGCAGAAGGACGAGAAGCTGATCGCGCCGGCGCAGTTGCCGTTCTACACCACCATGAGCGGCACCTCGATGGCCACGCCGCATGTGGCCGGCGTGGTGGCGCTGGTGCTGGAGGCCAATCCGAACCTGACCCCGGACCAGGTCAAGGACCTGATCGAGCGCACCGCCACCAAGATGCCCGGGCGCGCCTCCTGGGAAGTCGGTGCCGGTTATCTCAACGCTTACTCCGCGCTGCGCGAGGCCAGCAAGAAGTAACCGACTGGGGCGGACGCCCAGCGTCCGCCCGACACGCCGCAGGCGTAGTCGACCGCCGTGTCGCTGCTTGCGATGCAGTCAGGACGCCGCCGTTTCCCGACGGTGTGAAGCGCCATCGGGCTGACGGACGTCGTTGACGTTTTCGCGGTTGCCTTCGATCACGCCGTCGCCGTTCGACAGCGTGGTCGGCAGCCTCCGCGACTCCCCGTGCTGGGACGTGCGGGGCTCCACCGCTCCCCGGAATGGCGTCCGGGAATCGGAACGGGCCCCGCACGTCCCGCATTCCTTTCGGCCGCACCGCGCGCCGAATACGCCGGATCCGGCACGCCGCTGCGGCATCCTGTCTTTGCCGCATGTCGGCACCCTCTGCCTGCAATGCACTCTGTTGCCGTTCCAGCCGCGGTGTTCGCTGGATCGGGTGGCATGCCCCGGCGTGTGGGTCGCCATGCGATGCCGACTGCCGCGAGCGGCGACAGGGAGCGCACCCTCCATCCCGTGGTGGTTGCATGCGCCGCGGCTGAGTGTTTCCACCTGGCCGGCCTGGGTGCGATACCGGATTGGCCGCGCATCGGCGCGCCCCGCACGCTGCGGCGACCGCCCGTTCCGGGCTTCGACGATCCGGAGACTCTGCAATGTCCATTCGCCGTCCCGTCCTTGCCATCGGCATCTGCGCCGTCCTTGCCGGCGGTACGTTCGCCGTCGGCGACGCGCTGGCCGCCGCGCATCTCGATCAACTGCTGGAGGCCAAGCTCGCCGCGGCGCCTGCGGCAGACGAGCTGCAGATCGTAATCACCTACGATCAGTCCGGGCCGGTGTCGGCCTCGCAACTCACCGCGCTGCATGCGCTGGGCATCACCCGCGGGATCACCATGCGCACGCTGCCGATCGCCGGCGCGCTGGCCACGCCGGCGGAGATCCGCGCGCTGGCGCAGCGCGACGACGTCGCCTCGATCTACTACAACGCCCCGCTGCGCTACTTCAACAAGGAAGCGCGCGAACTGACCGGCGTGGATCGCGCGCAGGGCAATCCCGGCGATTTCGGCCGTGCGCTGCCGTACAGCGGCCGCGGCGTCGGGGTGATGATCAACGACTCCGGCATCGACGCGACCCATCGCGATCTCGCCTACGGCACCCGCGTCGTGCAGAACGTGCTGGGCACCACCAACCTGGCCAACGTCGATGCGATGCTGCCGATCACCTATGCGGAGGGCGTGCCCAACACCGACCTCGGCTCCGGCCATGGCACGCATTGCGCCGGTACGGTCGGTGGCACCGGTGCGCAGTCCAACGGCGCCTACCGCGGCGTGGCGACCGGCGCCAGCCTGGTCGGCTACGGTTCCGGCGCGGTGCTGCTGATCCTGGATGCGGTCGGCGGCCTGGACTATGCCGCCACGCACCAGTTCAGCTTCAAGGATCCGATCCGCGTCACCAGCAATTCCTGGGGTTCGTCGGGCAAGTTCGATCCGCAGAACCCGGTCAACGTCGCCACCTACGAGCTGTACAAGCGTGGCATCGTCAGCGTGTTCGCCGCCGGCAACGACGGCCCCAACGAGGACACGCACAATCCGTACGCGCAGGCGCCGTGGGTGATTTCGGTGGCCGCTGGCGAGAAGGACGGCACGCTGGCCGACTTCTCCTCGCGCGGCAAACGCGGCGAGAGCGGCAGCTTCACCATGGGCGACGGCAAGACCTGGACCTATCTGAACGAGCCGACGATCACCGCGCCTGGCGTGGACATCGTCTCCACCCGCGATTCCACCGGCGCGCTGCCGCCACTGGCCGCGGACAAGGACAGCAAGCTGATCGCGCCGGCACAATTGCCGTTCTACACCACCATGAGCGGCACCTCGATGGCCACCCCGCACGTGGCCGGCATCGTCGCGCTGCTGCTGGAGGCCAACCCGGACCTGACCCCGGACCAGGTCAAGGATCTGCTCGAACGCACCGCCACCAACATCCCCGGGCGCACCTACTGGGAGGCGGGCGCCGGTTACGTGAATGCCTATGCCGCGCTGCTGGAAGCAAGCAAGCAGCGCAGCGGCTTCGGCAAGACGGTCAATTCCCTGCATCCGTTCTACAGCAATGCGCTGGTGCTGCCCGGCGGCAGCCAGCCGTTCGAGGTGGCGTTCTCGCCGGTGGGCACGCCGCAGACCCAGGCGTTCACCGTCGGCAAGGACGTCGCCTGGGTCAGCGCCAAGGCCACCATCGACGCCAACACCCAGGCATTGGTGCTGACCGATCCGGACGGCGTCAGCCATGGCTCGCCGGTGGCGCTGCCGTTGCTGGGCAGCACGGTCAGCGTCGGCGCGCCGGGCAAGCCGGGCACCTGGACCATCAGCGTGCGCGGCATCGGCTCGATCAGTGGTGTCCCGGTTGCGCCGAAGGGCAGCAATGGCCTGGCGGCTCCGGGCACGGTGCGCGGCACCCTGGATTTCCTGCTCAGCGGCGGCTACACCGGCCTCAACGACGTCGCCAGCGGCGATCGCGATCGCGGCGCGGTGGAGTACGCGGTCGCCAACCGCCTGATCGACGGCTACGCCGATGGGCTGTTCCGCCCGCAGAATCCGCTCAAGCGCGCGGAACTGGCGCGCTATCTGGTGATGGGCGCCGGCGTGCGCCAGGCACTGCCGGCCAGGCCCAGCTTCAGCGGGCTCGGCCGCAACGACCCGGCCTATCCGTTCGCCGAGGCGGCGGTGGGCAAGGGCGGGGCGCTGCGCGACCTGCAGCAGAACCAGGCGGCGGTGCTGGGGCTGGTCGCCGGCGATTTCCGTCCGAACGATGCCGTCAGCAAGCTGCAGTTGGCGTATTCGCTGGTGCAGGCACTGGGACTGCAGACGCAGGCGCTGGCCTTCGACGGCACGCTGTCGGTGAGCTACAACAACCAGCGGCTGCCGATCGAGGACGTGGCGGCGATCCCCAGCAACCTGCGCGGCTACGTGCAGTTGGCGCTGGATGCCGGCATCCTCAATGCGCGCTTCGCGGTGACCCAGGGGCCGCAGGATCTGCAGCCGACCCTGCATGCCTACTTCGATCCCGGCAGCACGGTCTCGCGCAGCGGCTATGCGGTGATCGCCGGGCGCTTCCTCGGCGTCAATCGGCAGGCCAAGGACTGAGGGCCGGTCACCGTCACGACGGCACGCGCGCAGGGGCAAGACCTGCGCCGTGCATTGATGCCGCTGCTGCGAATCCTCGGTGTCTGCATCCTGGCAACGCGTTGTCGCCACCGCTTCGCGGGATCCATCGTGGCAGCGGTAGGAGCGGCTTCAGCCGCGATGGGCTTCACCGAAAAAGCCCGTCGCGGCTGGAGCCGCTCCTATGGACGCCGCATCACTCCTGCCGCGGATGCACGCTGACCGTGGCGGTCATGCCGGCGGCGAGCAGGGTGCCCTGCGGCACGCTGGCCGGATCGATACGGATGCGCACCGGCACGCGCTGCGCCAGGCGGATCCAGTTGAAGGTGGGGCTGACGTCGGCCAGCAGCGAGGTGCCGGTGGGGTTGTCGCTGTCGGCGATGCCGCGCGCGATGCCCTCGACCTGGCCGTGCAGCATCAGCCCGCCGCTCATCAGGCGGATGTCGGCGCGGTCGCCGACGTGCACCCGCGGCAGCTTGGTTTCCTCGAAGTAGCCGTAGACCCACATGGCGTCGTCGCGCACCAGCGCCAGGCGGGCGCCGCCGGCCTGGGCGTAGTCGCCCACGCGCACCTCCAGGTTGGTGATGTAGCCGTCGGCGGTGGCGCGCACCTGGGTGCGCTGCAGATCCAGTTCGGCCAGATCGAGCGCGGCCTGTGCCTGTTCCACCGATGCCACCGCCTGCGCCTGCGCCGCGGTGGCCTGGCCGCGCAGCGCCGCGCTGCGGTGCACGTCGGCCTGCGCCGAACGCGCGGTGGCTTCGGCGTCCGAGCGCGCCTCGGCGGAGATCACCGCGGCGGCGCGTGCACGCCGTTCGGCCTGGGCGCGGCGCATCTGGAATTCGGCCTCGCTGGCGGCCTGGGTGGCCGCCGCCGCCGACAGGCTGGCGCCGGCCGCGTGCGCCTGCGCCTGCGCCACCGCGAGGTTGGCGCGGGCCTTTTCCAGGGCCAGCTCATAGCGCTTGCGGTCCACGCTGAACAACAGGTCGCCGCGCTTGACGTGCTGGTTGTCGCGTACCGCCACCGCATCGACCAGGCCGGAAACGTCCGGCGCGATGCGCACCACTTCGGCGCGGACGCGACCGTCGCGGGTCCAGGGCGAGAGCATGTAATGGCGCCACAGCGCATGCGCCAGCAGGGCGGCGACCAGCACCACGACGGCGGTCAGGGCGAAACGGATCAGGGCAGGGGTCTTCATGGCGGGACTCAAGGAAGAAGGAGCAGGCCGAGTGCGGCGAACGCGCCCACGTAGATGGCCAGACGGAACAGAGAGGGGTGCCAGGCGTAGCGGTACAGGCCGGCGCGACCGGCGACCGCGTCCAGCGCCCAGGCGACCAGCAGCAGAGCCAGCCCCAGCACCAGCAGGCCAGGCACGTACACCCCGGCGATCGAGAGTTCAGCGGGCAGCAGCATCGTCGGCTCCTGGCGTAGTGGTGGTCGGCGCCGGCGTGTCGGCCAGCGCGGCGAGAACGGAATCGGCGTCGAGCAGTGCGCCGCGCAGCAACAACAGGTGCTCGCGGGTGGGCTTCCAGCGCAGCGGCACCGCGCCCTCCACCTGGCTGGCGGCCAAGGCTGCCTCCACCCGCTGCAGGGCCTGGCGGTGGCGCTGTGGGCCGGGATCCAGATACAGGTCGGCCAGCGCCTGCACGGCGTCATTCACTGCGGTGGCCAGTGCCGGCGACAGCGTGCCTTCGGCGGCGTCGCGGCGCAGCTCGACCAGGGTGCGCCCGGTTTCGTGCACCGACAGCGCCCAGCCAAGCAGGTCGCGCAGTTCGTCGCTGCCGGGCGGGGTGTGCGCGACGATCTGCTGGAACAGGTCGCGGTTGACGCTCTCCAGGCGCAGCGCCAGCCCCGGCAGCGGTGCACGCGCGGCCAGCGTGGTCTGCCGCCGCAGCCGCTCGAGCAGGCGCCGGCGCTGCCAGCGCGTGCCGATCACCGGCGGCACGAACACGAACGTCGCGCTCACCGCCAGCGTGCCCAGCAGCAACGGCACCACGCTGTTGAAGGTGGCCGCGGCGTTGAAGCTGGGGGTCGGCTGAACCGCCAGGATCGAGACGAAGGCCAGGTTGGCGCCGGTGGCGAAGCCGTACAGCGCGGGTTTCGAGGCCAGGTACAGGGTCACGAGCAGGAACGGCAGGGTGCCCGCGACGAACAGGCCATAGCCGTCCATCTGCGGCAGCACCAGCAACTGGCAGATCACGCCCAGCACGATGCCGAACACGAACCCATTGAACAGCGAGCGCGCGGCAGCCGGCGCATTGGCGCTGGACGACAGGATGGCGCTCAGTGCCACCGCCTGGAACACCGCGGTGGCGCCGCTGATCCAGCCGGCCTGGATCCACAGCCAGCACATCGTCGCCACCAGCAGCGCGCTACGCAGTGCGGTCAGTGCGGCAGCGGCGTAGTCGTTGCCGCGCACGAACACCGCGGTGTCGCCGCTGCCGTCCTGCGGCGTGCGCCACTGCTGCGGTGCGACCAGCGTCGCCTCGGTGGCCACGTAGTCATGCAGGTCGGTGAAGAAGCGTCGCAGCAGGGAGACGCCGGTGTCGAACGCCTCGTGTTGCCGGACGGCCAGCGGTGCGCGTGCCTCGGCGGCACGCGTCGCCAGCGCATCGCGGCATGCGGCCAGCTTGCGTGCCGTCGCGGCAGCACCCTCGCGCCCGCCACGGTCGCTGAGCGCGGCCTTCAGCGGCCGGTACAGGCCGATCAGCGCCTCGGCCACGTTGGCATCGCCGCTGCGCAGCAGCCGGTTGATGTAGTGGTGCAACGCCTGGAAACTGGTCGATACCGCCATGAAGCGCTGGTTGAGCAGGCGCAGGCGGCCGCTGCGTGCCCGCGCCTCTGGATCCTCGAACACCACCGAGCTGCGCAGGTCCTCGATGGTCACCGCGTCGCGCACGAAGCGCAGGTGCGCCTGTTCCATCGCCTCGCGCGGCAACTTGCCGCCGGTGGCGTCGCGGACGAAGTCCAGGAAGCCGTCGGAGGCGCGGCGCACGGTGTCGCGCAGGGTCTGGCGCAGCCGGCTGGGAAACACCACGTCGCTGACGATGCCGGTCACCAGCAGGCCCAGCACCACTTCGGTCACCCGCGCCACCACCAGGTTGAACACGTTCTGCGGCTGGTTCACCGCCGGTAGCGCGATCAGCGCCACCGTATAGCCGGACAGCACGAAGGCATAGGCCTTGAAGTTGCGGTACAGCAGGGCGCCGCCGGTGCACGCGCCGATCCACAGCGACAGCACCAGCACGAACAGCACCGGCTCCTGCGGGAACAGCGCCACCATCGTCAGTGCAGCGACGCTGCCGATCAGCGTGCCCAGTATCCGGTAGAAGCCCTTCGCGAAGACCATGCCGGTCTGCCGGTGCATCACCACCACCACGGTGATCATCGCGGTCATCGGCGAGGCCAGGTCCAGGCGCAGCGCGATCCAGCCGGCCAGATAGATCGACAGCAAGGTACGCAGCACGAACAGCCAGGCGTCGCCTTCGCCGCGCAGGGCGTCGGCCAGCAGGGTGCGCAGGCCCGGCGCGGCTTCGGCAGCGACGGCAGCGTTGGGCTGCGGCGCGCTCATGCCGCGTCCTCGACGCCGCGCAACAAGGCCTTCAGCAGCGTCTGCAACTGCGCCATTGCCGCCAGATCCAGATGCTGGACATAGGCGTCGAGCTGGGCGCACAGGGCCGGGATCAGCGCTTCGATCAGGCGCTCGCCCGCGTCGGTCAGGCGCAGCAGCAGCATGCGCCGGTCCGCGGCGCTGGGCATGCGCTGGATCAGCCCCTTGTCGACCAACTGCGTGGTGAGCCGGGTGATGTTGGCCGACTTCTCACCGGCGGCGTCGCTGAGCTGGGACGGGTTCAAGGTTCCGTCCGGGCTGGCGTCGATCATCATCAAGACGTTGTATTCGGCGTAGCTCAGGCCGTAGGGCCGCAGCAGGTCATTGCTCTGGTCCAGGCTCACCTTGTGCAGCAGCTTGATCAGCCGCAGCAGCAGCGCCGCTTCGCGCGGAAAGGGCGGATGCTTGCGCGCGGTCACGTCCAGGCGCTGCTCGGTGGAGGCGAAACGGCTCATGACCGACTCGGGTTCTTGTACATATTTAGATAATACATTTATGTACTAATTTTGCGGTAATGCCGGCTGAACGTGGCTGGGGTAGGGCAGGTGGGAAAACGCGTGCACGGGCTTGCGGCGCAAGGGCATGCCTAGCGTGCCGAGCGGCAGGTCGAGGAGGTGCCTGTGTCCGGTGAAGCACAGGTCGACGCGCAGGCGTGGCCTGCGCCCGGATACCAGGCGGCGCGTTCAGGAAGTCAGGCGTGAGGTGGCGCTACAGCGCCACCGCAGCGTCAGCGCAGCACGCCGTCCAGGCCCGGCGCGGGCGAGAGCATGTTGCGGGTGTCGATGTCGAAGCTGCGCTGCTTCCTGTCTTCCGGCGTCGCGGCGATGCTGCCCTTGAGGGTGTACTCCAGGCTGCGGCGGCCGGCCAGGGCATCGGCCACGGCCATGCGCGCGCTCGAACTGGGCCGCAGCGCGACGCTCACCACATCCGCCGTTTCCGGCCCGATCGAGATCCCGGGAGCGGCCTGCAGGCTGCCGGCGGCTTCGCCGCCGACCCCCAGATCCAGGTGCAGGGTGTCGTAGCGCATCGGGATGCTGCTGTAGTTCTGCAGGCGCAGTTCCACCTTCCAACTGCCGTCCATGTTGACCGTCAACTGCTGCACGCTGGCGGCCGGGTCGGACACGCGCCGCACCATCCCGTCGCTGCAGGCGGCGAGCAGCGCAGTGCACAACACGAGCAAGCCGAGGCGGAGCGGGTGACGCATGAGCGGAATCCACGGAAGGAAGACCGGCGAAGACTACACCACACCCCTGTCTGCCGTGGTGGCGCGGTGTTGGCGGCCCCCGTAGCGCTGGCGCCGGCGCCTGGCGCTGCGGGATGGTGCCTGGCGGCGCCAGGGCTGGCGAGACCAACGGGAGACGTTGCGACCGATGGATTGGAAGAGCCCCCACATCGCCCGTTCTCGTGTTGCGCGCTCCCTCCGTCGGTATGAGGCCCGCCGGGAGTGCAGGCGGGCGCTTGCTGCCGACTGCCCTGTCTGGCGCAGTCGGCAAGCGCGCTGGTTCGTCATTCGCCGCCCCTCACCTCCAGCGCAGGCACGACGGTTGTCAGCGCAGCAGCGGCTGACGGGGCGGCACGGCTGCCAGCTGCAGGGCGTGGAGCCGCGCCTGCATGCAGTGCTGGATCCGCTGCGCCTGGCGCCTCACCGGCGCTGTCCGTTCGCCTGGCAGCGTGGCCGGCGCCGCCGATCTTTGCTCGGGCGGCCAGCGTTAGCGCTAGTTGTGTCAGTCACCCGGGCGTTCCAGCCCGCGAATTGACCGAGTTAGCCGGCGCGGGCCTGAAAATGTTCAGGGTGCGCTGCCGTCACTCCCGTGATGACCCCGTGTCCGGTCGGTGTCCACGGCGATCCGGCCGGCGGCCATCATCGAGGCGTCCCTGCCGTACGCAGGCCGGATGCCGCGGACGCATCCAGCATCGCGCTGCCGCGGGTCGGGCGCCGTCGGTGCAGGCCGCGGCGGTCGGTAGGAAAATTCTGCAACATTGCGCTTGCCCAATCCCGATCACCTCGCTATGATGCGCGTCCTCGCACCGGTCCTGCCGCGTTGCGCAGTGGCCGAGTAGCTCAGTTGGTAGAGCAGGGGATTGAAAATCCCCGTGTCGGCGGTTCGATTCCGTCCTCGGCCACCATATCTATCAAGGCTCTACAGCAATGTAGGGCCTTTCTTTTTTCCGGCTTGCGCCGATGTCGAACCACGACGTATGGCGGGTCGGCGTGCCGGGTTCGTACACATGTGCCTGGGGACGTGCCGACCTCGCGCGCTATGCAGACTTCCGCATGCGGGCGCACGGTTCGGGGTCCATGCCCACCGTTCGCGCGTGAAGAACGCGTGTCCAATCTTGTAGACAAATGCGTCCGCGTCACGGCTTTTCGGGGTCTTGCGCTCAATCGAAGGCGTTGCCTGTCGTAATCATAGGCACGGGCAATCGGGGGGCACCTGCCAATGACCAGCGGATTCGGACGGAAATGCGGCGGCATGGCGCTGCTGTGGGCCATGGCTGGCGCTGCGATGGCGGCCCCCGCCGGTCAGGCGGAGCACGCGGGCGAACAGGGCGGTTCCGGCGCCGAGGCGCCCTATATCGAGCAGGTCGGCTCCGAGTGCGTGATGGTCAACACCTACCTGCAGCGACGCGACGGCGTGGTCGAGCGCGTGGTGCTGCGCGAGCCGGTGCAATGCGCCGGCCAGCCGGACCAGCGCTCCATGGTCGACCTGCGCAACTGACCGGCCTCGCCATCGCCGCCGGCGTTCGGTGCCGCGCTTTATCGCTGCGCAGCTCCTGCATAAGCTGCTGCTTCCCGTCCATCGGAACCTGCGCATGCGCCTTTCGCCGATCGCGCTGCTGTTGCTGGCGTGCCTGTTGTGCCTCGCATCGCCGCTGCGCGCCGCGCAGCCGGTGAGCTCGGTTGCCGAGTTCGATCTGGGCCGCTATGCCGGGCAGTGGCATGAGGTCGCGCACCTGCCGGTGTCCTTCCAGAAGAAATGCGTCGGCGACGTCACTGCGGCCTACGTGCTGCGCGACGACGGCCAGATCGGGGTGCGCAATGCCTGCCGCACTGCCAGCGGCGACCTGCTGGCGGCCGAGGGCGTGGCGCGACGCGTGGAGGGCCATCCCGGGCGGCTGCAGGTGCGCTTCGCGCCGGACTGGCTGGGCTGGGTGCCGTTTGTATGGGCCGATTACTGGGTGATCGCGCTGGATCCGGACTACCAATGGGCGCTGATCGGCGAACCGGGGCGCAAATACCTGTGGGTGCTGTCGCGCTCGCCGCGCATGCAGCGCAGCGTGTTCGAAGCGATCAAGGCCAAGGCGGTGGCGATGGGCTACGACCTCGACCCGCTGCTGGTGGTCGCGCCGCTGGATTGAGTGCAGCGCCGCCGCGTGGTGCCTGACGTGCAGGCGGTGCCGCTTGGGCGGTAGCAGGTGCTGACGAACACATGTTCGCAGGACGATCCCGCACGCGGCACGGCAACTCGGGAGCGAATAGGGCTGCATCTCTCCCCCGGCGACACGCGGTGTCCTGGAGCCACGCGTTGGGGCCTGTTTGGCAACAGCAGTGCGCATGCCACCGCAGCGCCGGACGGGCCATTGCCTGCGCCCCGCGCTACGGCCGCCGCTTGTCAGCCGGGAAACGCCGCCAGCGCCGCCGCCAGCAATGCCGCGCTGTCGCCGTCGCGCAGGGTCTGCAGCGCGCTGCGACCATCGGCGAGGCGCACCTCCCGCAGCCACTGCGACAGCGTCGCCAGGTCGCTGCCGCAGCCGTTCCAGGCCACGCAGATGGTTTCGCCGACATTGTGCAGGTCGGTATTGCTCAAGTACGCCAGGGTGCCGTCGTGCGCCAGCCAGGCGAGCGCGCGCTGCGCGTCCTCCGGGGCGCCGTAGGCGGCGCCGTCGATCAGCGACAGCAGATCGCTGCTGTCGGCGCGGCGCTCGGCCCGGCGCCGTTCGGCGCGGCGCATGCCCTGCAGGATCGCCTTGATCCTGTCTTCGTGGAGGCTGTCGGTCATGGGGGCGAGGACGGTGGGCGTGGAGGGATCAGTCTGCGCGCTCGGCACGCAGTTGCAGTTCGCCGTCGGCCAGGCGTGCGCGCAGGCGATCGCCGGGCGCGACCTGCGCCGCCGAGCGCACCACGCTGCCGTCGTCGGCGCGGGTCAGGATGCTGTAGCCGCGCGCCACGGTGGCCAACGGGCTGACCGTCTCCAGGGCGCGCGCCAATGCGCGCAGGCGCTGCGCATCGGCCTGCAGCTGCCGCGCCATCGCCGCCTGCGGGCGGCGGCCCAGCGCCAGCAGGCGCACACGCAGCATCGCCAGCCGACGCTGCGGTTGCGAGGCGCGCAGCACTGCGGCGGCATGGCGCAACTGGGCGTGGCGGCGTTCCTGCTGCTGCCGCCACACCGTCGCCAGCCGGCGCCCGATGTCGTGCTGGCGGCGTTGCAGCAGGTGCAGGCGCGCTTGCGGACTCTGCGCCTGCAGGCGCAGCAGGGCGCGGTCGACGCGCTGCTGCGCTTGTCGCAGCCGGTGCTGCTGCCAGCGCAGCAGCGCGGCGTGCTGGGCACGCAGGCGCGCGCCGAGATCGCGCTGGTCGGGCACCAGCAATTCGGCAGCGACCGATGGGGTGGGCGCACGCAGATCGGCGGCGAAATCGGCCAGGGTCACGTCGGTTTCGTGGCCGACCGCCGACACCACCGGGGTGATCGCCGCGGCGACGGTGCGTGCCAGATGTTCGTCGTTGAACGCCCACAGATCCTCCAGCGAGCCGCCGCCGCGGGTCAGCAGGATCGCGTCGTAGCGACCGCTGGCATCGGCCTGGCGCAGCAGGGCGGCGATCTGCGCCGCGGCGCTGTCGCCCTGGACCAGGCTCGGCAGGATGTCCACCTGCAGCAGCGGCATGCGCCGGCCGAGCACGCTCAGCACGTCGCGCACGGCGGCGCCGCTGGGCGAGGTGATGACCGCCAGGCGGCGCACGAAGCCGGGCAGGGCACGCTTGCGCTCGCTGGCGAACAGGCCCTCGGCGGCGAGCCGGGCCTTGAGATCCTCGAACGCGCGGCGCAGCGCGCCTTCGCCGGCTTCCTCCAGATGGTCCAGCACCAGTTGGTAGTCGCCACGCGCCTCGTACAGGGTCAGGCGCCCGCGCGCCAGCACCCGCAGGCCTTCGCGCGGCACGAACCGCAACCACTGGCTCTTGGGCTTGAACATCGCGCAGCGCACCTGCGCGCGCGCGTCCTTCAAGGTGAAGTACAGGTGGCCGGACGAGGGCCGGGTGACGTTGCCCAGTTCGCCCTCCACCCAGGCCAGCGGGAACGTGCTCTCCAGCAGGTCGCGGGCCAGCGTGTTGAGCTGGCTGGGGCTGAGGATCTGGTCGGCGCGATCGGGCATGCGGGCAGTGCAGGGCGTACGGGCGCCTATCCTCGCACGTCCGCTTTCGGTGTCGGTGATGCCGGCGCCGCCGCCCCACGGGTCGGCGCCTGCGCATGTTGCGCCAGCGCCCACTGCACGTGCTCGCGCACCAGCGGCGAGGAGTGCTGGGCGCGCGCGTCGAGTGCGGCCAGCACCTGCGGCGTGGTCGGCGCATTGCCCAGCGCCACCGCCAGGTTGCGCAGCCAGCGTTCGTGGCCGCTGCGGCGGATCGCGCTGCCTTCGGTGCGGCGCAGGAACTCGTCTTCCTCCCAGGCGAACAACTGCGCCAGCGTGGCCTTGTCCAGATCGTTGCGCGCGCGGAAGTCGGGCTCGTCGTTGCGCTTGGCGAACTTGTTCCAGGGACAGATCAGCTGGCAGTCGTCGCAGCCGAAGATGCGGTTGCCGATTGCCGGGCGCAGGTCTTCCGGAATCGCGCCGTCGTGCTCGATAGTCAGGTAGGCGATGCAGCGGCGCGCATCGAGCCGGTACGGCGCGACGATCGCCTGGGTCGGGCAGACGTCGATGCAGCGCGTGCAGGTGCCGCAGTGCGCGCTGGCCGGCGGGTCGATCGGCAGCGGCAGATCGACGTAGATTTCGCCGAGGAAGAACCAGGAGCCGCCGTTGCGGTCGATCAGGCAGGTGTGCTTGCCGATCCAGCCCAGGCCGGCGTCGCGCGCCAGGGCGCGTTCGAGCACCGGCGCGGAGTCGACGAACACGCGGTGGCCGAACGGGCCGATCTCGTCCTGGATGCGCTCGGCCAGTTTCTGCAGGCGATTGCGCATCAGCTTGTGGTAGTCGCGGCCCAGCGCGTAGCGCGCGACGTAGGCGCGCTCGCCGTCGCCCAGCGTGTCCCAGGCCGCGTCGTCGTCGTTGCGGCCATAGTCCAGCCCCACCGAGATCACCCGCAGCGTGCCCGGAATCAGCTCCGCCGGGCGCGAACGCTTGTCGCCGTGCTGGGCCATCCAGTGCATCGTGCCGTACAGGCCCTGTTGCAGCCAGTCGCGCAGATGCGCCTCGTCCTGCTGCAGCTCGATCCCGGCGATGCCGCAGCGCTGGAAGCCGAACGTCCGCGCCAGCGCGCGGATGCGCGCGGCGGCGGCGTGGGGGTCGGCGATGTCGAGACGGGCGGACATCGCGCAAGTATAGAATCCCGGGCATGTACGACTGCTTCGATCTCTACACCACCGCGGCCGCGCGCCGCATCGATGCGCAGGCCACTGCGCTGCTCGGCGGCGACGGCTACGCGCTGATGCAGCGCGCCGGCCAGGCCGCATGGCAGACGCTGTTGCAGCGCTGGCCGCAGGCGCAGCGCCTCCTGGTGGCCTGCGGCAGCGGCAACAATGGTGGCGATGGCTACGTGCTGGCGCGGCTGGCGCATCGCGCCGGGCGCCAGGTGCGGGTGCTGCAGTTGCCCGGGCGCGGCCCGCAATCGCCGCTGGCGCAGCGCGCCTGCACCGACTACATCGGTGTCGGCGGGCGTATTGAGGAGTTCGACGCGGCATTGGCGCCGGCCGACGTGGTGGTGGATGCGCTGCTCGGCATCGGACTCAATCGCGCGCCGGATGCCGAATTGGCGGCGTTGCTCGGTGCGCTCGGCGGACTCGGCGCGCCGGTGCTGGCGCTGGATGTGCCCAGCGGCGTGGACGCCGAGACCGGCAACGTGCCCGGCGCGGTGCTGCCGGCGACATTGACGTTGCAGTTCATCGTCGCCCATGCCGGCTTGCATACCGGTGCGGCCTTGAATCACGTCGGCGAGCGGGCACTGGCGACGCTGGAGGTGCCTGCCGCCGCGTTCGCCGATTGCGCGCCGCGTGCGCAGGCCTGGACTGTCGGTGCCCTGCGCCGCCGTCTGGCGCCGCGTCGGCAGGACAGCCACAAGGGCGATTCCGGCCACGTGCTGTGCGTCGGCGGCAACCTCGGCAGCGGTGGTGCAGTGATGCTCAGCGCCGAGTCGGCCCTGCGCAGCGGCGCCGGCCTGGTCAGCGTGGCGACCCGCAGCCCGCACGTGGCGCCGCTGCTGGCGCGCTGTCCGGAGGCGATGGCGCATGCGGTCGACGAGGCGACGGCGCTGGCGCCGTTGCTGCGCAAGGCCAGCGTCGTCGCGCTCGGTCCCGGGCTGGGCCAGGACGCCTGGGCGCAGGCGCTATGGCAGGCAGTGCTGGCCGACGAAGACCGTGCGCTGGTGCTGGACGCCGATGCATTGAACCTGCTCGCGCAGGCGCCGCGGCCCGTCCCGCAGGCGGTGCTGACCCCGCATCCGGGCGAGGCCGGGCGCCTGCTCGGCCTCGCGACCGCCGAGGTGCAGCGCGATCGCTTCGCGGCCGCCGCGGCATTGGCCGAGCGCTACCAGGCCGCGGTGGTGCTGAAGGGCGCCGGCAGCCTGGTCGCCGCGCCTGGGCAAACGCCGCGGGTGATCGCCGCCGGCAATCCCGGCATGGCGGTCGGCGGCATGGGCGATCTGTTGACCGGGGTGGTCGCCGCGCTGCGCGCACAAGGCCTGCCGGCGTTCGAGGCGGCCAGCGTCGGTGCCCTGCTGCATGCCGGTGCCGGCGACCACGCCGCTGCCGCGGGCCAGCGCGGGCTGCTGCCCACCGATCTGTTGCCGGCGCTGCGGCGCCTGTCCAATCCGGAATCCGCCCCATGAGTGTCGCCTTGTTCCTGCCCGACAGCGAGGCCACCGAACGCCTCGGCCGCGCGTTGGCCGCCACCCGCCCGGCGCAGGCCTCGGTGCATCTGCACGGGGATCTGGGTGCCGGCAAATCGACCCTGGCGCGGGCGCTGCTGCGCGCGCTCGGCGTGCAGGGCGCGATCCGCAGCCCCACCTACACCCTGGTCGAGCGCTACCCGCTGGCCGATGGCGAGGCCTGGCACCTGGATCTGTACCGCATCGGCGCGGCCGGCGAACTGGATTTCCTTGGGCTGGACGAGGGCGGGGCCACGCTGTGGCTGGTGGAATGGCCCGAGCGCGGCGGCGACGTGCTGGCCCCTGCCGATCTGGACGTGCGGCTGGCGGTGCGTGGCGATGGGCGCAACGTGGCCCTGCAGGCGCGTACCGACGCGGGTGCCGCCTGGCTGGCACGGGTGGCCGAACAGGCCGACTTGCAGGGACTTTTTGCCGGCTGACGCTAGAAAGTGAAGGCAGGTTATGGATTATTAAGGGAAAACCGCTTGCCTTTGGCTTCTGGCGATGTTTGAATCGCGTTATGCGCCCGGGGACCCGTTTTTTCGCCAGTTTCGCCGCTGCCGCAGGCTGGTGCCTGGCGGCGCAGACGGCGTTCGCTGGGCAGGTGCAGTCGGTCTCGCTCGATAACGGCGCCACCGGCACCCGTGCCGAGATCCGCCTGCAGGGCAGTGGCGGCTTCAGCACGCTGTCGCTGGCCAATCCCAACCGTCTGGTTGTGGATCTTCCCGATTCCTCCGCCGCCAAGGGCCTGAAGCTGCCGGCCGGCGGCGGCGTGGTCAGCGCGGTGCGTACCGGGCATCCGGTGCCGGGTACCTTGCGCATCGTGTTCGACCTGAGCAGCTCGGTGGTGGCGTTCAAGCCGCAGATGCAGACCGTCGGCGGCAGTTCGGTGCTGGTGATCGAGTGGCCGGGCGAGGCGCCGGCGGGCAGGGCGGTGGCTGGCGAGGCGCCGGCAGCCGCGACCCCGATGCCTCAGGCCGCGCCTGTCCCCGCGCCCAAGCCGGCAGTGGATGCGCGGGCCGAAGCGGCGCGCGCGACCGCGGCGCTGACCTCGTCGGTGGTACAGCGTGCCAGCCAGCCAGCGCCGGCCCCGGTGCCGCCGCCCGTGACGAGCACGCCCGCGCAGACCGTGGTTGCTCCCACGCCGAGCGCTGTCGCGGTGGTGCCCGGCCGTCCCGCGCCTGGCGTGGTACCGCCCCCGGCCCCCACGGCAGTCGCGCCGCCGGCGAATGCGCCCTCCGAGCGGGACGATGCGGACGACGACGCCGCGGTGGCCGCGGCCGCCGAGGCGCGCCCGGTGATGCCGAGCGCGGCGTCGCGGGTGAAGATGGCGCCGGGCATGCGTCCGCTGATCGTGGCCATCGATCCCGGCCACGGCGGCCAGGATCCGGGCGCCAGCGGCCCGACCGGCAAGCACGAGAAGGACGTGACCCTGGCGATCGGCCGTGAACTGGCACGCCAGATCAATGCCACGCCGGGCATGAAGGCCTACATGACCCGTACCACGGACGTGTTCATTCCCTTGCCGATGCGCGCACAGAAGGCGCGTGCGGCCAAGGCCGACATCTTCATCTCGATCCACGCCGACGCGGCCGAGAACCGCAGCGCGACCGGTTCCTCGGTGTACGTGCTGTCGACCAAGGGCGCCTCGTCGCAACGCGCGCGCTGGCTGGCGGACAAGGAAAACGCCGCCGACCTGATCGGTGGCGTGCGCCTGCAGAAGACCGACAGCACCCTGGCCAACGTCCTGCTGGACCTGGCCCAGAGCGGCCACATGAAGGCCTCCGAAGACGCGGCCGGGCATGTGCTCGGCGGGCTGAAGCGGATCGGCAACAACCACAAGCCCGAGATCGAGCGCGCCAACTTCGCGGTGCTGCGCACCTCGGACATGCCGGCGATGCTGGTCGAGACCGCCTTCATCTCCAACCCGGACGAAGAGCGCCGGCTGACCGATCCGGCCTACCAGCGCCGCATCGCCAGCGCCGTACTCGACGGCGTCAGCACCTTCTTCACCCGGCAGCCGCCGCCGGGCACGCTGTTCGCCGCGCGCGCGCAGGCCGAGGCGGAAGCGGCCAGCACCGTGGCCGGCGGGAGCCGCTGAGGCGCTATCATTCACGGCTGATCCTCGATGACGGCGTCCGCGCCGCGAGCCGTGCCGATGTCCTTTCCCTGCTGTCGTTTTCGTCCCGTCGCCAAGACCGCTGCGCGCCCGCGCGTGCTGAGCGCGACGACAGCATGAGCATCCGTCAGCTGCCCGAGATCCTGATCAATCAGATCGCCGCCGGCGAAGTCGTCGAGCGTCCGGCCTCGGTGGTCAAGGAACTGGTGGAGAACGCGCTGGACGCGGGCGCGCACCGCGTCGACATCGACCTGGAAGAGGGCGGCGTGCGCCTGATCCGCATCCGCGACGACGGCGGCGGCATTGCGCCGGAGGAACTGCCACTGGCGGTGTCGCGGCATGCGACCAGCAAGATCGCCTCGCTGGACGACCTGGAATCGGTGGGGACGCTGGGTTTTCGCGGCGAGGCGCTGCCGTCGATCGCTTCGGTCAGCCGCTTCACCCTGGCCTCGCGCCGTGCCGGCGACGAACACGGCGCCGCCCTGCAGGTCGACGGCGGCAAGGTCGGCGAGGTGCAGCCGCGGGCGTTGCCGCAGGGCACGCTGGTCGAGGTACGCGAGCTGTTCTACAACGTGCCGGCGCGGCGCAAGTTCCTGCGCGCCGAGCGCACCGAACTGGGCCACATCGAGGAGTGGCTGCGTTCGCTGGCGCTGGCGCGGCCGGACGTGGAGCTGCGCGTCTCGCACAACGGCAAGCCGTCGCGGCGCTACAAGCCCGGCGATCTGTATTCGGATGCGCGCCTGGGCGAGACCCTGGGCGAGGACTTCGCAAAGCAGGCGTTGCGGGTGGACCACAGTGGCGCCGGCCTGCGCTTGCATGGCTGGATCGCACAGCCGCATTACTCGCGTGCCAGTGCCGACCAGCAGTACCTCTACGTCAATGGCCGCTCGGTACGCGATCGCAGCGTCGCCCATGCGGTGAAGATGGCCTACGGCGACGTGCTGTTCCATGGCCGCCAGCCGGCCTATGTGCTGTTCCTGGAGCTGGAACCCGCGCGGGTCGATGTCAACGTGCATCCGGCCAAGCACGAGGTGCGCTTCCGCGACGCACGGCTGATCCACGATTTCGTCTACCGCACGCTGCAGGATGCGCTGGCGCAGACCCGCGCCGGCAGCCTGCCCGGCACGCTCGGCGCTGACGCGGCGGCAGCCGTGCCGGCCGCGGGCACCGCTGGCTGGGCGCCCACAGGCATGCCGAGTGGCGGCGGTGGCGCGAGCGGCGGCGCGCCGGGCTATGGCTACGGCGCGCAGTGGCGTCCGGCGCAATCGCCGCTGGGCTTGCGCGTGGAAGAAGCGCCGGCCGCGTATGCGGCGCTGTACGCGCCTGCCGCGGAGGCGGGAAGCGCCGCCGGCCTGCCGCGGCAGACCCAGGACCCGGCCGGCGGCCTGCCGCCGACCGCCGCCGACAGCGGCGTGCCGCCGCTCGGCTACGCCATCGCGCAGTTGCACGGCATCTACATCCTGGCCGAGAACGCCGACGGCCTGATCGTGGTCGACATGCACGCCGCGCACGAACGCATCGGCTACGAGCGCTTGAAGACCGCACACGACGGCATCGGCCTGCACGCGCAGCCGCTGCTGGTGCCGATCACCCTGGCGGTCGGCGAGCGCGATGCCGATACCGCCGAACGCGAGGCGGAGACGCTTGCCGCGCTCGGCTTCGAGGTCACCCGCAGTGGGCCGCAATCGCTGCACGTGCGCAGCATTCCGGCCTTGCTGGCACAGGCCGAGCCCGAGGCCTTGCTGCGCGACGTGCTCACCGACCTGCGCGAACATGGCCACAGCGGCCGCGTCGCCGGCGCGCGCGACGCGCTGCTGTCGACCATGGCCTGCCACGGCGCGGTACGCGCCAACCGCCGCCTCACCGTGCCGGAAATGAACGCCTTGCTGCGCGACATGGAAGCCACCGAGCGCTCCGGACAGTGCAATCATGGGCGTCCGACCTGGGCGCGGTTCACCCTGGGCGAGATCGATCGTTGGTTCTTGCGGGGGCGATGATGGACAAGCGGGTGTGGACGACGGCGCTGCTGGCAGCGCTGGTCGCCTTGAGTGGGTGCGGCAAGCAGGCGCCGGCGCCGGCCGCGCCGAAGGCGATGGACGCGCAGTTCGTGTCTGAAGAACAGGCCTGGCGCGCGCAGCGCCAGCGCGAGCTGCAAGCGCCGGACGGCTGGACCAGCCTGGTCGGCCTGCACTGGCTGGAATTGAAAGACCACTACATCGGCAGCGGCCCGGACAGTGGTATCCGCCTGGCGGTGGGGCCGGCGCGGATGGCGCTGGTGTCGCAAGTGCAACGCGCGGTGTACCTGACCCCGGAGCGTGGCGCCGGCCTCAGCGTCGCCGGTGCGCCGGTGCAGGGGCGGATTCGTCTGTACAGCGACCACGATCCGCAGCCGACGGTGGTCGACTTCGACGACGGCAAGGGCAAACTCAGCCTGATCGAGCGCGGCGGCCGCTACGCGCTGCGGGTCAAGCACGCCGATGCGCCGACCCGGCTCAGTTTCACTGGCGTGCCGTACTGGCCGCTGGCCGAATCCTGGCGGGTGTATGGGCGCTTCGTACCCAATCCGCCGGGCACGACCCTGCCCATCGTCGACATCATCGGCGTCACCACGCCGTCGCCCAATCCCGGCGCGCTGGAATTCGAGCGCGGCGGCAAGCGCTACCGCCTGCAGGCGATCGGCGAACCCGGCCAGCCGCTGTTCGTGGTGTTCGCCGACCGCACCAGCGGCCACGGTAGCTACCCGGCCGGGCGCTTCCTGGACGTGGACCCGCCCGCGGCCGATGGCAGCGTGGTGCTGGATTTCAACCGCGCCTACGACCCGCCATGCGCGTTCACCCCATTCGCCACCTGTCCGCTGCCGCCGCCGGAGAACCGCCTCGACCTGGCGGTGGACGCCGGCGAGAAGGCCTACGACGCCGCCCATTGAACCGAGGATGCCGATGACCCCATTCCCGCGCCCGTTGCGCCGCCTGCTGCTGGGGCTGTCGTTGTGCCTGGCCCTGCCGGCACTGGCCCGCACGCCGCCGCCGGTGGCCGCGACGCCTGTCGCACCCGCCGCCGCTGCGCCCGCCGTGGCGCCGCCCACGCCGTTGTTGTGGAAGGTCAGCGGCCCGCGCGGCACGCTGTACCTGCTGGGCTCGTTCCACATGCTCAAGGCGGAGGACTATCCGCTGGCGCGCGAGGTCGATGCGGCCTATGCGGCGTCGCCGCGGTTGTTGTTCGAACTGGCGCCGAAGGACGTGGACGCGCCGCAACTGGGCGCGCAGATGCTGCAGGCCGCGCAGCGCCACGACGGCAAGCGGCTGCAGGACGACCTGGACCCGGCGACGTGGGAGCGGCTGCGCCGCTACGCCGCCGGCCACGGCCTGCCGCTGGCGCAGATGAGCGGCTTCGAACCGTGGTTCGTCGGCCTCAGCATCAGCATCGCCGACATGAAGGCGCAGGGCCTGCAGGCCGATGCCGGGCTGGACCGCCACTTCATGACCCTGGCCCTGCAGGACGGCAAGACCGCCGAGGGCCTGGAGACCGCACAGGCGCAGATCGACCTGCTCGACGGCATGGACCCGGTGGAGCAGAAGCAGATGCTGATCGAGGCGCTGGGCGACGCCGAGCAGGGCGCGGCGCAGACCCTGCGCCTGCACGATGCCTGGCGCCGCGGCGACGAGCGCCAGCTGTGGCAGGAGATCGGCGCGCAGATGAAGCGCGACTACCCGCGGCTGTACCAGCGCATCGACGTGGAGCGCAACCAGGCCTGGCTGCCGCGCCTGGAGCAGCGCCTGAAGGACGGCGGCGGCGACACCCTGGTGGTGGTCGGGGCGCTGCACCTGCTGGGGCCGGACGGCGTGGTCGACGGCCTGCGCGCGCGTGGCTACAAGGTCGAGCGGATCTGCGCGAGCTGCAAGCCGGCGAGGTCGCGCTGAGTCAAACGCGCGTCCCACGCCTATCAGCGTGCGGCCGTACCTTCGTCCGCCCCTGCGGGGCACCTTCTCCCGATGGGAGAAGGGAGAGCACGCCCCTCTCCCACCGGGAGAGGGGTTGGGGTGAGGGTAGGGCGCGAAGCGTCCCGCCGAATCGAATCCGCTAGGCTTCGCCCGACCCTCATCCGCCCCTTCGGGGCACCTTCTCCCGACGGGAGAAGGGAGAGCAAGCCCCTCTCCCACCGGGAGAGGGGTTGGGGTGAGGGTCCGGCGCGAAGCGCTCCGCCGAATCGAATCCGCTAGGCTTCGCCCGACCCTCATCCGCCCCTTCGGGGCACCTTCTCCCGATGGGAGAAGGGAAGAGCCAAGCCCCTCTCCCACCGGGAGAGGGGTTGGGGTGAGGGTAGGGCGCGAAGCGTCCCGCCGAATCGAATCCGCTAGGCTCCGCCCGACCCTCATCCGCCCCTGCGGGGCACCTTCTCCCGATGGGAGAAGGGAGAGCACGCCCCTCTCCCGCCGGGAGAGGGGTTGGGGTGAGGGTAAGGCGCGAAGCGCTCCGCCGAACCCGCCCCGCTCGCAGACCTCAGCGCGGACGCGACTTCGGGGCCGCGCCGGCCGGCGGTTCGCCGGGCTTGCTGGTGCCGGCGGTCGGGCGGCCGAAGCCGGCGCCGAGGTTGCGCTGGAACTCCTGCCACAACTCCAGATTCCGCTCGGTGAGCTGGTTCATCATGGTCCACGGGGTCTGCCCCAGCAGATTGCCCATCTGCTGGCGGAACTGCTGCTGCTGGTCGAGGAACACCTGCATGCTGCGCTCCAGGTAGTTGCCCATGAAGCCCTGCAGCGAGTCGCCGTAGAAGCGGATGATCTGGCTCAGCAACTGCGTGGACAGCATCGGTTCGCCGTCCTGTTCCTGGTCGGCGATGATCTGCAGCAGCACCGCGCGGCTGAGGTCTTCGCCAGTCTTGGCGTCGCGGACTTCGAATTCTTCGCCGTCGATGATCAGCTGGCGGACGTCTTCGATGGTGATGTAACTGGAGATCTCGGTGTCGTAGAGGCGGCGATTGGGATACTTCTTGATGATGCGAATCTCAGCCATGAAGCGGTCGCTCTGTGACGGTAGACGCGCAGCATGGCGCAGCGCAGCAGGGCTTGCAACCGCCGTTCCTGCCTGAACACGCGGGTGCAGCATAAAAATCATGCTGCGCAGCATTTGCAGCCAGCGAGGGCCGCGCCGCTGCGCTGGCTGCAGCTGGACGGTAGCGTTACCTCGCGCCCAAGACCGCCGGCTGACCGGTTCAGCCGCTCACCACCCCATGTGGTGGCCGCCGTTGATGTCCAGGTTCGAGCCGGTGATCCATGCCGCTTCCTCGGCGACCAGGAAGGCCACCGCGTAGGCGATCTCCTCCGGCTTGCCGAGGCGCCCGGTGGGAATGTCGGCGGCGATCTTGGCGCGGACTTCCTCCGGTACCGCCATCACCATGTCGGTGGCGACGTAGCCCGGCGAGACCGTGTTGACGGTGATGCCGTAGCTGGCGTTCTCGCGCGCCAGCGAAATGGTGAAGCCGTGCATGCCGGCCTTGGCCGCGGCGTAGTTGGCCTGGCCGTACTGGCCCTTGAGGCCGTTGATCGAACTGATCTGGATGACCCGGCCCCAGCGCTGCTGGCGCATGCCCTCGATCACCGGGCGGGTGACGTTGAACACCGAGTTGAGGTTGGTGTTGATGACCTCGTGCCATTGCTCGGCGGTCATCTTGTGGAAGGTGGTGTCGCGGGTGATGCCGGCGTTGTTGACCAGGATCTCGACCGGGCCGAGTTGGCGTTCGACCTCGCGGACCAGGGCCTGCGCATGTTCGGGCGAGGCGACGTCGCCGGGAACGATGGCCACGTCATGGCCGCGCTCGCGCATGCGTTGCTGCCAGGCCAGGGCCTTGGCCTGGTCGCGGTAGTTGCTGGCCACACGGTGGCCCTGCGCGGCCAGCCGCTCGCAGATCGCGGTTCCGATGCCGCCGGTGCCGCCGGTGACCAGCGCAACGCGTGATGTCATGGATGTCGCTCCGGATGAAGAAAAGGAAAGTGGGGGCCGCACCGCGGCCGAGGGTCCGATTCTAGTCAGCCTCAGTGTCGCTGGGGATAGCAGCCGCCACCTGCGCCGCATCGTCCACCCCTCGGTCCTGCACGGACAGGCGCGCCGGGTCGAAGGCGCGCAGCGCCGCGGCCAACAGCGCCGGCACCGAACCCGCGCCCGCCAACGCCGCCGGCGGCTGGCCCAGCGTCGCCCAGGCCAGGCGCAGCGCCGGCAGCGGGTCGGCATCGTCCAGCGGCAGCGCCGCGTGCGATTTCGACAGCTTGCGGCCGTCGGCGCCGAGCAGCAGCGGCAGGTGCAGGTAGCGCGGCGTCGGCAGGCCCAGTGCGCGCTGCAGCAGGATCTGCCGCGGTGTGGAGTCGAGCAGGTCGGCGCCGCGCACCACGTCGGTGATGCCTTGCGCGGCATCGTCGACCACCACCGCCAACTGGTAGGCCCAGCAGCCGTCGGCGCGCAGCAGCACCACGTCGCCGACCTCGGCATGGACGTCCTGGGTCAGCCGGCCGCGCAGGGCGTCGTCGAAGGCGACCACGCTGGCCGCGCCGGGCGGCACGCGCAGGCGGATGGCCGGCTGCGGGCGCGGCGCGCTGGCGACGCAGGCATGGTGCACGCCGCCTTGCGCCGCCAGGTCGCTGCGGCTGCAACTGCAGGGGAAGGCGAGGCCGGCCTGCAGCAGTCGCTGCGCCGCGTCGCGGTACACCGGGTCGCGCTCGCTCTGCCGCAGCGCCGGCCCGTCGGCCTCCAGGCCGCAGGCGCGCAGGCTGGCCAGTTGCCGCGCGGCGGCGCCGGGCACGCTGCGCGGGCGGTCCACGTCCTCGATGCGCAGCAACCATTGGCCACCGGCGTGACGCGCGAGCAGCCAGCTGCCGAAGGCGGCGAGCAGGGATCCCAGGTGCAGCGGGCCGGTGGGCGAGGGCGCAAAGCGGCCGCGGTAGGGGGGTGGAGACATGGACAAGCTGAATCCTCGGTCAGGTACGTGCTTGAATTCAAGCGGCCGACACCGCAGATTCGAGCCAATCCCGACCATTTAATCAGTGCGGAGCCCACGCTCACATGTTCAATCGCATCGTCCTGTTCCTCATCACCAACCTGGCGGTGCTGGTCCTGGCCGGCATTGTCATGTCCGTGTTCGGGGTCAACCCGAACCAGATGGGCGGCCTGCTGGTGATGGCCGCGATCTTCGGCTTCGGCGGCTCGCTGGTCTCGCTGCTGCTGTCCAAGTTCATGGCCAAGCGCGCCACCGGCGCGCAGGTCATCACCGAGCCGCGCAACCACACCGAGCGCTGGTTGCTGCAGACCGTCCAGCGCCAGGCGCAGGCCGCCGGCATCGGCATGCCCGAGGTCGCCGTGTATGACGGCCCGGAGATCAACGCTTTCGCCACGGGCGCCAACCGCAACAACGCCCTGGTCGCGGTCTCCACGGGTTTGCTGCAGAACATGACCGAGGACGAGGCCGAGGCGGTGCTGGGCCACGAGATCAGCCATATCGCCAACGGCGACATGGTGACCATGGCGTTGCTGCAGGGTGTGCTCAACACCTTCGTGATCGTGCTGGCGCGTGTGGTCGGCGGCGTGGTCGACAGCTATCTGTCGGGCAGCCGCGACGGCCGCCGCGGCCTGGCCTACTACGCGATCGTGATGGTGCTGGAACTGGTGTTCGGCCTGTTCGCGACCATGATCGCGATGTGGTTCTCGCGCTACCGCGAGTTCCGCGCCGACGCCGGCGGCGCCAGCCTGGCCGGCCGCGGCAAGATGATCGCCGCGCTGCAGCGGCTGGAACTCAACCATGGCCAGAGCACGCTGCCGTCGCAGGTGCAGGCGTTCGGCATCGCCGGCGGCCTGGGGCAGGGCCTGCGCAAGTTGTTCATGAGTCACCCGCCGTTGGCCGAGCGCATCGCCACCCTGCGCGCCGCGCAGGTCAACGCAACTGTGAGCTGATCCACCGTGGGATCGAGACGCCGACCGGCGAAGCCGGTCGGCGCTTTGCGAATCCCCAATCCCCAATCCCCAATCGCGGCCCTCAGGCAAAGTCGAAGGTCATCCCCGGCCCGGCCAGGCCGACGAACTCGCCCTGCACGTAATCGACGCCGGCACTGAACAGCAGGCTCATCGAGGTTGCGTCGGAGACGAACTCGGCGATGGTGCGGATGCTTGCCGACTGCGCGCGTGCGGTGATCTCGCGGATCTTGTCCTGGTGTTCGCGGGTCTGGGTCAGGTCCTGCGTGAAGCCGCGGTCCAGTTTCAGGAACGAGGGCTGGAAGTGCGCCAGCAGCTGGAACGAGTCCAGGCCGGAGCCGAACTGTTCCAGCCCGACCTTGCAGCCCAATGCGGTCGCGTCGGCCAGGAACTGCTGTGCGTTGCGCAGGTGGGTGAACACCTTGGCTTCCGGCGTCTGTAGCCAAAGGCGGTCGCCGGGCACGCCGTGCGTCGCCAGTTCGCGCCGGATCAGGTCGACCATCTGCGTGTCGGCGAAGGCCTCCGGGCTGACCTTGACCAGCAGGCTGGTGGCGTGGCCGGCGCGTTGGCGTTCGCCGATCACGGCGATCGCGCGGGCCACCACCCAGCGGTCGATCTCGGCGGTCAGGCCATGCTCGGCGGCGATGCCGAGGAAGGTCGACGGGCCGATCAACTCGTCGTTGCGCTCCAGGCGCAGGTAGGCCTCGTACAACTCGTGCTGGTCGCCCTGCAGGTTCAGCACCGGCTGGTAGTGCAGCAGGAAGCCATCGCCGGCCAGCGCCTCGCGCAGGTGCTGCACCCAGCGCTGCACGCGCTCTTCCTCGAGCCGGTCGGCCGCGCCGGGATCGAAGATCTTGCAGGCATTGCCGCCGAGTTCGACGGTGGCCTGCACGTTCTCGCTGGCGCGGGCCAGGACCTGGCCGACGCTGGCGATCTTCTCGCCGATCTGCACGCCGCCGATGCTGACGGTGACCGTGGCCGAGCGCTCGCCGACGCTGAACACGTGGCTGGCGTAGGCCTGCAGCAGGCGCTCGGCCAGCGCCGCAGTCCGCGCGTAATCGCCTTCCAGCAGCAGCGCGAAGTTGTGCTCGCCGAAGCGCGCCGCCTGCACGTCGCCGTCGATGGCCGCGGCCAGGTGCTGGGCCAGTGCCGCGACCAGCGTGTCGGCCGAATCCAGGCCGATGTCGGCCAGCAGCCGCGCGTAATGATCCGGCTCGACCAGCAGGAAGCCGTACTGCCCCTCGCCGCGGCCGACCTGGGCCACCGCGGTTTCCAGCGCCAGCATGAAGGTCGGGCGGTTGAGCAGGCCGGTGACCTGGTCGCGCTGGCGCAGGTCCTCGACCTCGCGCGCCAGTTCCGGGTCGAACTCCTCGCGGCGGCGGAACACCACCTGCACGCAGGCCTCGCCCTCGTAGCTGGCGGTGGCGAATTCCATCGTCGCCGGAAAGCTGTCGCCTTCCAGGGTGCGTGCATCCACCTGGTACTGCGCCGGCGGCGGCTCGCCCTTGCCCAGCGACTTCAGCAGTTGCTTGAAGCCTTCCACGTGTTGCGGGGCGACCATGTCCAGCAGCGACACGCCTTCCACGTCGTCGAACGTGTCGAACCCGAACATCTCCAGGTAGGCGTCGTTGGCGCGGATGTGCATGCCTTCGTGGATGTAGGCGATCGGATCGCGCGAGGAAGCGATCAGCGCGTCGCAGCGGCGCTCGGTCTCGCGCATCTGCGCCTCGATCCGGCGCAGCCCGCGCCGCGCCTGCAGGTCGGACCAGGTGGTGCGGACCACCGCCAGCAGGTGCTCGGGGCGCTGCCGCAGCGCGATCGCGCGCGCGCCGCCGGCCACGGCCTCCAGCCATTCTTCCTCGTCGATGCGTTCGGCCAGCACGATGACCGGGATGTCCTTGCCGCTGGCCGCGACCCGCTGCAGCACCTGCGGCAGGGGGATCGACTGGGCCTGCGCGCTGAGCACCAGGTCGATCGGCTGGGCAGCCAGCATCGCCCCCAACTCCTCGGCGTGCTGCGGCCGCGACGGGCGCACGGCGATGCCGCTGTTGCGCAGGCTGCTGACGATCGCCTCGGCGTCTTCGCCGCTGTCGTCGACGATCATCAGGCGGAGCGTGATGTCTTTGCCTGTGTGCATGAAGCCTCCCGGGGACGGGGTTTAATACACGATGCCCGCTGTCGCGTCCATGGATGAGGGGCCGGGATTGGGGATTCGGGATTGGGGATTGGCAAAGGCGGGTTCGCGATGTCTGAAGGTGCGCGTGTTATCTAAGGCCGACCAAGATGAGGGGAGTAGGCCTTGGCGAATCCCCAATCCCGAATCCCCAATCCCGGCGGCGGTCACGCCGCCATGCCAGCCGCATGGCCCGAGGCCCAGGCCCACTGGAAGTTGTAGCCGCCCAGCCAGCCGGTGACGTCGAGCACTTCGCCGACGAAGTACAGGCCGGGCACGCGCCGCGATTCCATGGTCGAGGACGACACCTGGTCGGTGTCCACGCCGCCCAGGGTGACTTCGGCGGTGCGGTAGCCCTCGGTGCCGCTGGCCACCAGCGGCCAGGCGGCGAGCAGTTCGGCGGCGGCGCGCAGTTGCGGCTCGTCCAGTTGGCGTACCGGCTTGTCCGGCAGCCACACCTCGCACAGCCGCTGCGCGAAGCGGCGCGGCAGCGCCTCGCCCAGCACCGTGCGCAGTTCGGCGGCGCCGCGCAGGCGTTTCTGTTCGCGCAGCCAGGCCGCCGCGTCCTGCCCCGGCAGCAGGTCCAGGCGCAGGTCGTCGCCAGGTTGCCAGTACGAGGAGATCTGCAGGATCGCCGGGCCGCTGACCCCGCGGTGGGTGATCAGCATGAAGTTGCGGAAATGCGCGCCGTTGCACCTGGCCTCCACCGGCACCGCCAGGCCCGACAGGTCGTGCAGGCGTTCCTGGTGCTTGCCGCTCAGGGTCAGCGGCACCAGGCCGGCGCGGGTCGGCAGCACCGCGTGGCCGAACTGCCGCGCCAGCCCGTAGCCGAAGCCGCTGGCGCCGAGGCTGGGGATCGACAGGCCACCGGTCGCCACCACCAGCGACTCTGTATGCACCGGGCCATCGTCGGTGTCCAGGCGGAAGCCGTCGCTGCCGCGTTCCACCGCGCGCACGCCGCAGCCGGTACGCACCGTGACTCCGGCCGCGGTGCATTCGTCCACCAGCATGCGCACGATCTGCTTGGAGGAGATGTCGCAGAACAACTGCCCCAGTTCCTTCTCGTGATAGGCGATGCCGTGGCGCTCGACCAGGTCGATGAAGTCGGTGGGGCGGTAGCGGGCCAGCGCCGACTTGCAGAAGTGCGGATTGGCCGACAGGAAGTTGCCCGGCCCGGTGCCGGTGTTGGTGAAGTTGCAGCGGCCGCCGCCGGACATCAGGATCTTCTTGCCGACCTTGTTGGCATGGTCGATCACCCGCACCCGGCGGCCGCGCTGGCCGGCGGCGATCGCGCACATCAGCCCGGCGGCGCCGGCACCGATCACCACGACGTCGGTGCGGAGGGGGGCGGTCCCGGCGTTCATGTCGCGGCTTTGCGCACCGTGGGCACGAACACGACGCTGCCGTTGTCGCCCAGCCATTGCACTTCGCCGTCCTGGATCATCACGTCGAAGCGCATGCTGCGCTGGATCAGCTCGGCCGCGGCGGCGACAGCCTCGCCCGGCAGGTCGATCACCTGCACCTGCTTGAGCTTGCCCAGCGCGGAGGCATTCTTGTCCCACCAGATGTCGGCGGCGCGACCGCCGTAGTTGGCGACCACCACCGAGCGCGCCCGGCCGCAGGCCTTGCGCACCCGCGATTCGTCGGGCTGGCCGACCTCGATCCATTGCTCGATCGCGCCGGTGTAGTCCATCCGCCACAAGTCGGGTTCATCGTCGCTGCTCAGGCCCTTGCCGAACAGCAGGCGCTCCTCGGCATACAGGGCGAAGGTCAGCAGGCGGGCCATCAGCCGCTGGTCGGTTTCGGACGGGTGTTGCGCCAGGGTCAGGGAATGGGCGGCGTAGTAGCCGCGGTCCATATCGGAAATCTGCAGCTCCGCCTTGCGGAGGGTGGCGGTGAGGGCCATGCGGCTACCGGGATCGAAGGGCGCATAGGATACGGCGTGCGGCGGCGCTGACGGCCCGGATCCCGGATGGATGCGTGCATGGAGGTCAGCGGCAGACATGGCGGCGGCGAGCAAGCGGCCCCCGCGGGCGAGGGGCGGAGCGCGATGCGAGGCATCGGCGGTGCCCAACGGGTCAGTCGTCGTTGCCCGGCACAGTGCCGTCTTTGCGCAGTTTTCGCGGATCGGCACGGGGATCGGCCGCGCTAGCGCTAACTTTAGGGTGGGGTTCAGCTTCCTTGTGGTGGATCCCGGTTTGTCTACACAAACATGTCGCTTTTTGATCGCGACCCGCGTATGGTGGCCCCACTGTGTTTGCTAGAGTCACTGTGAATCGTGGCTTGGTGCAGTAGATCTCGCGATCCACTTCATCGTTCCGCTCGCTTTACTAACGCCTGCAACTCAGTCTCGGCCTCGATTTCCGATGGCTGCGATTTCTTCAATTTAATGTTTCAGGAGTTAGCAAATGGCTGAGCGTCAGAACGGTACCGTGAAGTGGTTCAACGATGCCAAGGGTTTTGGCTTCATCACCCCGGAAAGCGGCCCGGACCTGTTCGTGCACTTCCGTGCCATCCAGGGCACCGGCTTCAAGTCGCTGCAGGAAGGCCAGAAGGTGACCTTCGTCGCCGTGCAGGGCCAGAAGGGTATGCAGGCTGACCAGGTGCAGGCCGTCTAAGGACGTCCGCCACCGCAAGGTTGCCAGACGCCGGAAGCGCAAGCTTCCGGCGTTTTTGTTTGGGCGATCGGTTGTCTCGGACGTCTGTCGCGTCGCCTGCGGCGGCACCGTGGCCATGTCGCGGGCGCAGCGGCGATGCGCCTGCATGCGCGGGTTCACACCTGCATCCGGCTACCATGGCCGCCCCCGAGTTCCGGAGCCGTCGCCATGATCACCGTGCATCACCTCAACCAGTCCAGGTCGCAGCGCGTGCTGTGGTTGCTGGAGGAACTGGCGCTGCCGTACCAGGTGGTCAAGTACCAGCGCGATCCCAAGACCATGCTGGCGCCGCCGGAACTGCGCGCCATCCATCCGCTCGGCAAGTCGCCGGTGCTGGTGGACGACGGCCATGTGCTGGCCGAGTCCGGCGCCATCCTCGACTATCTGGTGGATCGCTACGACACCGGCTGCACGCTGTCGCCGGCGCCGCAACCGCTGGATTCACCCGAGCGCCTGCGCTACCGCTACTGGATGCACTATGCCGAGGGCTCGGCGATGCCGCCGCTGCTGATGAGCCTGGTGTTCGGGCGGATCCGCTCGGCGAAGATGCCGTTCTTCGCCCGGCCGATCGCCAAGGCCATCGTCGACAAGGCGATGCGTGGCTTCGTCGGGCCGCAGGTGCGGCTGCACCTGGACTGGATGGAGCGCGAGCTGGCCGAGACCGGCTGGTTCGCCGGCGACCGCTTCACCGCCGCGGACGTGCAGATGAGCTTCCCGGTGCAGGCCGCGGCGGCGCGGATCGGCCTGCAGACGCACCCGAACCTGGCCGGGTTCGTGCAGCGGATCGAGCAGCGTCCCGCCTACCAGCGCGCGCTGCAGCAGGGCGGCCCGTTCGAGTTGCTCGGCAGCGCGGACTGAACTGAGCCTGGCGTGCGTCGGTCGCGGCGCTGGCCGGGTCAGGGCGTGGCGGGACGCGCCGGGCAGGCGCGCACGAAGGCGATGCTGTCGGCCATGACCGGCAGCGCCGTGTCGTCCTTGCGCAGCGCCAGCACCAGGCGCATGTGGCCGACGCCGGGATAGGTCTTCAGCTGCGCCGGCACCCCGACGCGTTGCAGCGCCGCCTGCAGCGATTGGCTGTTGTGCGGCTCCACCACCGTGTCCGCGTCGCCGTGCAGCAGCAGCGCCGGCGGCTCGTCGCCGTCGACGAAGTTCACCGGCTGCGAGCGCCGCTGCTGCGCCGGGTCCTGGCCGAACATGCCGATCAGGTCCGGGTCGGTCAGCGGCAGGAAGTCGTAGGGGCCTGCCAGCCCGACCAGGCCGCACAGCTGCCGCGGCGACAGGCCTTGCGCTTGCAGCCAGTGGCCATCGGTGGCCAGCAGCGCCGCGATGTGCGCGCCAGCGGAGTGGCCCATCAGCACCAGCCGTTGCGGGTCGCCGCCATAGTCGGCGGCATGCCGCTGGCTCCAGGCCACCGCAGTGGCGGCGTCGCGCATGAAGCCGTCTAGGGTCACCTGCGGATACTTGCGGTAGTCCGGCACGATCGCGATCACGCCGTGCCGCGCCAGCGCTTCGCCGGCCCAGCGGTAGCTCTGGCGGTTGCCGGTCTTCCAGGTGCCGCCGTGAAAGAACACCACCACCGGTGCGTGCTGCACCCCCGTGGGGCGGTATACGTCCAGCGCCAGGCCGTGCGCGGCGTCGTAGACGATCCCGCGCTGCTCGCTGAGGCCATGGCGGGAGGAACTGGCGTTGAGGCCACCGAAGAACAGGCTGCTGCAGGCCGACACCAGCAGCGAGGACAGAGCGATCAGGGCGTTGCGGGGCCAGCGGGGCGGAGACGGACGGTCGGACATGGGCGATCCCGGAGAGGAGCGCGGAGCATGCCCGATGGGGATGTCGGCGGCGAGTGGAGGTGGGCGGGGAGTGGGGATTCGGGAGTGGGGATTGGCAGAAGAGTGGCTTCCCGCGCGTGCGCTGTGCCTTGGTGGCCGACCGACCCTCACCCCAACCCCTCTCCCGGGGGGAGAGGGGCTCGGCATACCAGGGAAGATGGGCTCTTGAGGCCGGTGCGCCGCAGGGCGTGCACCGTATGCTCACCTTGTGGTCTTTCCAATGAAGCCTGCGACTTCTAGGCTGTACCCCATGTCCGCCTTGCGTTTCGACAATCGCTTCGTCGCCGAACTGCCTGGCGACCCGGAAGCCGGTCCGCGGCGCCGCGAGGTGCTGGGGGCGCTGTGGTCGCCGGTCGAGCCGACGCCGGTGGCGGCGCCGCGGTTGCTGGCGTATTCGCCGGAGGTAGCGGCCTCGCTCGGGCTGTCCGAGCAGGAGGTGCGGTCGCCGCAGTTCGCCGGGGTGTTCGCCGGCAATGCGCGCTATCCGGGGATGCAGCCCTATGCGGCCAACTACGGCGGCCACCAGTTCGGGCACTGGGCGGGGCAGCTTGGCGACGGCCGCGCGATCTCGCTGGGCGAGGTCCTGGGCGTGGACGGGCGGCGTTGGGAACTGCAGCTCAAGGGCGCCGGGTCCACGCCGTATTCGCGCGGTGCCGATGGCCGTGCGGTGTTGCGTTCCTCGATCCGCGAGTTCCTGTGCAGCGAGGCCATGCACCACTTGGGTGTGCCGACCACGCGTGCGCTGAGCCTGGTCGGCACCGGCGAGACGGTGGTGCGCGACATGTTCTACGACGGCCACCCGCGCGCCGAGCCCGGCGCGGTGGTGTGCCGGGTGGCGCCGTCGTTCGTGCGCTTCGGCAGTTTCGAACTGCCGGCCGCGCGCGGCGACATCGCCTTGCTGCGGCGCCTGGCCGACCTGGTGATCGCACGCGATTTCCCGGAGTTGCAGGGCGGCGGCAGTGCGCGCGACGCGGCCTGGTTCGCCGAGATCTGCGCGCGCACCGCACGCATGGTCGCGCACTGGATGCGGGTCGGCTTCGTGCACGGGGTGATGAACACCGACAACATGTCGATCCTGGGGCTGACCATCGACTACGGCCCCTACGGCTGGATCGACGACTACGATCCGGAGTGGACCCCCAACACCACCGATGCGCAGGGGCGCCGCTACCGCTTCGGCACCCAGCCGCAGGTCGCCTACTGGAACCTGGGCCGGCTGGCGCAGGCGCTGGCGCCGCTGTTCGACGACGTCGCGCCGCTGCACGACGGGCTGGAGCGGTTCCGCGCCGATTACGCGCAGGCCGAGCGCGACAACAGCGCGGCCAAGCTCGGCCTGCAGGACTGCGGCGACGCCGACCTGGCGCTGATGCGCGACCTGCTGGACCTGCTGCAGCAGGGCGAGGTCGACATGACCCTGTGGTTCCGCGGGCTGAGCGCGTTGCCGCTGCAGCCGTGGACGCCGGCGCAGGCGCTGGCGGCGCTGGGCGAGGCGTTCTACGACCCCGCCAAGCGGGCGGCGCAGGCGCCGGCGTTCGAGGCGTGGCTGGCGCGCTATGCGCAGCGGCTGCAGCAGGATCCGTTGCCTGCCGCCGTGCGCGTGGAGAAGATGCGCGCGGCCAATCCGCGCTACGTGCTGCGCAACTACCTGGCGCAGCAGGCGATCGATCGGGCCGAGCAGGGCGACACCGGCGGCATCGACGACCTGCTCGAGGTGATGCGGCATCCCTACGACGAGCAGCCAGGGCGCGAGGCCTTCGCTGCGAAGCGTCCGGACTGGGCGCGCACCCGGGCCGGCTGTTCGATGCTGTCGTGCAGCTCCTGAGCGGGACCGGCGCGTGCGCTCAGGGCGGCGTCGCGCCGCGGTAGCGCCAGGCGGCCAGGAAGGTCGCCACCACTTCCTCCGCCAATGCCTGCTGGGTGGCCGCGTCCGGCGCCTGCCCATTGAGCATCGCGCCGGGGTACGCGTAGCCGAAGGTGGCGCCGATGAAGGCGGTGGCGGCGAGGAAGGGTGTGTCGACCTGCACGTCGCCGCGCGCGTGCAGGGCTTGCAGCAGGGCGCTCAGGCGCTCGCGCAGGCGGCCGGCGCGGCGTTGGTGCAGCGACTGCAACAGGTCCGGCATCTGCGCGCTGGCCTGCACCAGCAGGCGATGCAGGCGCAGGGCGTCGGGCGCGTACAGGTGCGCCGGCACGGTCACCGCGATCTGCCGCAGGGTCGCCGGCAGATCCTGCGCGGTGGCGCTGCCGATGTTCTCGAAGCGCGCCTGCAGTTCCTCGTTCAAGGCCTCGAACACCTGCATCAACAGCTCGGCCTTGCTGGAAAAATGGTTGTACAGGCTCTGCCGAGTCAGCCCGGCCTGGCCGGCGATCTGTTCCAGCGACACCTCCAGCCCATGCTCCAGCAGCAGGGCGCGCGCCGCCGCCAGCAGGCGCGGTCGCGCCAGCGCCGGCCTGCCGCGCGGTCGCGCGGGCGTGGCCGATGCCGACGACGCGGGCGTCGCGGTCGCTGCCTGCTTATTCTTGCCGCGAAGGGTTGTGCCTCCCTTCATGTTTGTTTTTTTGTCTTTGAGTAAATTAAATGATCCTCCTCGTCGTCCCCAGGATCAAGCGCATGCCCGCGCCTCTCGTCCAGCGCCGCTGCGCGTTGCCGTTGCTGCTGTCCGTCGTCGTGCTCGCCTTCGCCGGCTGCAAGGGCGGAGGCAAGGCCCCGACGCCGGCCACGAAGACGGTGGAGGTGGTGACCCTGCAGCCGCAGCGCGTGCCGTTGAGCGTGGAGCTGGCCGGGCGCACCGTCGCGTCGGAAGAATCGGAGGTGCGGCCGCAGGTCAGCGGCATCCTGCGCCAGCGGCTGTTCGAAGAAGGCGCCACGGTGCGCGCCGGGCAGCCGCTCTTCCAGATCGAGCCGACCCTGTACCAGGCCGCGGTCAACCAGGCGCAGGCCAATCTGGCCACCGCCGAGGCCACGCTTGCCGCCGCCACGTTGCGTGCCGAGCGCTACCGCACCCTCGGCAAGACCCAACTGGCCGCGCAGCAGGATGTGGACGATGCGCAGGCTGCCTACAAGCAGGCGCTGGCCAGCCGCGACGCGCAACGCGCGGCGCTGGACACCGCCCGCACGCAGCTGCGCTTCGCCACGGTGCTGGCGCCGATCGGCGGGCGCATCGGCCGCGCGCGGGTGACGCCGGGCGCGCTGGTCACCGCCAACCAGACCGACGCCATCGCCAAGATCCAGCAACTGGATCCGATGAACGTGGACATCACCCAGTCCGGCAACCAGTTCCTGGCGCTGCGCCGGGCGATCGCCGCCGGCGGCGTGCAGCCGGCCAGCACGCAGGTGCGGCTGACCCTGTCCGACGGCACCGAGTACCCGCTGCCGGGCACGCTAGAATTCGCCGACCTCGACGTGGAGGAGACCACCGGCGCGGTGACCCTGCGCGCGCGTTTCCCCAATCCCGATGCGCAACTGCTGCCGGGCATGTACGTGCGCGCGCTGGTCGGGCAGGGCGTGCGCCAGCAGGCCTTGCTGGTGCCGCAGGCCGCAGTGGACCGCACCCCGCGCGGCGAGGCGGTGGCCTGGGTGGTGGGCGCCGACAACGTGGTGCGCCAGCGCGAATTCACCACGTTGCGCGCGGTCGGCGACCGCTGGCTGGTCGGCACTGGCCTGAAGCCCGGCGAGCGGGTGGTGGTCGCGGGCCGGCAAGGCCTCAGCGACGGCGCCAAGGTGACGGTGAAGACCGCCGCCGCGGCCGCGCCTGCCGACAGCCAGGGCTGAGCCGGCATGCTGCCGCGTTTCTTCATCCACCGCCCGATCTTCGCCTGGGTCCTGGCGATCTGCATCATGGCCGCCGGCGCCATCGCCGTGTTCACCTTGCCGATCGAGCAGTACCCGGACATCGCGCCGCCCTCGGTCAACGTCACCGCGACCTACAACGGCGCCTCGGCGCAGACCGTGGAGGACAGCGTCACCCAGGTGATCGAACAGCAGATCAAGGGCATCGACCACCTGCTGTACTTCTCCTCGACCAGTTCCTCGTCCGGCCAGGCG
Organism: Xanthomonas indica; assembly: GCF_040529045.1. Taxonomy (NCBI): domain Bacteria; kingdom Pseudomonadati; phylum Pseudomonadota; class Gammaproteobacteria; order Lysobacterales; family Lysobacteraceae; genus Xanthomonas; species Xanthomonas indica. The sequence goes on along the minus strand of NZ_CP131914.1, from coordinate 3,478,935 downwards.
CGGATCAGCATCACCTTCGACCAGGCGGCCAATCCCGACATCGCCCAGGTGCAGGTGCAGAACGCGGTCAACCAGGCGCTCAACCGCCTGCCGCAGGAAGTGCAGCAGCAGGGCGTGACCGTGGCCAAGTCGCAGGGCGACAGCCTGATGGCGGTGGCGATCTACGACCGCACCGACCGCATGGACAACGTCGACATCTCCGACTACCTGGTCAGCACCCTGCAGGACCCGATCAGCCGCATCAACGGCGTCGGCGAGATCAACGTGTTCGGCGCGCAGTACGCGATGCGGGTGTGGCTGGACCCGCACAAGCTCACTGCCTACCAGCTCATGCCGGGCGACGTGCGCAGCGCGATCCTGGCGCAGAACACCCAGGTCACCGCCGGCGAACTCGGCGCGCTGCCCACCGGCGCCGAGCAGGAACTCAATGCCACGGTCACTGCGCAGTCGCGGCTGCAGACCCCCGAGCAGTTCCGGCAGATCATCCTGGCCACGCGCGCCGACGGCTCCAGCGTGCGCCTGGGCGATGTGGCGCGGGTGGAGATCGGCGCGGAGAACTACCAGAACAACGCCACGCTCAACGGCCACCCGGCGTCCGGCTTCTCGGTGACGCTGTCTGCCGGCGCCAATGCGATCGCCACCTCCGACGCGATCCACGCCACCATCGAACGGCTCAAGCCGACCTTCCCGCCGGGCCTGGACGTGGCCTATCCGCGCGACAGCACGCCGTTCGTGCGGATCTCGATCGAGAACGTGGTGCACACCCTGGCCGAGGCGATCGTGCTGGTGGTGGTGGTGATGTTCCTGTTCCTGCAGAACGCCCGCGCCACGCTGATCCCGGCGATCACCGTGCCGGTGGTGCTGCTGGGCACCTTCGGCATCCTCGCCGCGGCCGGTTTCACCATCAACACGCTGACCCTGTTCGCGATGGTGCTGGCGATCGGCCTGCTGGTCGACGACGCCATCGTGGTGGTGGAGAACGTCGAGCGGATCATGCACGAGGAGCATCTGCCGCCGCGCGAGGCCACCGAGCGCTCGATGGGCGAGATCACCGGCGCGCTGATCGGCATCACCGTGGTGCTGGGCGCGGTGTTCCTGCCGATGGCGTTCTTCGGCGGCTCCACCGGCATCATCTACCGGCAGTTCTCCATCACCATCGCCTCGGCCATGGCGCTGTCGGCGCTGGTCGCGCTGACGCTGACCCCGGCGCTGTGCGCGACCCTGCTCAAGCCGGTGGAGCAGGAGCGCAAGCTCGGCCGGTTCTTCCAATGGTTCAACCGCAGCGTCGAGCGTGGCCAGCAGGCCTACCAGCGTCGCCTCGGCACCGTGCTGCAGCGGCCGCGGCGCTGGCTGGCGCTGTACGCGCTGGTGGTGCTGGCGATGGTCGTGCTGTACATGCGCATGCCCACCGGCTTCCTGCCGGTGGAGGACCAGGGCCAGGTGCAGATCCAGTTCACCACCCCGGAAGGCACGCCGTTGGCCAAGACCCAGGCCCTGGGCAAGCGCATCAGCGACTATTTCATGACCCACGAGAAGGCGAACCTGACCGCGATCTTCATGGTGGTGGGCCGCAACAACGCCGGCACCGGGCAGAACGCCGGCCAGGCGTTCGTGGCGCTCACGCCGTGGGGCGAGCGCAACCGCGACAACACCGCGCAGGCCATCATCGACCGCGCCAACGCGCATTTCCGCGATGTCGGCGACGCCAAGATCAGCGTGCTGTCGCCGCCGGCAGTGCGCGGCCTGGGCCAGTCCAGCGGCTTCGAGCTGTGGATCCGCGACAGCGACGGCGCCGGCCGCGCCGCGCTGCTGAAGGCGCAGCAGCAGGTGCTCAAGGCCGCCGGCGACGATCCGCAGCTGACCGCGGTGCGGCTCAACGGCCTGGGCGACAAGGCGCAGCTGCAGGTGGACATCGACCATGCGCAGGCCAGCGCGCTGGGGCTGGCGCAGAGCGACATCAACGCGACCCTGGCCACCGCCTGGGGCGGCAGCTACGTCAACGACTTCATCGACCGCGGCCGGGTCAAGCGCGTGTACGTGCAGGGCGATGCGCCGTACCGCGCGCTGCCGGAGGACATCGCGCAGTGGTACGTGCGCGGCAGCAGCGGGCAGATGGCGCCGTTCGCCAGTTTCGCCAGCACCCACTGGACCCGCGGCCCGCAGCTGCAGCAGCGCTTCAATGGGCTGCCGGCGGCGCAGATCCAGGGCGGCGCGGCGGCCGGCAGCAGTTCCGGCGAGGCGATGCAGCGGATGCAGGCGCTGGTGGCCAAGCAGGAGGGCTTCGACCTGCAGTGGAGCGGGCTGTCCTACCAGGAGCAGTTGTCCAGCAACCAGACGCTGTGGCTGTACACGGCCTCGATCCTGTTCATTTTCCTGTGCCTGGCGGCGTTGTACGAGAGTTGGTCGATCCCGGTGGCGGTGCTGCTGGTGATCCCGCTGGGCGTGGTCGGCACGGTGCTGGCGACCACGCTGGCCGGCTTCGTCAACGACATCTATTTCCAGGTCGGCCTGCTGACCACGATCGGCCTGTCGGCGAAGAACGCGATCCTGATCGTCGAGTTCGCCGAAGCGCGGCAGCGCGCCGGCATGCCGTTGCTCGAGGCGACCCTGGAAGGTGCGCGGCTGCGCCTGCGGCCGATCGTGATGACCTCGCTGGCATTCGTGGCCGGCGTGCTGCCGCTGGCGCTGTCCACCGGCGCCGGCGCCTCCAGCCGCCGCGAGATCGGCGTGTGCGTGATCGGCGGCATGATCACCGGCACCGCGCTGGCGGTGCTGCTGGTGCCGCTGTTCTTCGTATTGGTGCGCCGTCTGTTCCACGGTCCGGCGCGGCAGGACGCGAGCGCTGCGGCGGTGTAGGCCGTAGACCCGCGAGGCGGCCCCGCGACGCGGTGCCGCCTTGCGACTAGACTTTGCGGTTCCCCACGCCATACGACCGCGCGATGAACGATTCCTCCTGTTGCGGCGCGCCCAGCGACGCACCGGCCCACTGGTCCGACCGCATCCGCGATATCGCCGATTTCCCGAAACCGGGCATCGTGTTCAAGGACATCACCCCGCTGCTGGCCGACGGGCCGGATTTCGCCTCTGCCGTGGATGCGCTGGCCCAGCCCTGGCGCGGCACCCCGCTGGACGCGGTGCTGGGCATCGAGGCGCGCGGCTTCATCCTCGGCGCGCCGCTGGCGCACGAACTGCGCACCGGGTTCGTGCCGGTGCGCAAGCCCGGCAAGCTGCCGGCGCAGACCCTGGCCCAGGACTATGGCCTGGAGTACGGCCGCGACCGCATCGAGATCCATGCCGATGCACTGCAGCCGGGCATGCGCGTGCTGCTGGTCGACGACGTCCTCGCCACCGGCGGCACCCTGCTGGCCGCGCTGGCGCTGGCGCAGCGGATGGGCGCCGAGGTGGTCGCGGCGACGGTGCTGGTGGAACTGGCCGGGCTCGGCGCGCGGGCGCGCTGGCCCGCGGACATCCCGCTCACCGCGCCGCTGCGCTACTGACGCCGACGCTGGCGCCGCGCTTGGGGCGAGGCCGCAATCGGTCGCGCCCGCGCCGGCAGCCGGTTCAATGCGGGTAGATCACGTCCTCCAGCGCCGGGTCGGCATGCGCGGCGGCATGGCTCAACTGGCCATCGAACGGACCGACCTTGCAGATCCGCCCGTCGTCGGCGAACACCAGCTGCAGGCCGTGTTCCTGTTCCCAGTCGCAGTTGCATTCCAGGCTGATGCGCAGGCGGCCGTCGCGATGGCGGTCGACATACGCCTCGTTGCCGAACTGCACGTGCGCCCACACCTCGGCGGGGCCGGCGATCTCCGGCGAAGGCCATCCGTACTTGGCGCACAGCGCCTGCGTGTGCCGGTAGTAGGCGAACACGTGCGGCGCGGCCGCGGCGAACACCGCGGCGTCGAGCTGCAGGAAGGTCTCGATGGCGGGCGCCGCGTCGGCCGGGACGTGGCCGGCGTCGCAGCCCACCAGCACGAAGCAGCAGGTGGCGCGCGTCCACGGCACCGGCACCGCCTCGCTCCACAGGTTGCCGTCCTCGTCCGGCTGCAGCGACGCCAGGATCCGCTGCGTCGTGTTCACAGCTTGGCGACCCGGAACCGGCGGCCCTTGATCTTGCCGGCCTGCAGCTGCGCCAGCGCCTTGCCGGCGTGGGCGCGGGCGATGGCGACGTAGGAGCGGGTGGGGTAGATGGCGATCTTGCCGATCGCCGCGCCTGACAGCCCGGCATCGCCGGTCAGCGCGCCGAGGATGTCGCCGGGACGCAGCTTGTCGGTCTTGCCGCCGTCGATGCGCAGGGTCACCATCGCCGCCTGCGGCAACTGCGCCGGCCGCGCGGTCGCCAGCGGCGCGCGCGACCAGCGCAGCGGCTGGCCCTGTTCGGTTTCCAGCGCCTGCGCGCGCGCGGTCTCGCGCGGCGCCACCAGGCTCAGCGCCAGGCCGTGCTTGCCGGCGCGGGCGGTGCGGCCGATGCGATGGCGGTAGGTCTCGCTGTCGGTCGGCAGTTCGTAGTTGATCACCGCCGCCAGGTCTTCCACGTCCAGCCCGCGCGCGGCCACGTCGCTGGCGACCAGCACGTTGCAGCTGCGGTTGACGAAGCGCACCAGTACCTCGTCGCGGTCGCGCTGCTCCATGTCGCCATGCAGCGCCAGCGCGGAGAACCCGAACTGCTGCAGCGAGCCGGCGACCTCGTCGACCTCCTTGCGGGTATTGCAGAACACCACGCTGGATTCGGGGGTGAAGCGCAGCAGCAGGCCGGCCACCGCCTTCTGCCGGTAGGTGGGGTCGACCTCGAAGAACTGCTGGTCGATCTCCGGCGCGCTGTCGGCGCCTTCGACGGTGATCTCCGCCGGATCCTTGAGCAGGTCGCGCGCCAGTGCGCGGATCGCCTCGGGGAAGGTGGCCGAGAACAGCAGGCTTTGCCGGTGCTTGTCGCAGCGGCTGGCGATCTCGCGGATCGGCTCCTCGAAGCCCATGTCGAGCATGCGGTCGGCCTCGTCCAGCACCAGCGTGCGCACCCCGCCCAGGTGGAGCGCGCGCTTGCGTGCCAGCTCCTGGATGCGGCCGGGCGTGCCGACCACCACCTGCGGGTCGTGCGCCTCCAGCGAGGCCAGCTGCGGCGCCAGCGGCATGCCGCCGGTCAGCACCACCAGTTTCATGTTGGGAATGCCGGTGGCGAGCTTGCGCAACTGCTTGCCGACCTGGTCTGCCAGTTCGCGGGTCGGACACAGCACCAGCGCCTGCGCGCGGCTCAGCGCCGGATCCAGCTTGTGCAGCAGGCCCAGGCCGAACGCGGCGGTCTTGCCGCTGCCGGTGGGCGCCTGCACGATCGCATCGCGTCCGGCCAGGATCGGCGGCAGGCTCTGCGCCTGCACCGGGGTCATGCTGGTGTAGCCGAGCGCATCGATGCCGGGCGCAAGCGCCGGGGAGAGGGAGAGGGTGGCGAAATCGGTCATGCGGCATTTTAGCCGGTGAGAGGCCGGGATTCGGGAGTGGGGATTCGGGATTGGGTGGTCCGGCGAGCGCTGAGCATCGCGTCATGCCCGTTGCGCGTCGTAGGAGCGGCTTCAGCCGCGACGGGCGTGCCCGGCAAAGCTTGTCGCAATTGTGGCGCGATGCGCGCTTTTACCAGGGTTGCGATCGGCGCGTCGCAGGCGTCGGCGCCGAACCGTACCCCACGCCGCTCCACTGCGATGCGCGCAATTCGGCGGCGATGGCCGCTGCGCAGGGAGGCGAGGCGACGCTCGGCTTCGGCGAAGGGCGCATCCACGTACAATGGTGCGATGGCTCTTATCACTCTGCAGAACCTCGACTACAGCGTCGGCGGCCCCTTGTTGCTGGAAAAGACTGACCTGACGATCGAGCCGGGCGAACGCATCGCCCTGATCGGCCGCAACGGCGCCGGCAAATCCACGTTGATGAAACTGATCGCCGGCGAGCTCAAGCCCGATGACGGCGAGGTCCGGGTCCAGCAGGGCGTGCGCATCGCGCGGCTGGAACAGGAGGTGCCGCATGGCGCCGCCGGCAGCGTGTTCGACGTGGTCGCCGACGGCCTGGGCGCGCTTGGCCATTGGCTGGCCGAGTTCCACCGGCTCAGCCATGCGGCCGAGTTCGACGGCGATGCGCTGGGCGCGGTGCAGTCGAAGATCGATGCGGCCGACGGCTGGGCCCTGGATCAGCGGGTCAACGAGACCCTGACCCGCCTGGAGCTGGACGGCGATGCCGAGTTCGCGCGGCTGTCCGGCGGCATGAAGCGCCGCGTGCTGCTGGCGCGGGCGCTGGTGTCGTCGCCGGACCTGCTGTTGCTGGACGAACCGACCAACCACCTCGACATCGAGGCCATCGACTGGCTGGAAGGCTTCCTCAAGGGCTGGAACGGCAGCGTGGTGTTCGTCACCCACGACCGGCGTTTCCTGCGCGCCCTGGCCACGCGCATCGTCGAGATCGACCGCGGCCAGGTCAGCAGTTGGCCGGGCGACTGGGCCAACTACGAGCGCCGCCGCGAGGAGCGGCTCAATGCGCAGGCGCAGGAAAACGCGCGCTTCGACAAGCTGCTGGCGCAGGAAGAAGTGTGGATCCGCCAGGGCATCAAGGCGCGGCGCACCCGCGACGAGGGCCGGGTGCGACGCCTGGAAGCGATGCGCCGCGAGCGCACCCAGCGCCGCGAACTCGGCGGCAACGTACGCATGGAGGCCGCGCAGGGCGAGTCCTCCGGCAAGAAGGTGATCGAGGCCAAGGACCTGAGTTTCGCCTTCGGCGCGCGCAGCATGGTGCGGGATTTTTCCACCACCATCCTGCGCGGCGACCGTATCGGCCTGATCGGCCCCAACGGCAGCGGCAAGACCACGCTGCTGAAGCTGCTGCTGGGCGAATTGACCCCGGACCAGGGCGAAGTGCGCGCCGGCACCAATCTGCAGGTGGCGTACTTCGACCAGTACCGCGCCACCCTGCGCGAGGACTGGAGCGCGATCGAGAACGTGGCCGAGGGCCGCGACTTCATCGAGGTCAACGGCAAGCGCAAGCACGTGCATGCCTACCTGCAGGATTTCCTGTTCACCCCGGAACGCGCGCGCGCGCCGATCACCCGCCTGTCGGGTGGCGAGCGCAATCGCCTGCTGCTGGCGCGGCTGTTTGCGCAGCCGTCCAACCTGCTGGTGATGGACGAGCCGACCAACGACCTGGACGTGGAAACCCTGGAGCTGCTGGAAGAACTGCTCGGCGACTACAGCGGCACCTTGTTGCTGGTCAGCCATGACCGCGACTTCATCGACAACGTGGTGACCTCGACCATGGTCATGGAAGGCGACGGCCGCATCGGCGAATACGTCGGCGGCTACAGCGACTGGGTGCGCCAGCGCCCGGCGGCGCCGGCCAGCGCGATGGCGGTGGCCAAGGCCTCGGCCACCGCCGCGGCGACCACGCCGGTGACGGCGGCACCCGCGCCCGCGCCGGCCAAGCGCAAGCTCAGCTACAAGGACGCGCGGGAACTGGAGCAGTTGCCGGCGCGGATCGAAACGCTGGAACAGCAGGTCGCGGCGCTGACCGAGGCGATGACCGACCCGGCGTTCTACCAGCGCGACGCGGCGGCGGTGAACGCGCACACGCAGGCGCTGAGCCAGGCGCAGGCGGACCTGGATGCGGCGTATGCGCGGTGGAGCGAACTGGACGGTTGAAGCGCCGGGGCTCGGGACAAACACCCTGGGCCTGTGGCGGTAACGACCACGGCGGCCGCTTTGCCGAGATCAAAGACCGGATGCGCGGGCGTTGGGGTGTATCGCGTCGGGGCTGAAGCCCCTCCCACAAGGGGGTACGTGCGGCGGCCCTGTTTGTGCGAGCGGTTCGACGCAGCGCGGTCAGGTCAATCCTGCTCGGCGGGCGCTTCCGCTTCCTCACCACCACCCACGAACGCGACGAAGCTGACGCCGTCCTGCGCCCACTCGCGGGCCACGTCGTCGAGGATCTCCAGCAGCACGTCGAATGCCGGCTGCGCCACGCTCTGCAACTGTCCGGCGTCCTCCAGCAGCAAGGCATAGCCGCGCGGCGAGGGCAGCCAGGACAGGTCGCGCAAGCCGTCGGTGAGCGCGTCCCAGTTGCGGCCGAAGCCGGGCGGAAAGTCCAGTTGCGCGGCCAGCCGCATCAGCAGCATGGCCTTGCCGGTGCAGCCGTGCAGGTCGATCCGGCACAGCCGCAGGCCGGCATCGCGGGCCAGCGCGGCGACGCTGTCCAGGTCGCGGTTGGCCACGCGGTAGACGCCCGAAGCGGCGGGCTCGGCCAAATTCAGTGCGAACGGGAAGCCGCTCATGGCGCCGGCCTCGCACCGTCCACCTGGAAGCTGCGGAAGCTGTCGTAGTGATCGTCGCTGTAGTACCAGACCTGCGGTGGCGTGCCGCCGGTGACGATGCGGCGCGCGCCGCGATGCGACAGGCCCGGGGTATCGACGGTGTATTCGCGGTAGTAGCCGCGCGGTTGCGCCGGCAGCCGGTTCTCGCGGTTGCCGAACACGCTGCCGTCCTGGCGATGCGGGAACGGCCCGCCGCGCAGGATCAGCGCCACCGTGGCGCGCGCCTCGGGCGGCAGGAACGCCGGCAGGTCCGGCGATGCCGCGTCGGCTGCGGGCGCGGATCTGCCGGGCGCGGTGTAGGGCGCCTGTGCGGCCGCGTCGAGCGAGGGCGCGAACTGCTGGTGCGGCGGATGCTGCAGCCCGCGGATGCCCCACAGCCCGCCCACCAGCAACACGATGGCGGCGATCAACAGCACGGGCTTGCGCATGGACTCTCCTGCAGGAACGGCAGCGGCGCGCGGCATGGCGCCATCGCGCACAGTATGGGCCGGCCTGCCTGTTCCAGCTCTAAACGCCGCCGGTCACGACCGTGGCGCAGGCGATTCACATCCGACTAACCGGGGCGTGGGGCATGGTAGGCGCCGATTCGCACGGCCGGCCGGCGCCGCCGCCGCGGGATGGGACGATGTTTCCCCGGCCGCGCCCTTGGTAAGGCCGCCGACCGTCCCTACCATTGCTCACGCAACGCTCGTCCTTTCGACGGCGAAAGTCCAGGAGAACCGCATGGCCTACACCCTCCCCAAGTTGCCCTACGCCTACGACGCGCTGGAACCGCACATCGATGCGCAGACGATGGAGATCCATCACACCAAGCATCACCAGACCTACATCAACAACGTCAATGCCGCGCTGGAAGGCACCGAGTACGCCGATCTGCCGATCGAGGCGCTGGTGTCCAAGCTGAAGTCGCTGCCGGAGAACCTGCAGGGTCCGGTGCGCAACAACGGCGGCGGCCATGCCAACCATTCGCTGTTCTGGACGGTGATGGCGCCCAACGCCGGCGGCACCCCCAGCGGCGACGTCGCCAAGGCCATCGACAGCGAACTGGGTGGCTTCGACAAGTTCAAGGACGCCTTCACCAAGGCCGCGCTGACCCGCTTCGGCAGCGGCTGGGCCTGGCTCAGTGTCACCCCCGACAAGAAGCTGGTGGTCGAGAGCACCGCCAACCAGGACAGCCCGCTGTTCGAGGGCAACACCCCGATCCTGGGCCTGGACGTGTGGGAACACGCCTACTACCTGAAGTACCAGAACCGCCGTCCGGACTACATCGGTGCATTCTTCAACGTGGTCGACTGGAAGGAAGTGGAGCGCCGCTATCACGCCGCGATCGGCTGATCGCGCGCCAGCATCGCACTAGGAAAAGGCCGGGTTCGCCCGGCCTTTTTTTTTGTTGGTGCCAGACAGCTGCGCTGGAGGTGCGGACGGGGTGTGCTGCGAGGTAAAGAGAGGCAGCTTGGTGCGTTGCCTTCGAGCGCGTGCGCGGTGTGCTTCGCAGCGATGGCGGTCTGCGCCGCATCGGTGACCGCTTGTGTTGCTGCGTCGCCAGGGCAGCGCAAACAACGACAAAAGGTCATTTGTAGGAGCGGCTTCAGCCGCGACGGGCGTTACCGGGAATGCCCGTCGCGGCTGAAGCCGCTCCTACAACAGAGGCCGCGATGCGTGACGAAAGCATGGCATTAGTGGTGCCCGATCGCTCCGGGCCGATGGCATGTCGATGCAGGTCCATCCCATCCGCCGCATCGCACCGCCGTGATCGCACGGCGCATGAACGCGCCCAGCCTGCCGTCCGCTACGGCACCGGCGGCAGCGAGACCGGCAGCGGGTCGAGCGGCTGCAGCGCCATCAGCAGGCCGCGCGTACCGGCTGCGGGCAGCTCCGGCGCCGACGCGAACAGGCGTGCGCCGTGCACTGGGCGGAAGTGGCCGCGTTCGAAGAACACATGGTCGGCGGCCGCCGCCGTGCCGGGCGCACGCACGTCGATGCGGTTGCGCGCCGCCTCGCCGCGCACGCTGGCGTCCTCGAAGCGGGCCGCCAGCGGCGCCAGGTCGGGCGCGCGTGCGGCGGCAAAGAAGCCGCCGGCCAGCACCGATGGCACGTCCTCGGCGGTGGCATCGATCCATGCCATCAGATCCTCGGCCTGCTCGCGACGGCTGGCGCCACCGTCGCGCGCGGCGTGCAGGCGGGTGAAGTACAGGTTCACCGGCTGCCCATGCAGATCCACCCGCACCAGGCCGGCCACGCTGTAGTCCTCCAGCGGATGCAGCAGGGTTTCGGCTTCCTCCAGCACCGGCAGGCGGGTCAGCAGCGCATTGCCGCGGCGTTGCGGCCGGCTCGGCGGATCGGGGCTGATGAAATGGCAGTGGTAGCCCAGGCGCGCAGCCAGCCATTGCGCCTGGTTCGGCAACTCCGGCGTCTGCAGTACCTCCTGCAGCGCGACGGCGTCGGGATGCAGGCGCTGCAGGGCCTCGACGATCCGCTCGCGGCGCGCGCTCCAGTCGTCGCCGTCCTGAGCCTGGCGTGGATCGCCGGCGAGGGTGAGGGTGACCACGGTGAGGGGAGGGCCCGGCGTTGCGGAGACCGCGGGCGCCGCATCCGCCGCCACGTGCGCCTGTGCCAATGCGGCCACGGCCAGCAACAGCCAGCCGGTGCGATGCCATCGGAAGACGCGGGGAGTCATGCGGGCGATGCTACGGCGCAGGGTCTCAGGGTTGCGTATACAGCCAGCGGTGCTGCGGCAGCCGCCACACAATCGCTGCGGCGCAGGTGGCACTCGCGCATATCGCCCCGCCTCCGGCGCGCAGGCACGGAGGCGGGGCGGGAGGCGGGACGCGGCGTCGGCGCCGCGGCCCTTGCTCAGTGCTGCAGCACGCCGTCCTGCAGATGCAGCGGCGCGCGCGCCTCCACCTGCGTCGCCGAACGGCCCAGCAGCAACTCGTAGTTGCCGGCGGCGATATGCCAGTGGCGCTTCTTCGGGTCGTAGTCGGCCAGGGTCTTGGGCTCGGCGACGATGCTGACGTGGCGGCTCTCGCCCGGCTTGAGCATCACCTTGTCCCAGCCGACCAGGCGGATCGGGGTGTGGTGGCCCTGCGGCAGGCGCAGGTACAGCTGCGGCACGTCGGCACCTTCGCGATCGCCGGTGTTGCGCACGTCGAAGCTGGCGACGACATGGTGACCGTCGGCCTGCACCTTGAAGTTGGCGTAGGCGAACGTGGTGTAGGACAGGCCGTAGCCGAACGGATACACCGGCTCCAGGCCGCGCGCAGCGAACCAGCGGTAGCCGACGTTGGCGCCTTCGATGCTGTAGTCGACGTTGCTGCCGGCCGGTTGCGCCGGCTTGAAGCCCAGGCCGGGAATCGACGGCCGCGGCAGTTGCGACACGTCGCGCAGCCAGGTCACCGGCAGGCGCCCGGACGGGTTGACCTCGCCCAGCAGCAGCCGCGCCAGGCCTTCGCCGCCGCGGATGCCCGGGTACCAGGCTTCCAGCACCGCCGGCACCTGCTGCAGCCACGGCATCGCCACCGGGCCGTTGGTCTCCAGCACCACCACCGTCTTCGGGTTGGCCTTGGCCACGCCGGCGATCAGCGCGTCCTGCTTGTCGGGCAGCGCGATATCCGGCAGGTCCACCGACTCGGCAGACCACTGCGTAGCGAACACGATGGCCACGTCGGCCGCGCGCGCGAGCTTGGCCGCCGCCGCGGGATCGTCGCCACTGGCGTAGTCGATCTGGGCGTCGGGCAGGGCCTTGCGCAAGGCCTGCAGCGGCGAGGACGGATGGAACATCACCGGGCCCGGCCAGGTGGTCGGGGCGATGCCCGGCACCGCGTTGCCGCCGTTGACGGTGACGCCGACCATCGACGAGCCGCCGCCGCCGATCACGCCCTTGTCGGCATGGCCGCCGATCACCGCGATGCGGCGCAGGTTGCGCGACAGCGGCAGCAGCTTGCCCTCGTTGCGCAACAGCACCGTGCCTTCCTCGACCACGCGCTGCGCGGCCAGTCCACCGGCAGCATCGTCGATCGGCTGGTGCTGCGGCGGGTTGTCGAAACTGCCGGTGGCGATGAATGCGCGCAGGATGCGCTTGACCATGTCGTCCAGGCGCGCCTGCGGCACGGTGCCGGCGGCCACCGCCATGCGAAGCGGCTGGTCGAAGTACACCGCCTTGTCGAACACTTCGCCGGCCGACTGCTGGTCCAGGCCGGCCAGCGCCGCCTTGGAACCGCTGTGCACGCCGCCCCAGTCGGACATCACGTAGCCGGGAAACTTCCATTCCTGCTTCAGCACCTGGTTGAGCAGGTAGTCGTTTTCGCAGCCGTACACGCCGTTGATGCGGTTGTAGGAGCACATCACCGAGCCGGGCTGGCCGATCTTCAGCGCCAGCTCGAAGGCCAGCAGGTCCGACTCGTGCATGGCCTGCTCGCCGATATCGGCGCTGTGGGTGTTGCGCCCGGTCTCCAGGTCGTTCATCGCGAAGTGCTTCATGGTCGAGACCACGTGCTGGCTCTGCACGCCGCGGATCGATTCGCCGACCATGGTGCCGGCCAGCAGCGGATCCTCGCCGGCGTACTCGAAGTTGCGGCCGTTGCGCGGGTCGCGCTGCAGGTTGACGCTGCCGGCCAGCAGCACGTTGAAGCCCTGCTGCCAGGACTCGCGGCCCATGGTCGCGCCGCCGGCGTAGGCCAGCTCGCGGTTCCAGGTGGCGGCGGTGGCGGGGCCGGACGGCATCGCGGTGGCGTGGTCGCCGGGGCGGATGTTGCCGGGATTGGTCACGCCGAGGCCGGCATCGGCCAGTTGCTGCGACGGGATGCCCAGGCGTTCGATCGCCGGCACGTAGCCGGCCGAGCCGAGCGCGCCGGCCGGCTTCGGGCCGCCGTCCTTGCCCAGGCCGAAGTAGCTGTGCAGCATCTGGAACTTCTCGTCCTGGGTCATCGCCTGCACCAGCAACGTGGCGCGACGGTCCGGCGACAGGCTGCGATCGTTCCACGGGCGCTGCGCAGCGGCGCTGGCGTTCGGCGCGGAGGCTGCGCGGGCGGCCGTCGCCGGCGGCGCGGCGGAGGCGGGCGCGGCCAGCGCGAGGGTCAGGCAAAGGGATCCTGTAAACGTTTTCATATCGGGGCGAACAGCCTCTCTAAGCAGATGAAGGGAAGGCGCATCGGGGGGAGTCGGGGGAGGGCGGAACCGCGTGTCAGGACGGGGCTTCGTCGCTGCGCATGACCGGGTACAGGCGGTAACGCTCGTCCCAGGAACTGTGGCGGCGGTAGAAGAACTCCAACCGCGCCTGCGGATCCTTGGCAAAGGCCGCGTCGTGTTCGAGCTTGTCCTCGAACTCCGCTTTGAGCGCCGGGTCGCTGGCCAGCATCTGCCGGGCCACGTCCTCGGCGACGTAGTCTTCCATGTATTCGGCACGCTCGAACGCGCTGTTGAACTCGCCCCATTGCAGCAGCGAGTCCGGCGCCTGCGGTTCCAGCAGCGCCATCAGCAGCCGCGCCTTGGGCTGGGCGATCGGCACGAACAGCGCACCGGCGCCGACCGCGCGGGTCTCCGCTTTCCAGGCGCCGGTGACGCTGAGTCGCTGGTGGCCTTCGGAGGAGCGTGCGGCGAAGCTGGCGGTGTCGGCGCGGAAGGTCTGCACCGGCAGGTTGGCGTCATGCTCCAGGGTGCGGAAGGCGATGCCGTGCTGGCGCAGCTTGGCGCCGACCAGGGCGGCCTGCGCCGCCGGCACCACGTAACCGGCGCGCGGCGCGGCGACTTCGACGCTGGGTACGATCTGGTCGCGCAGCGGCACCCGCCAGACTTGCGGGGTGCGTTCGTCGTAGCGGGTCATCAGCGCGCCGGAGACCGGCGAGGGCGTGCGCGTGTAGGCGTAGCCGCGGAAGTCCACCAGGTGCGAGGCGTCGGTGGTGCGGTAGTCCAGCGCCACGGTCTGCCCGCCCAGCGCTTGCGCGCGCGCGTCGGCGGCCAGTGCGTCGGCGCGCCACTGCGCGCCGTGCCGCGCCACCTGCTGCAACACCGAGACGATGGTGTTGCGGGTGATGCGCACGCGCTCGGGGTAGCGCTTCCACGAGTGCGTTTCCACCAGCATGCCGAAGCGGTTGCGCAGCTGGAAATAGCCGTGCGAGAAGCGCGGCGTCGGCACGCCGTCCTCGAAGCCGGAGGCCGGGTCGTCGTTGACCACGAACGAGGGGTAGTAGGGCAATGGCAGCGAGCCCTGCCGCTTCAGGTCGGCGAGCACGCCGTCGCGCAGGCGCAGGCCGTCGCCGCGCAGCGCGGTGTCGCCGGCGTGCAGCGGTTCCACCTGGATCGACACGTCGTGCTCGAACTGCGCGCCATCGGTGACGTGCAGGTCCACGTACAGCAGCGGATCCCACTGCTCGACCAGGCGCAGCATCGCCTGCATCTCCGGCGCGTCGGCCTTGACGTAGTCGCGGTTGAGGTTGAGGTTCTGCGCGGTGGTGCGCCAGCCCATCTGCTCGGGGCCGCGCTGGTTGGGCCGGTTCCAGGCGCCGAAGCGCTCGTGCCCGTCGACGTTGAACACCGGCACGAACAGCCACACCTGCTTGTCCAGCGCGCCACGTGCGGCCTGGCCGTCGAGCAACTGGCGCAGTGCCAGGAAGCCGGCGTCCTTGCCATCGATCTCGCCGGCGTGGATGCCGCCCTGGATCAGCACCACCGGCAGCGTGCGCGCCTGTGCGGCCGCCGGATCCAGCGCGCCCGAGGTGGACACCGCCAGCGCCTTCATCGGCCGGCCTTCCGGCGTGGTGCCGAAGTCGAAGCAGCGCACCGCGTGCGGATAGCGCTGCGCGAACGCATCGCACAGGGCGATGGTCTCGGCATAGCGGCCGGTGCGCACGAACCCGCTGCGCTCGGCTTCGGTGGACAGGCCCGCCTCGCTGGCCAGCGATGGCATGCTGCACAGCAGCATCGGCAACAGCAGGGTGGCCAGCCTGGCTCGGATCATTTCGGCACCGTCTCGGGACAGACCCCCATGATGCGGGCAGCGCGCCGATTGCGAAAGCACCCTGGGGCGTGTCACCCATTCCCGAGCATGCCGCGCCGCAATTGCGCGTGCCTGTGGCAAGGAAGCGCGAGGACGTGGACGCGCGTCCACGCCCGCGCGATGACGCGGCCACGGGCGCGCAACCGCGGCCCTTCGGGTTGGGCCTGGCAGGCGCGCGGCCGGCGCCGCGCGGCTTGACCTGACGGCCAGTCGGGCGCTGCGCCACGCAACGCCGGCCGCGCGCCTGCCAGACCCAACGCGGCATCCTCGGGAATGGGTGACACGCCCTGGCGGTTCGATTCGCCGGAACGATCGGGTAACCTTCTGAAAATTTTGCCTGGACGAGGGCCCGTGAGCAGCCAAGCCACCACGAGACACGCCGCATGAGCGCGGCGCAAGAGCGCGCCACTGCGCGCATGCCGCGGCAGATTCCCTACATCATCGGCAACGAGGCCTGCGAGCGCTTCAGCTTCTACGGGATGCGCAACATCCTGGTGCAGTTCCTGATCACCTCGCTGCTGCTGCAGGAAGTGACCGCGCCCGGCCGCGAGGCCGAGGCCAAGCACATCATGCACAGCTTCATGATCGGCGTGTACTTCTTCCCGCTGCTCGGCGGCTGGTTGGCCGACCGCTTCTTCGGCAAGTACAGCACCATCCTCTGGTTCAGCCTCATCTACTGCGCGGGACACCTGTGCCTGGCGTTGTTCGAAGGCCATCGCACCGGCTTCTTTCTCGGCCTGGGCCTGATCGCGCTGGGGGCCGGCGGGATCAAGCCGCTGGTGGCCTCGTTCATGGGCGACCAGTTCGACCAGGGCAACAAGCACCTGGCCAAGGTGGTGTTCGACGCCTTCTACTGGATCATCAACTTCGGCTCGCTGTTCGCCTCGCTGCTGATCCCGCTGGCGCTGAAGAACCTGGGGCCGGCGTGGGCGTTCGGCATTCCCGGCATCCTGATGCTGGTGGCGACCCTGGTGTTCTGGGCCGGCCGCCACCGCTACGTGCGCGTGCCGCTGCCGCCCAAGGATCCGCACGGCTTCGCCCAGGTGGTACGCACCGCGTTGCTGCGGCAGGCGCCGGGGCAGGGCCGCCCCGGGCTGGCCCTGGCCGGCGTGGCGGTGCTGCTGGCGCTGGGCACGTTCGCGCTGGTGCCGACGCTGGGCCTGGTGATCTGCCTGTGTCTGGCGCTGGTGCTGCTGCTGGCCGGCATCGGCGGCGGCACCTGGTGGCAACTGGAACGCGCCCGCGCGGTGCACCCGGATGCGGCGGTGGACGGCGTGCGCGCGGTGCTGCGGGTGCTGGTGGTGTTCGCCCTGGTCACCCCGTTCTTCTCGCTGTTCGACCAGAAGGCCTCGACCTGGGTGCTGCAGGGCCAGCAGATGCAGATGCCCGACTGGTTCAGCGCCTCGCAGATGCAGGCGCTGAATCCGGCGCTGGTGATGCTGCTGATCCCGTTCAACAACCTGGTGCTGTACCCGCTGCTGCGCCGGCGCGGCTACGAGCCGACCGCGCTGCGGCGGATGACCGCCGGCATCGCCTTCAGCGGCCTGGCCTGGATCGTGGTCGGCAGCCTGCAGGTGATGATGGACGGCGGCGACGCCTTGTCCATCGCCTGGCAGATCCTGCCGTATGCGCTGCTGACCTTCGGCGAAGTGCTGGTCTCGGCGACCGGCCTTGAGTTCGCCTACAGCCAGGCGCCGCAGTCGATGAAGGGCGTGGTGATGAGTTTCTGGAACCTCACCACCACCGTCGGCAACCTGTGGGTGCTGCTGTCCAACGCGGCGGTGCGCAATGACCGCGTCACCGCCCACATCGGCAGCACCGGGCTCAGCGAGACCGCGTTCCTGATGTTCTTCTTCGCCGCCTTCGCGTTCGTCGCCGCACTGCTGTTCGGGCTGTACGCGCGCCGCTATCGCATGGTCGACCACTACCGCCCCGCCTGAGACCCCGCATGCCCTCCGTCACCCCCGTCAACCTGATCCTGATCGTCCTCACCGTGCTGGTGTCGTGGGCGGCGTTCAACAACCGCCGGCTGCTCGACCGGCTGATCCTGTGGCCGCCGGCGATCGACCGCCACAAGCAGTACGACCGGCTGGTGACCTACGGCTTCATCCACGCCGATTTCCCGCACCTGCTGTTCAACATGGTCACGCTGTACTTCTTCGGCGGCCCGATCGAGGTGCTGATGGAGCGGATGACCGGCAACATGCTGGTGTACCCGCTGTTCTACCTGTCGGCGCTGGTGGTCTCGATCCTGCCCAGTTACCTGAAGAACCAGAAGAACCCCAACTACATGAGCCTGGGTGCGTCCGGCGCGGTCTCGGCGGTGCTGTTCGCCTTCATCCTGATGGCGCCGTGGACCGGGATCTTCTTCTTCTTCATCCCGATCCCCATCCCGGCGATCCTGTATGCCGTGTTCTACGTCGGCTACAGCATCTGGATGGACCGCCGCGGCGGCGACAACGTCAACCACAGCGCGCACCTGGCCGGCGCGGCGTTCGGCGTGATGTTCCTGCTGATCATGGAGCCGTCGGTGCTGCAGCACTTCCTGGGCGAGCTGGCCAACCCGCGCTTCGGCCGCGGGTGATGCGCGGCGCGGCGGCAGCTACGTGGGAGCGTGGCGCCGCGCGATTTTGAGACGTTGAGGGAGACGCCGGGCGCGTGGGTGCGGCCGTGCACGACCGCCATTGCGCATGGGTGGCTGCGGCGGCCGTGTGGCCGCCGGCGGCGCTCAGCGGGTCTGCTGCCCGCGCAGCTGCACCTTGGCGCTGCCGATGCTGGCGTTCTCGTAGGTGCGCTTGAGGCGCTGGTAGACCTCGTCGTCGAGCTGCTGGAACTCGCCGCCCTGGTGATCGCCGCTGACCGACAGTTGGAACAGCCCTTCCAGCAGGGAGGCGTTGTGGTCGCCCTGGTCGTATTTGCTCTCGTTCTCGCTCATGCGCGTGGCTCCCTGTTGGATCGCTGCGTGATGGGAGGTGCAACTCCCATGCCAGGTTTTCGGACTGTCCTGGCGGTATCGGCCGCGCGCGGCACGACTTGAGCGGCGGGCGGCTGACGCGCCGCGTCGGCGGCATGACGCGTTGGGGCACAGGTGCTTCACATGGCCGCGGCAAGCGGCAGCGGACACTGCGTGCTCCGCGCCCCGTCCATTTCCGCATGTCCGCAGCCAACGTCCCGATCGCGCACGATCCGCAACAGCGCCGCTTCACCCTGGAGGTCGACGGCCATCGCGCCGAACTCGACTACGTGCTGGAGCAGGGGCGCATGGTCATCACCCACACCGGGGTGCCGACGCCGATCGGCGGGCGCGGCCTGGCGGCGCAGCTGGTCACCGCCGCGCTGGACCACGCGCAGGCACAAGGCTGGAAGGTGGTGCCGGCGTGTTCGTACGCGGCGGTGTTCATCCAGCGGCATCCGCACTACGCCGCGCTGCTCGGTTGAGCGTGCGGCATCGCAACGGCGCGATAATGCGCGCACTTCCACAAACATCGCAGGAACAGGGGCAGTCGACGTGAGCAGGGCAAAGACGATGGGTAATGGGCGGATGGCATGGACGGCACTGGCGGTCGCGGCGGCGCTGGCAATGGCCGGCTGCAAGCGCGAGGAACCGGCCGCCGCACCGGCGCCCGCCGCGGCACCGGCGCAGAGCGAGGCCACCGCGCCGGCGGCATCGGAGCAGGCGCAGGCCGCGCCGCCGGAACTCAAGGACATCGTCGAACACAGCCCCAGCTATGTGGTCGGCATCACTTTCCCACCATCGATCAACCGTTATCCGGGACTGGCCGACGCGGCCAACCGCTATGCCCAGAGCGCGCGCAGCGAACTGATGGAAGCGGTCGATGGACTCGGCAACGATCGCCCGCGCGCGCCCTACGAACTCTCGCTGCAGTTCGAGATGCTGCTGGAGCGTCCGGACCTGGTGGCGTTGAGCGCCGATGGCAGCCGCTACACCGGCGGTGCGCACGGCGAGCCGCTGGTGGCGCGCTGGGTGTGGCTGCCCCAGCAGCAGCGCATGCTCACCGCCGAGACGCTGATCCCGGATGCGTCGCACTGGAAGCAGGTGGCCGGCTATGTCGCCGCGCAACTGCGCCAGGCCGTGCAGACACGGGTCGATGCCGAGCAGGTACCGCCGGAGGATCAGGAGGAGCAGGTGCGCAGCGCCAGCAAGATGATCGCCGAAGGCACCGAGCCGCAGGCCAGCAACTTCAGCCAGTTCCAGCCGCTGGTCGATGCGGCGGGCAAGATCACCGCGCTGCGCTTCGTGTTCCCGCCGTACCAGGTCGGACCGTACGCCGATGGCACGCAGACCGTGGACGTGCCGGCCAGCGTGCTGCGCGAACTGGTGGCGCCGGAGTACGCACCGCTGTTCGCCGCCTGAGCGTTCGCCGGCGCGCCGCTGCGCGTCGGCGTGTGCCTCCGGTGCATGGCGTCGACAGCGCGCGGGAACGCAACCCATGCCCTCGTCGTGGCGAGGCGCAATGGGTAGGATTGACGGCTACCCCACTTGCAATCGATGTCTCATGGGCAGTTTCGATCAGACCGAGCGACGTGTGGCGCACACCTGCGCGCGCTATCCGGCCTTCCCGCGCGAGCCCGCCGTCCTGGTCCGGCTGGTCAAGCATCTGTACAAGCGCGTGCATGCCAACGCCAGCGGCGTGCTCAAGGACTACGGCATCAGCCCGCCGGAGTACGAGATCCTGATGATGCTGTACGGCACGCCCGAGCAGCGCATCACCCCCACCGAGGTGGCCGAGGCCGCGGGCGAGAAGCCGGCCAACATCACCCGTCTGACCGACAGCCTGTGCAGCAAGGGGCTGCTGTCGCGCACCGCCAGTCCGGACGACCGGCGCAAGGTCGCGCTGACCCTGCAGCCGGCCGGCATCGCCCTGATCGAGCGGCTGCTGCCGGATGTGTGCGCGTTCCTCGATACGGAAACCGCCGCACTGGATGCGGGCGAGCAGCAGCAGTTGGAGGCGCTGCTGAAGAAGATGCTGGCCGGCATCGATGGCCTCGACGCTGCCGACGGCGCAAAGACGCCGGCGGCGCTGCCCTGAGGGCACCTCGAAGACATTGCGTCCGCGGCAATCGAGCGGGATGCGATCTGCGCCGTAGGAGCGGCTTCAGCCGCGACAGGCGCATCGGAAACGCGCGTCGCGGCTGAAGCCGCTCCTACGGGACGCGTTCCGGCATGATCCAGAGATACGAAGGCGCGTTGTCCGGCCGAGCAGTCAGGGCGTCGGGCTGTTGCTAGCGCCAGCCGTGCGCACGTGCGCGCTGCTCGCCGTCTGCATCCAGCGCCTCGCCGGCGATGCGCGCATCCACCGCCTGCAGCACCGCGGCCGGCATCGGGCTGGCCGCCATGCGCATGCCGCCGCCACCGCCGCCCTCGTCGGCGGGCACCAGCAGTTCCACCCGCCATGCGCTGTTGCGCTGGCAGGCCAGGCCGGCGCTGGCGCGCGGCACGGTGAAGGTGCGGCAGTAATGGCCGTCGCGATCGCGGAAGCTCAGGCCGATGCGCACGCTGCCCTGGGGCTGGCCGGACAGTTGCTGCGTGAGCGCCTGCGCCAGCGCGCCCTCGGCAACACCGCCCTGGGTTGCCGCGACCGTCGGGCCGGGCGCGGCACCCTGCGGCAATTGTCGCTGCGTGATCCACAGCCCCAGCAGCAGTGCCGCCGCCAACGCCGCCGGCAGCGCCCAGCGGCGGCGCGCCCGCGGCCGCAGCGGCGTCGGCCGGCTCGCCTGCGCCGTCGCATGGATGGGTGAGGGCGGCAGTGCCGCGACAGCGGCGTCCTGGCTGGGCGTGTCGGTCGGCCGTGCGCGCGCAGCGGCGAGCAGGCGCGCGGGCACGGCTTCGTCCAGCACCGGGGCGAAGCCGGCGCGCAGCCGTGCCTGCAGGCTGCGCAACCGCTCCAGCGCCTGCGCTAGCTGCGGGTCGGTGCGCAGCGCCGCTTCCACTTGCGCGGCCTGCGCCGGCTCCAGTTCGCCGTCGGCGTAGGCCTGCAGGGTGAGTGTGTCGATGCTGGTGTTCATGCGGTCGCCTCCAGTGACGCCTGCAGGGCCTCGCGCCCGCGCGCGAGCCGGCTGGTGAGTGTGCCCAGCGGAATCTCCAGCACCGCTGCGGCATCCTTGTAGGACAGGCCTTCGATCAGCACCAGCGCGATCGCCAGGCGCTGTTCCTCGGGCAGGGCGGCCATCGCGGTCTGCACCGCCATCCAGTCCTGCTGCCGCTCCAGCGGCGTGTCGCCGACGTGTTCGCCCTCGGCGGCATCGACGAACACGTGTCGCCGTCGCCGCTGCGCCCGCACTTCGTCGATCCAGGCGTGGCGGATGATGCCGTACAGCCAGTACTGCAGCGGCGTCTCCGGCCGCCATTGCGCGGCACGGCGCAGCGCGCGTTCGATCGCGATCTGCAGCAGGTCGTCGGCATCCTCGCGCTGGCCGGCAACGGCACGCGCAAAGCGCCGCAGTTGCGGCAGCAGCGTGCAGATGCCGTCGCCGACGGCGGCCGTGGGATCGCCTTGCATGTGGGGGATACGTTCGGCGGAGGCGTTTTCTTCCATGGGCGCGGCGCGGCGTTCACGGCGGGTCGGGATGGCAGGATTAGTGTGGCACGCCAACAGGGGCGGACGACGGAGCGGGGCATGGCGACGGGCAGGCGAATGCGCTGGATGGCCGTGGCATGGCTGGCGGTGGCGACACCGGCGCTGGCGCAGCTGGCGCTGCCGTCGGCCGGCGGGCTGGTGCGGGACGTCACCCAGGGCATGCAGGGCGGCATGAATCGCTTGGGAGAATCGCTGCAGGACGCGCGTGGCGATCTCGAGCGGCTGCGGCTGAAACGCCTGCAGGCGCTGCTGCGCAGCGATCCGCGCGGGCTGGAGCGCGACGAAGGCGGCGCGGTGGTGATGCGCGGGCAGGTGGTGGCGCTGGAACCGGACCCGGCCGCGCTGCAGGCGGCGCAGACGGCCGGCTTCGTGGTGCTGGAGCAACGCAGCTTCGGCGAAGTCGGCCTGCGCCTGGTGGTGCTGCAGGTGCCGTCGGGCCTGTCCACGCGCCGTGCGCTGCAGCAATTGCGCGAGCGCGATCCGCAGGGCGATTACGACTACAACCACGTCTACAGCGGATCGGCGGCGACGTCGCCTGCGCCGGCAGCGGCCAGCGCATCCGCTGTTCCAACGGCCACGGGGGCCGCGCCGGGCGGCTTCGTGGTCGGCTTGATCGACAGCGGCGTGGACGCGGCGCATCCGGCGCTGGCCGGCGTGCAGGTGCACGCCTGGGGCTGCGACGGGCAGGTCCGCGCGCAGCCGCACGGCACGGCGGTCGCTTCGCTGCTGGCCGGACGCGCGGTGGCGCACGGGCCGTTCGCGCGCACGCTGTACGCGGCCGACATCTACTGCGGGCAGGCCGATGGCGGCACCGTGGTCGAGTTGGTCGGGGCGTTGGCCTGGATGGCGCAGCACCAGGTCCCGGTCATCAACATCAGCCTGATCGGCGGCGCCAACCGCGCCCTGCAACTCGCCGTGCAGCGCATGCTCGCGCGCGGGCACGTGCTGGTCGCGGCGGTCGGCAACGACGGCCCGGCGGCACCGCCGCTGTATCCCGCGGCCTATCCTGGCGTCATTGGCGTCACTGCGGTGGATGCACGGGCACGCGTGTTGCCCGAGGCCGGGCGCGGGCCGCAGGTGGCCTTCGCCGCGGTCGGCGAATTGATCGCGGCGGCGCCGCAAGGCCGCTGGCAGAAGCAGCGCGGCACGTCTTTCGCCGCGCCGCTGGTGGCGCGGCTGGCGGCGCAGGCATTGACTCAGCCGAATCCGCAGGCGGCCGCGCAGGTACGCGCGCAGTTGCTGGCGCAGGCGCGCGATCTCGGTGCGCCCGGCACCGATCCGGTGTATGGCGCCGGCCTGCTCGGCGCGGACCTGGCGCTGCAGCGCGCGCCGGGCGGCTGAACGCATTCTGTCTGCGCCCGTGGCGGCGGGGATGTTCTGCGCCGTTCGATGCGTAGGACCAGATGAGAGCCGCAGATGGCCTGCGGCGACACGAGGAGAACGCGATGAACGGCAAGACTCTGTTGGCGAGCGCGGTGCTGGTTGCGTCGGTGGCGTTGACCCCGGGTGTGGCCGGCGCGCAGGTGCTGGGCGGTGCGGGCAGCGTGGGCGGTGCGGTCAACGGCACCCTGGGCGGCTTGGGCGGCGGCAGCCTCGGGGGCAACGGCATGGGCGCCGGCCGCCTGGACGCCGGAGTCCCGCTGGACCGCGCGCGCAGCGGGATCGAGCAACAGTCGCAGCGTGCGCGCATGGCGGCGCAGCGGGCGGCGGCACGTGGCGCCGCCACTGCGGATGGCGCGGCGCAAACTGCCGGCGCCGCGGTGAACGAGGGCCGCACGCTGGCCGGGAATACGGCCGCCAGCGGCAGTGCGGCGGCACGCAGCGCGGCCGCCGGCGCGATGGGCCAGGCCGACGGCGCGCTCGGCGCGGCGACCAGCGCGGCCAACCCCGCGACGGCGGTGTCGACCGCCGGCAGTGTCGCCGGTGCAGTCGATGGCGTGACCGGTAACGCTGCGGGTGCGGCGAGCGCGGCCGGCAGCGGCAGCGGCAACGGCGCCGCCAGCGGCGGCAGCCTGCCGACGGTGCCGGCCCTGTCCGGCAGCGGCAGTGCCAACGGTGCGGCCAGTGGCAGCGCGTCGCACAGCGCGGGCACGCACGGCGGGTCGGTGTCGGGTCAGGCGGGTGCGGGCGGCCAGGGCGGCGCGCAGGCCGGCCATGGTCAGGCGCAGGGGCAGGCCAGCGGCAATGCGTCGGTGGGTGCCAGCATCAACGCCTCCAGCGACAGCCAGTAAGCCGCCGACGGCCGCGCGCGACGCAACACGCGTCGCCATCGCGACGGCAGGCTGAAAAACACGACGCCCGGCTGAGCCGGGCGTCGTGCGTATCGGGTGATGCGGTTGGTCGCGGGTGGAGGTGCTGCGCTGTTGCCGCGAGCGGGCGGCACGGCCGCATGGGCCGTGCCGCGGCGCGCCTCAGCGGGCGCTGGGCGTGGTGGCCGGCGCGGCGTTGAGGCCGCGCTTCTCCAGCAAGGGCTCGATCTGCGGGGCGTGCCCGGCGAAGTCCTGGAACAGCTGCATCGCATCGACGCTGCCGCCGCGCGAAAGCAGCGTCTTGCGGAAGCGGTCGCCGTTGGCGCGGCTCAGCCCGCCGTGCTGCTTGAACCACTGCTGGGTGTTGGCGTCCAGCACCTCGGACCAGATGTAGGCGTAGTAGCCGGCCGCGTAGCCGCCCATGATGTGGCTGAAGTAAGGCGTGCGGTAGCGCGGCGGCACCGGCGCGTAGGCGATGCCGTCGGCGGCCAGCGCCTTGGCCTCGAAGTCCATCACGCCCGACGCCGGCGGCACCTGACCGGGGCTGAGCTGGTGCCAGCGCTGATCCAGCATGGCCGCGCCCAGGTACTCGGTGGTGGCGAAGCCCTGGTTGAACTTGGCGGTGGCCACCACCTTGTCCAGCAGCGCCTGCGGCATCGGCGCGCCGCTCTGGTAGTGCTTGGCGTAGTGCTTGAGGATGGCCGGATCGTCGGCCCACATCTCGTTGACCTGCGAGGGGAACTCGACGAAGTCGCGCGGCACGCTGGTGCCGGAGAAGTAGGGGTACTTCACGTTCGAGAACATGCCGTGCAGCGCATGGCCGAACTCGTGGAACGCGGTGGTGACCTCGTCCCAGGTCAGCAGGGTCGGTTGCCCGGCCGGCGGCTTGGGGATGTTGAGGTGGTTGGCGACCACCGGCTTGTCGCCGGTCAGCGCCGACTGCGACACGTAGGAGCTCATCCAGGCACCGCCGCGCTTGGATTCACGCGCGTACATGTCGGCGATGAAGATCGCCAACTGGCTGCCGTCGGCGTCGAACACGTCGTAGACCAGCACGTCGTCGCGGTAGGTCGGCAGGTCGGTACGCTGCTTGAAGGTCAGCCCGTACTCCTGGTTGGCGGCGTAGAACACGCCGTTTTCCAGCACGTTCTTCAGTTCGAAGTAGGGCTTGAGCTGGGACTCGTCGAAGTCGTACTTGGCCTGGCGCACCTTCTCGGTGTAGTAGGCCCAGTCCCAGGCTTCGAGCTTGAAGCTCGGCTTGCCGGCGGCCTTCTGCTCCTGGTCGATCATCGCCTGCAGGTCGGCGGCCTCGCGCTTGGCGTTGGCCACCGCGGCCGGCGCCAGCTTGCCGAGCATGGCGTTGACCGCTTCGGGGGTCTTGGCGGTCTGGGTTTCCAGCGAGTAGGTGGCGTGGTTCGGGTAGCCGAGCAGCTTGGCGCGGTCGGCCCGCAGGGTCATGATCCGCGATACCAGCGCGGTGTTGTCGTACGGGCCGCCGTGGCTGCCGCGCGACACCGAGGCCTCGTAGATCTTCTGCCGCAGGGCGCGATCCTTGAGCTGGGCCAGCGGCGGCTGGCCAGTGGTGTTGAGCAGGGCGATCACGTACTTGCCGTCGAGCTTGCGCGCCTTGGCCGCTTCGGCGGCCGCGGCGATCTGCGCGTCGGACAAGCCGTCGAGCTGCTTGACGTCGTCCACCACCACCGCCGCGGCGTTCACTTCGGCCAGCACGTTCTGGCTGAACTTGGTGCCCAGCTCGGCCAGTTCGGCGTTCATCGCCTTGAGCTTGGCCTTGTCGGCGTCGCCGAGCTTGGCGCCGTCGCGGACGAAGTCGCTGTGGTACTTCTCGATCAGGCGCACGCCTTCCGCGTCCAGGCCGAGCTGGTTGCGGGTGTCGTACAGCGTCTGGATGCGCGCGAACAGCTTGGGATTGAGCGCGATCGCATCGCGGTGCGCGGCCAGCTTGCCGGCGTACTCGGCCTGCAGTGTCTTGCGCGTGTCGTTGGT
Organism: Xanthomonas indica; assembly: GCF_040529045.1. NCBI lineage: Bacteria > Pseudomonadati > Pseudomonadota > Gammaproteobacteria > Lysobacterales > Lysobacteraceae > Xanthomonas > Xanthomonas indica. The sequence continues at coordinate 3,452,751 of NZ_CP131914.1, read as the reverse complement.
GTCGGCACCGACCAGGTTGAAGAACACGGTGGTGGCGCGATCCAGCACCTGCCCGCTCTTCTCCATCGCCACGATGGTGTTGTCGAAGGTCGGCTTGGCGGTCTGATCGGCGATGGCCTGCATTTCCTTCAGCTGCTGCGCCATGCCGGCGTCGAACGCAGGCGCGAAATCGCTGTCCTTGATCTTGTCGAACTGCGGGTAGTGCAGCGGCAGCGGGCTTTCGGCGAAGAACGGGTTGGCCTGCGTGGCCGCGGTGGTGGCGGTGGGCGTGGTGGCCGGAGCGGCGTAGGCGGGCATGGCGAGTCCGAGCGTGGCGGCGAGGGCAAGGGCGAGGCGAGAGGTCATCAAGCGGTATCCGCAATCGTGGTGATCCGGCAGGCTACCCCAGGCCGGCAGGCGTGACCCGTGACGAAAGCCATGGGAGCGTTGCAGCATCTGCGCGTGTTGCTCGAGGCTTTGCGGCATCTGGCGTGAACGTTGATGCAGTGCGCTCTCCGGCACCGCTATGAGTCGGTGCAGGCGCATATGGGGGGCGCTGGCAGCGTGTTGTATTCATCCGTGCGGGCGACGCGGACGCGCGCGTAGGGCCGGCAGTTGGCGATGCCTGCGGCCACCGCGTAGCATCGCGCCGAACCCGCGCCGCAGCGGCGCGCCGCGCCTCAAGGATCCACATGGATACGCCGACCACCGCCTACGCCTTCACCGCGACCACGCTGGATGGACAGGCGCAGCCGCTCGCCGAGTACGCCGGCAAGGTGCTGCTGATCGTCAACGTCGCCTCCAAGTGTGGCTTCACGCCGCAGTACGCCGGGTTGCAGGCGCTGTGGCAGCGCTATCGCGATCGCGGCTTGGTGGTGCTGGGCTTTCCCTGCGATCAGTTCGGCCATCAGGAACCGGGCGATGCCGCGGAAATCCGCCAGTTCTGTTCGCTCAGTTACGACATCGATTTCCCGATGTTCGCCAAGGTGCAGGTCAACGGCGACGGCGCGCATCCGCTGTGGCGCTGGCTCAAGCAGCAGAAATCCGGGCTGCTCGGCATCGCCGCGATCAAGTGGAATTTCAGCAAGTTCCTGGTCGGTCGCGATGGCCAGGTGCTGGCGCGTTATGCGCCGACCGACAAGCCGGAAGCGCTGGCCGACGCTATCGAGCGGGCGCTGGGGTAAGTGGGTAACTGGGGTAGCTGCGGGTACCGGTCGCTGCTCTTGTGGGAAGTCCCTCCCACAATATTTCGCCACTATTCGCTTTGACCTGCCGCCGTGTCGCTTATGCCGGTAGGAGCGGCTTCAGCCGCGACCTTTACCGGTAACGCCCGTCGCGGCTGAAGCCGCTCCTACGACGGGAGAAATGCAGCCCCGTCACTTCTCGACGAACGCGCGCTCGAACACGTAATGCCCCGGCGAACCGATGCGCGGCGAGGCGACGAAGCCGCGGGCGTCCAGGGTGTGGCGCAGGTCGGCCAGCATCTGCGGACTGCCGCAGATCATCGCGCGGTCATGTTCCGGATTCAGCGGCGGCAGGCCCAGGGTGCGCTGCATCTCGCCGCTCTCGAGCAATTCGGTGAGGCGGCCGCGGTTGCGGAAGTCCTCGCGGGTCACCGCCGGGTAGTACAGCAGCTTCTCGCGGATGGTCTCGCCCAGGAACTCGTGCTGCGGCAGTTCCTTCTCGAAATAGTCGCGGTAGGCCAGGTCCTTCTCGAAGCGCACGCCATGGGTGAGGATCACCTTGTCGAAGCGCTCGTAGGTTTCCGGATCCTTGATCACCGACAGCCACGGCGCCAGGCCGGTGCCGGTGCCCAGCAGGTACAGGTGGCGGCCCGGGTGCAGGTCGCTGATCAGCAGGGTGCCGGTGGGCTTCTTGCCGACCAGCACCGAGTCGCCGGGCTTGATGTGCTGCAGGCGCGAGGTCAGCGGGCCGTCCGGCACCTTGATGCTGAAGAACTCCAGTTGCTCTTCCCAGTTGGCGCTGGCGATGGAATAGGCGCGCAGCAGCGGCCGCGTCTCCGTCTCCAGGCCGATCATCACGAACTGGCCGTTGTCGAAACGGAAGCCGTCGTTGCGGGTGGTGGTGAAGCTGAAGTAGTCCTCGGTCCAGTGGCGGACATCGAGCACCGTTTCGGGGCCAAAAGCGGAAGACATGCCGTTGATCGTGATGGGGAAGGAACGGCGGCCATTCTACCCCATGCGGGTTCAAATGAGATCAACTCTCATTTGTGGTGCCGTGCCGATCCTGGCGAAGCGGCTCACTTCTCGAACGAGACCTCGTAGGACAGGTACAGCGGCGCCTGCGGCGGCGCCAGCAGCGGGCGTTGGCGCAGGAAGCGCTCCAGGCACAGCGCGAGCGGGGTGGTGCCGTTGCGCCAACTGGCGCCGACGCTGCCGTCGGCCTGCACCTGCACCACCACGGTGAACGGCGAGGTGTCCGGGCGCGGCGTGGCGCAACTGGCCACGCCCTCGTCCAGCGCCGCGCGCTGCAGGGTCTGCAGGCGTTCCTCCATCGCCGCCGGCAGGCCGGCCTCGTCGCGGTCGGCCAGGGCCTTGGCCGCGGCGTAGTCGGAGGGCGCCGGCGTGTCCGCGGCGGGAGCGGCAACGGCCGGGACGGCGAGGGCGGCGGCGAACAGACAGAGCAGGGTGCGGAGCATGGCGGCGTCGGGAGGGGGCGGACCAGGCTCAACGATACCCAGCGGCCTGCAATTCGAACAGTTCCGCGTAGCGGCCGCCCTGCGCCATCAGTTCGTCGTGGGTGCCGCTGGCCTCGATCCGGCCGTCGGCCAGGACCAGGATGCGGTCGGCCATGCGCACGCTGGAGAAGCGGTGCGAGATCAGCACCGCGGTACGGTTGTCGGACAGCTCTTTGAAGCGCTGGAACACCTCGAACTCGCTGCGCGCGTCCAGCGCGGCGGTCGGCTCGTCGAGGATCATCACCTGTGCGTCGCGCATGTAGGCGCGGGCGATGGCGATCTTCTGCCACTGCCCGCCGGACAGGTCCACGCCGGTCTTGAAGCGGCGCCCGATCACCTGCGCGTAGCCCTGCGGCAGGCCGTCGATCAACTCGGCGGCCATCGCCCGCTGCGCGGCGGCGCGGATCCGCGGGGCATCGTCCAGCGCGTCGACCTGGCCGACGCCGATGTTCTCGCCGGCGCTGAAGTGATAGCGCACGAAATCCTGGAAGATCACCCCGAGGTTGGCGCGCAGGTCGTCCAGGTCGTAGTCGCGCAGGTCGCGCCCGTCGAGCAGGATGCGGCCCTCGTCCGGGTCGTACAGCCGCGCCAGCAGCTTGACCAGGGTGGTCTTGCCGGCGCCGTTCTCGCCGACCAGGGCCAGCACTTCGCCGGCGCGCAGGGCGAAGTCCAGGTGCCGCACCGCCCATTGCTCGGCGTCCGGGTAGCGGAAGCCGACGTTATCGAACACGAAACCCTGCACGATCGGTCGCGGCACCGGCACCGCGCCGGGGCGGGTGCGGATCTCCGGGACGATGCGGAAGAACGAGTACAGGTCGTCCAGGTACAGCGCCTGCCCGGCGACCTGCGAGAAGCCGATCAGCAGCCCCTCCAGCAACTGCCGCAGGCGCAGGAAGCTGCCGGCCAGGAAGGTCAGGTCGCCGATGCTGAAGTCGCCGCGCACGGTGCGCCAGGCGATGTAGCCGTAGGCCCCGTAGTAGCCCAGCGTGCCCAGCGCCGCCAGCAGCGTGCCCCACAGCATGCGCTTGCGTGCCAGCGCGCGGTTGGCCTGGAAGTAGCGGTCGGCCAGGGCGCGGTAGCGCGCGATCAGGAAGTTGTGCAGGTTGAAGATCTTCACTTCCTTGGCGGTCTCGACGCTGGCGCCGAGCTGGCGCAGGTAGTCGAGCTGGCGGCGCTCGGCCGTCCACTGGAAGTTGAGCGAGTAGCCCAGCGCGTTGAAGTGCGCCTCGCCGATGAAGGCCGGCACCAGCGCCACCGCCAGCAGGGCGATGAGCCACGGCGCGTAGACCAGCAGGCCGACCGCGAAGCTGACCACGGTGATCGCGTCCTGCACCTGGCCGAACAACTGGCTCATCAGGTTCATGCGGCCCATGGTCTGGCGCCGCGCGCGGTCCAGCCGGTCCTGTTGTTCCGGATCCTCGAAATCCTCCAGGTCCAGTTGCGCGGCGTGCTCCATCAACTGCACGCTGGTGGTGTTGTTGAACAGCTCCGACAGCAGCGTGTCGGCATAGCTGACCAGCCGCCCGAGCAGGTCCGAGGCGATCGCCAGCGCCAGTTCCAGGGCCAGCAGTTCCAGCAGCCGGTTCAGGCGGCCGCTGGCCAGGGCCTGGCCCAGCGCGTCGAAGCCGGGCGATTGCCCGACCAGGTGGATCGCCTCGTCGATGATCAGCTTGCCGACGTACAGCGAGGCCACCGGCAGCAGCGCGCGGACCACGCGCAAGCCGATGCTGCTGAGCGTCAGCCAGCGGCTGGTCTGCCAGATCTGGCGCAGGAACGGCGGCAGGTTGCGCATCGCGTCGAAGCGCTCGCGCAGGCTCGGGCCGGTGCGGGGCGCGGTGCGGGCGCCGCCATGAGAAGGGGAAGAAGATGCCATCAGCGCATTGTGCCGGGGGCGGGTGTGGGCGGGGAGTGTGGGCCGCGCCGGGGCGCCGGCTGCACCGGCGCTGACCCGGGTGGTTGGCGCGCGACCTCCGAAGGCGAGGCGTCGGTTAGTCTCGTCGATGTCCCGCCGAGGCTGTTGCCATGTCCGATCCCGTCGCGCCTATCGTCGCCCCCGTGGGTGCGCACCTGCCATCGCGGCGCGAGCTGCTCGGTTGCGCGGTCTTCGTTCTGTTCGCCGCCGCGCTGCTGTGGTGGGGCAACGCCGTCATGGTGGTGCTGACGCTGTCGTATGTCGGCTTCGCGATCGGCTACAGCGTGTTTCGCTTGTTCGGTGGCCGCGGCGGCATCGACCTCGATCAGGTGTGGCGCGAGGTGCTCAATGCGGTTCTCGGTCTAGGCTGATGGGGGCGGCGCGGGCTGTCCGGTGCGCCGGCCGTGTCATGCGCGTCCCGCACCCTCACCCCAACCCCTCTCCCGGTGGGAGAGGGGCTGATCGCGGCGGGGGCCTCTTTCGGCTTATTCGTCCAGCCGCAGTGTCAGGCACTTGGCGGCGCCGCCGGCCTTGAGGAATTCGTCCAGCGGGGTCTGCACCACGCGGTAGCCGATCGCGGCCAGGGCGGCGCACAGGTCGGGCGAGGCGCGGTTGAGCAGCAGGGTGTCGTCCAGGTCCACCGCATTGCAGGCGAAGGCGAGGGCGTCGGCCTCGCCGATGACGATGCGCCGCGATGCGGGGATGTGCTGGGCGATCGCCTGCTGCGCGTCGGCATCGAACGCGGCCGGGTAGTACAGCAGGTAGCCGTCGCGCAGCGGGCAGAAGCAGGTGTCCAGGTGATAGAAGCGTGCGTCGACCAGGCGCAGCGGCACCACCTCGATGTCCAGCAGGTCGGTCAGTTCGTGCGCGGCGGCCAGGTCGCTGCGGTGGCCGTGGCCCATCCACAGCCGGCGCGCGCCGCGGTCCAGCAGCGCATCGCCGGCGCCTTCGAAATACACCTGTTCCGGCAGTTCGCGGATGCGCAGGTCGGCCTGGCGGCACCAGGCGGTGAACAAGGCTTCCTCGCCGCGGCGCTCGGCGTGGCGGAAGCGGCTGGGCACGAAGCGATCGCCGAGCACCAGGCCGGCGTTGGCGCTGAATACCATGTCCGGCAGGCCCGGCGCCGCGGCGATGCAGTCGACGCGGGCACCTGCCGCCTCGGCGGCGGCCACCAGTGCGTTCCACTGCGCCTGCGCGCGCTCGCGGCTGGCGGCGTGGACGTTGCCTTCCATCCAGGGGTTGATCACGTAGTCCACCGCGAAGTGCTGCGGCGCGCACATCAGCAGGCGGTGGCGATGGCCGGCGCCAGTGTGGAACTGCGGCTCGGGGGACGCGAGGGCCAGGTCGGTCTCCTCGGCCAGGCCGCCAGCAAGGACGTTCTCGATCATGCGCGCGCTCCGCGTTGAGATGCGCGCCACGCTAGCGGCGCCGTGTTGCGAGGACATGTCGGTGGACGTGTTGCGGGATGATCAGCCATTCGGCTGCTGAAAAGCCGGGGATTCGGGACTGGGGTGGGGTCCGTGCAAGCAGAACCGCGCACGCTGTGGGCCTGCCTGGCGTTGGCGTGCGTGGTCGTGCGTCCAGCGGCGAGCATCCGGGAGTTTTGATGCGCCAGGCATCTTTGCCGACTACGCGATCCTGCCTCCGAATCCGAATCCGAATCCGAATCCGAATCCGAATCCCCAATCCCCAATCCCCAATCCCCAATCCCCAATCCCCAATCCCAGCGCGCAGCGCCTTTACGGCAGTGCCGGCTGCAGTCCCACGCCCAGCCGGTTCCAGGCGTTGATCACCGCCACCGCCATGGTCAGCGCGCTGATCCCGGCCGGATCGAACTGCGCTGCCAGCGCGTCATAGACGGCCTGCGGCGGCGCGCCGGCGGGCAGCGTGGTCAGCGCCTCGGCCCAGTCCAGCGCGGCGCGCTCGCGGGCGTCGAAGAAGCGGCTGTCGCGCCAGGCGGCGAGGGTGTCGAGCTTGCGCGGCTCGGTCCCGGCGCGGCGCAGGGCGGTGGCGTGCATGTCGATGCAGTAGGCGCAGCCGTTGAGCTGGGAGACGCGCAGGAACACCAGTTCGGTGAGGGCGCTGCCGAGCGTGCCGTCGTGGACCTGCTGGCTGGCGCCGAGCAGGGCGCGGTACGCCTCGGGTTCGTGGCGGGTGTAGTCGATGCGGTGGAAAGGCATGGTGGGTCCGAGCATGGCGGCCACCATGGCCGCCTTCCCCTCCAGGACGCGGCGGCGCGTCCCGGCGTGACAGCGCCGGCGCAGGTCAGTCGTCGGCGGCAGGCGGCGCCACCGGCACCGGCAGCTTGTCCGGGTTCATCAGGGTCAGCACCTCGGCGATGCGCTCGCCGTCGATCACCAGCACCGTCGCCGAGTGCAGCCGTGGCCCCAGGAAGCGCAGGATCGCCGGTTCGCCGTTGACCGTGCCGATCCGCGCCTGCAGGCCCAGGCTGCGCCGCGCCACGGCCCAGTACAGCCGGCCGATGCGCTCGGCGCCGTGCAAGGGGCGCAGGCTGGCGGTGACCTTGCCGCCGCCGTCGGAGCGCAACTGCGCGTCGGCATGCAGCAGGGCGGCGATGGCGGCGCGGTCGCCGCGCTGCGAGGCGTGCAGGAAGCGCTCCAGCAACTGGCGGTGGCGCTCGGGCGTGACCGCGAAGCGCGCCTGGCCCTGGCCGAGCCGCTCGCGCGCCCGGTGCACCAGTTGCCGGCAGCCGGCCTCGCTGCGCTCCAGGGTGCGGCCGATCTGCGCGTAGTCGTAGTCGAACGCCTCCTTCAGCAGGAACGCGGCGCGCTCGTGCGGGCCGAGCCGCTCCAGCAGCGCCAGGAACGCCAGCGACACCTGTTCGGTGCGGTCATGGCGCTCGGCCGGGTCGGCGGCGTCGGCGATCTCCAGCGGTTCGGGCAGCCACGGGCCGACGTAGTGGACGCGGGCGCTGCGCGCCGCGCGCAGGCGGTCCAGGCCGAGCCGGGTGGTGGCGGTCACCAGCCAGGCTTCGGGGTCGCGGATCGCGCCGCGGTCGCTGGCCTGCCAGCGCAGCCAGGCGTCCTGCACGGTGTCCTCGGCGTCGGCGCGGCTGCCGAGCAGGCGGTAGGCCAGGCCGAACAGCCGTGGGCGGTGGGATTCGAAGGTCGGATCGTGGGTCATGACGACCAGGACGGAACAGGGCGTACCGGCGTGACAGCGGGCGGGGCCGCCACTTTGCCCTAAAATGGGCGGGTTTCCCCCCGCCAGCCGCAGAGCCAGCCGTGACCTCGATCAAGCAGGAAGACCTCATCCAGTCCGTCGCCGACGCGCTGCAGTACATCAGCTACTACCACCCGGTCGACTACATCAAGAACCTGTCCGCGGCCTACGAGCGCGAGCAGTCGCCGGCGGCCAAGGACGCCATCGCGCAGATCCTGATCAATTCGCGCATGTGCGCCGAGGGCCACCGGCCGATCTGCCAGGACACCGGCATCGTCACCGTGTTCCTCGAGATCGGCATGAACGTGCGCTGGGACGACGCCACCATGGGCGTGGAGGACATGGTCAACGAGGGCGTGCGCCGCGCCTACAACCATCCGGACAACAAGCTGCGCGCTTCGGTGCTGGCCGACCCGGCCGGCAAGCGCCAGAACACCAAGGACAACACTCCGGCGGTGGTCAACGTGAAGGTCGTCCCCGGCGACACCGTCGACGTCATCGTCGCGGCCAAGGGCGGCGGCTCCGAGGCCAAGAGCAAGTTCGCCATGCTCAACCCGTCCGATTCCATCGTCGACTGGGTGCTCAAGACCGTGCCGACCATGGGTGCCGGCTGGTGCCCGCCGGGCATGCTCGGCATCGGCATCGGCGGCACCGCCGAGAAGGCGATGCTGCTGGCCAAGGAAGCATTGATGGAGCCGATCGACATCGTCGACCTGCAGGCCCGCGGTGCGTCCAACCGTGCCGAGGAACTGCGCCTGGAGCTGTACGAGAAGGTCAACGCGCTGGGCATCGGTGCGCAGGGCCTGGGTGGCCTGACCACGGTGCTGGACATCAAGGTCAAGGACTACCCGACCCACGCCGCCAACCTGCCGGTGGCGCTGATCCCCAACTGCGCGGCCACCCGCCATGCGCACTTCACCCTGGACGGCAGCGGCGCGGTGATGCTGGATCCGCCCTCGCTGGAAGACTGGCCCAAGCTCACCTACAACCCGACCAATGCGCGCCGGGTGAATCTGGACACCATCACCCGCGAGGAAGTTGCCAGCTTCAAGCCGGGCGAGACCATCCTGCTCAACGGCAAGCTGCTGACCGGCCGCGACGCCGCGCACAAGCGCATGATCGACATGCTCAACCGCGGCGAGACGCTGCCGGTGGACTTCACCAACCGCTTCATCTACTACGTCGGCCCGGTCGATCCGGTGCGCGACGAAGTGGTCGGCCCGGCCGGCCCCACCACCGCCACGCGCATGGACAAGTTCACCCGGCAGATGCTGGAGCAGACCGGCCTGCTGGGCATGGTCGGCAAGTCCGAGCGCGGCGATGCGGCGATCGCCGCGATCCGCGACAACAAGGCGGTGTACCTGATGGCGGTCGGCGGCTCGGCCTACCTGGTGTCCAAGGCGATCAAGGCCAGCAAGGTGCTGGCGTTCGAAGACCTGGGCATGGAGGCGATCTACGAGTTCGAGGTCAAGGACATGCCGGTGACCGTGGCGGTCGATGCCAGCGGCGAGTCGGTGCACAAGACCGGCCCGCGCGAGTGGCAGGCCCGCATCGGCAAGATCCCGGTGGTGGTCGAGGCCTGATCGGCGGCGGCGCGAACGCCGGCGAGGATGCCGGCGTTCCGCGCGGCGCTGGCGGCGCGCCGGCGTCGCGGCAATAATCGGCGCTGGTTCCACCTCCGGGGAAAGCGTCGTGTCCATCGTGCTTTATGGTTCGCCCAGTACCGCCTCGTTCGTCGTGCACTGGTTGCTGATCGAACTGCAGGTCGATTTCGAACTGCGCATGCTCGATTTCGAGCGCCAGGAGCAAAAAAGTCCCGAGTATCTGGCGATCAACCCGCAGGGGCGGGTGCCGACCCTGGTGCTGGACGGGCAGGTGCTGACCGAATCGGTCGCCATCGCCATGCATCTGGCTGACCTCTATCCGCATGCCGGCCTGGCGCCGCCGCCGGGCACGCCCGAGCGTGCGGCCTACTACCGCTGGATGCTGTTCGGCGCCTACACCCTGATGCCGGCCTACCGCGCCTGGTTTTACGCCGACGAACCGGCCGGCGCCGACAACGCCGAGCACGTGCGCGCCAACGCCCGCGCGTTCCTGGAAAAGGCCTGGGATGAGGTGGCGACCCAGCTGGAGCAGGGCGGCCCCTATCTGCTCGGCGAACACTGCAGCGCCGCCGACTTCGTGCTGGTCATGCTGATGCGGTGGTCGCGCAACATGCCGCGGCCCACCGACACCTGGCCGGCGCTGAAGGCGCTGGCCGACAGGATGAAGGCGCGCCCGGCGTTCCACGAAGCCTATCGGCGGGAAGGCATTACCGACTGGATGTGAGTGGCGGCGCACAGGCGCCGCGTCGGACGTCAGCGGCCGCAGCGTTGTCTAGCGTCGGTGACCGTGTTTTCCCTGTCCTCGTCCCAGGACAACGCGCAGGCGCTCGCGGACGCTGCACTAACGCGTGCTTTTTCCTGGCCTGCGCCCTGGGAATCGAAACCAAGGACCCATGGATCGAAGGCAGGCGCGCTGACCGTTCGCGTGGTGTGCCTCGCGCATGGAAGCGCCGGGTAGCGCTGAGCGACGCAGGGCGTCGCCGTCCTGCGTCACGTTGTCGCACCCGCCACCACAGTCGGCCCGCCGCCGGCTCTGCCGCCTAGAATCGCCTGGTGTCTTTCCTCCGTGCTCCCGCCCGACTGCGCCGCCTGATGCGTTGGCCCGCCTTGCTGGCCGCGCTGTTGCTGGTGGTCGCGCCGGTGGCCAGCCGCCTGCTCGAGGCGGCGACGCTGCCGGTGCCGTTGTGCACCGCGGCCGGATTGCAGGCCGACGCCGACCTGCAGCCGCAGCACGGCGCCGTCCACGCCGGCCACGAAGACGCGTCGGGCGTGCAGCGCGACCATGGCTCGGCGCACGCCGCCTGCGACTACTGCCTGCTCGCCGCACGGCTGTTGCCGTGGCTGGCGATCGTCCTGCTGCTAGCCGCTGCGCTGCCCGCGCCTGCAACCGCGACGCCATTGCGTCATCGCATCCACGCCGCCGTGCGCTGGCGCGCGCACGCCGCGCGCGGACCGCCACTCAATCTCCAGAACGCCCTCCTGCTTCCGGTGCGCTAGGCGCGCCGGCGCCGTTCTTTTCTGGAGTCCAATCCATGTCCCAGTTCCTGCCGTCGCCCGCGCGGGCGGCGTTGTCGTGCTGCATTTTCGCCAGTCTGTTTCCCGCGTCCGGCCATGCCGAGGCGCCCGACGCCACCACCCTCGACCGGATGCAGGTGACCGCCACCGCCCCGGTCGCACCGCTGACCTGGACGGTCGATCCGAAGCTGCCGCGGCAGCCGGTGCCGGCCAGCGATGGCGCCGACTACCTGAAGACCGTGCCCGGCTTCGCCGCGATCCGCAACGGCGGCACCAATGGCGATCCGGTGCTGCGTGGGATGTTCGGCTCGCGCCTCAACGTGCTCAGCAACGACGGCACCCTGATCGGGGCGTGCCCGGCGCGCATGGACAACGCCTTGTCCTACATCGCCCCGGAAACCTTCGACCGGCTCACCATCGTCAAGGGCCCGCAGACCGTGCGCTGGGGGCCCGGCGCCTCCGCCGGCACCGTGCGCTTCGAGCGCGACACCCCGCATTACGCCGTGCCGACGTTGCAAGGCGAGGCCAGTGCGCTGGTCGGCTCCTGGAACCGCAACGACCAGAACCTCGATCTGCGCGGCGGCAACCGCAGCGGCTACGCGCGCGTGGACGCCAACCGCTCCGAGTCCGGCGACTACCGCGACGGCGATGGCGCGGTGGTGCCCTCGCGCTGGCGCAAATGGAATGCCGATGCCGCGGTCGGCTGGACCCCGGACCCGGACACCGTGCTGGAGTTCTCCGCCGGCAGCGGCGATGGCCTGGCGCGCTATGCCGGGCGCAGCATGGACGGCAGCCAGTTCCGCCGCACCAGCTATGCCGCGCGCTTCGAGCGCACCGATCTGCCCGGCGCCTGGGAGGCGTTGCGCGCCAATGCCTATGTCAACGATGCCGACCACGTCATGGACAACTACACGTTGCGCCGGCCCAATCCGCAGTCGGCGATGCCGATGCCGATGGCCTCCAACGTGGACCGGCGTACCCGCGGCGGGCGCGTGGAATCGGAGTGGCGCTGGAACCAGGTGGTGGTCCAGGCCGGCCTCGACACCCAGCAAAGCCGCCACCGCGACCGCAGCGCCAGCGGCGAGGGCATGTACCGGAGCGTGCCGTGGCGGACCGATGCGCGGTTCGACACCCTGGGCGCCTTCACTGAAGCCACCTTCGGCGCCGGCACGGCACAACGCTGGATCGCCGGCCTGCGCCTGGACCGCGCGCAGGTCGAGGACACCCGCCGCAGCGTCGGCATGATGGGCATGCCCAATCCCACCGCCGGACAGACGCGCCGCGAAGACCTGGGCAGCGTCTTCCTGCGCGTGGAGCGCACCCTCTCGGCCGACACGGTTTGGTATGCCGGCCTCGGCCGCAGCGCACGCATGCCCGACTACTGGGAATTGTTTTCCGCCGACATGGGCCCGAGCGGCGCGGCCAACGCCTTCGCCGGGCTGCGCCCGGAGCGCACCACCCAGCTCGATCTCGGCCTGCAGTACCGCGGCGCGACCGTGCAAGGCTGGGTCTCCGCCTACGCCGGGCGGGTGCAGGACTTCATCCTGTTCACCTATGCCGAGGGCGGGATGATGGGCACCACCACTCGCGTCGACAACGTCGATGCGCGCATCGCCGGCGCCGAGGCGGGACTGGACTGGCAGCCGCTGCCGGGCCTGACCCTCGGCGGCACGCTGGCCTATGCCTGGGGCGAGAACCGCAGCGACGGCACGCCATTGCCGCAGATGCCGCCGCTGGAATCGCGGCTGCAGGTGCAGTGGGAAGGGCAGCGCTGGTCGGCTGGGGCACTGCTGCGCGCGGTTGCGCGGCAGGGTCGGGTGGCGTTGGACCAGGGCAACGTGGTCGGCCGCGACCTCGGCCGCAGCGCCGGTTTCGCCACGCTGGGGCTGAGCGGCGGCTACCGGGTCAGCGAGGGGCTGCGGCTGAGCGCCGGCATCGACAACGTGTTCGACCGGCGCTACAGCGAACATCTCAACCTGGCCGGCAGCGCCGATTTCGGCTTCCCGGCCGACCCGGTGCGCATCGCCGAACCGGGCCGCAACCTGTGGCTGAAGGGCAACTACCGGTTCTGAGCGATCGGCGAGCGCGGCGCGGTCGCGTGGCGGCTGCGCCGCCGTCGGAGTGGGGCGGCGACGCGCCCTCGAAGAGGCCCCATGTGCAGCGCGCATCGCGACCGCGCGTGCGCGAAAAACTATGAAGTCAGCTTGCGCATGCCGTGGCCGCAGCAACGCGGCACTCCGCGCTGTCGTGCGCGACGGACGCATGGCCAGCGCGCGCGACGCCCAGCTGGGCGGCGCGCGCGTCGCTCAGCCGTGGCGGCTCAGAACCACTCCAGCAGCGAGATGCCGACGCCGACGTAGGTGGCGCGGTGGTTGTAGTCGATCATGCTTTCGCCGTAGCCGTCGAACACCTGCACATGGCCGCGCAGCAGGTTGCTGATCGGGAAGCCCCAGTCCAGTTGCACCGCGCCGTGCGAGCGGTCGCCGCCGCGCAGCGAGTGCCGCGCCATCAGCGCCACCTCGTGGCCGTTGCGGTTGTAGATCAGGGTCGCGTCGCCGCGGCCCATGTAGTCCTCGATGTCCGGGTTGTTGTCCTGCTTGCGGCTCTCCGGGATGCGGTACCAGGGGCGCAGCACCAGCGCCCAGTTGTCGCGGTCCAGGCCGATGTTGAGCATCGCCCGGTTCCAGCTGCGCGACAGCGGATCGCTGCGGCCGTTGGACTGGTGGGTCAGCTGGATGCCGGTCATCCGCCCCTTCCAGCCGAACAGGCTGTAGTTGTTGCGGAACACCAGCATCAGTTCCGGCTCGTAGTTGGTCTCGCGGAACGGCCGCGATTGCTCCGCGTTGTAGACCTGCCAGCGCGAGCTCTGGGTGTAGCCGCCCCACAGGTCGCCGTTGTCGCCGAAGATGTTCTCCACGATCTTGGTCTTGAAGCTCAGCTGGAACTTCGCCTCCACGCTGTCCAGCGGCTCGGCGGTGGTCACCGTGTTGGCCGGGTTCGGCGAGGACGGCAGTTCGTTCTTCTTGCTGGTCCAGAACGCCGGCAGCAGGTACACCGGCTTGTAGGCGCGCAACTGGAAGGTGCCCAGCTTGGAGTCCTTGGCCAGTTCCCAGCGGCTGTCCAGCAGCGAGCCCTTGCCGGCATTGGCGATGGTGCTGTCGTAGCGATCCTCCTTGAAGATCGCCGCGGCCCGCTGGCGGGCGCGTTCGGCGACGCCGGCGTCCTCCGGCAGGGTCGCGTCCAGTTTCTGCTTCTGGCGTTCGCTGGCGGCCTGCGCCGCGGCGTCGGCGGCCTGCGGGTCGGCGGTCCGGCGCGACAGTGCCTGGTCGTAGCAGGCCAGGCGGGCGGCATCGCTGGAGATGGCCACGCAGGCTTCCGGCGAGGCGGGGGTGGGCAGGACTTCCTGCGCGTGCGCAAGCGGCACGGCCGCGATCGACAGCAGTAACAGGGGACGGACCTGGCGGTGGGACATGCGGTTCTCGCTGCAACGGGCGGCGCGGGCGGGTGGTGCGCTGCCGGGGTAAATGGCCGGCAGCGAAAATACAGGAAGTGACGACAACAGGGTCATCACACGTTCATGCTGTCGCCGCGACGCCGTCTTCAGGCGTGCTGCTTCAGAGCACCCAGGCCACCGCGAACAGCGCAAGCATCGCCAGCGCCAGGCCGAGCTTGGCGGCGGTGCCCAGCACGATCCCCAGCCAGGTGCCGACCCCGACCCGGGTCGCCTGCCGCAGTTCGCGGCCGTGCCAGTATTCCCCGACCAGGGCGCCGACGAAGGGGCCGACGAACAGCCCGATCGGCATGAAGAACATGCCGGCGATCCCGCCCAGCACCGACCCCCACAGCGCCTTGCGGCTGGCGCCGACGCGCTGCGCGCCGAAGGCGGTGGCCAGCAGGTCGACCAGCAGCGACAGCGCGGTCAGCACGCCCAGCACCGTCAGCGTCGGCCAGCCCACGCGCTGGAAGCCGTCGGCCCAGGCCGCCAGCAGCAACCCGGCGAACATCAGCGGCGTCCCCGGCAGGGCCGGCAGCACGACCCCCGCCAGCCCGACCAACACCAGCAGCCCGGCACACAGGTAATAGATGAACGCAGGGTCCATGTGGCTCACCGCGGGGGCAGTTTGGGGGTTGACAGATGGGGTCTTTTTGATGATTGCATTTTCATTTTGGCCGGGGTAAGTTGCAGCCGCTGCGTTTGCAAAGGTCACCGTGAATCGTGGCCTGATGCGGTAGATCCATCGATCCGCTACATCGTTATACCTCGCTTCCTCCTTGCAACCAGCCGCCGCACCCCCGGCGTACCCACCCCTGAGACGTGTTCCAAGGAGTAAGTCGATCATGAACGGTACTGGCAATCGCGAAAACGGCATCGTGAAGTGGTTCAACGATGCCAAGGGTTTCGGTTTCATCAGCCGCGAGAACGGCGAAGACGTGTTCGTGCACTTCCGCGCCATCCAGACCCAGGGCTTCAAGAGCCTGAAGGAAGGCCAGAAGGTCAGCTTCACCGTGGTGCAGGGCCAGAAGGGCCTGCAGGCCGACGCGGTGCAGCCGCTCTGAGTCGCCGTCGCGCGCCGCGTCGCGCCACGCGCAGCAAAAAGGCCCGCAGTGCGGGCCTTTTTGCGTTTCAGGCAATGCCGCCGGCGCGAATCAGCGCGGCACCACGCGCCCGTTGACCACGCGCACGTAGGTGTTCTCGCGCACGCCGGCCAGGTCGCGCTGGTTGACCACGATCACCCGACCGTCGTCCATCTGCACGTGCACGTCGTAGGTGTCGCTGGTGACGTTCTTCTGGATCTGGTTGCCGGCCAGCGCGCCGGCCGCCGCGCCGGCTACCGCCGACACGTTCTGGTTGCCCTTGCTGCCGCCGGTGTGGTCCGAAATCTCGTGGCCGGCGACCGCGCCGACGATGCCGCCCAGGATCGCGCCGGTGGCCGACGGCGCGGTGCGGCCCGAGGACACGGTGTCGATGCGGGTGACGATG
This sequence comes from Xanthomonas indica, assembly GCF_040529045.1. Lineage (NCBI taxonomy): Bacteria > Pseudomonadati > Pseudomonadota > Gammaproteobacteria > Lysobacterales > Lysobacteraceae > Xanthomonas > Xanthomonas indica. Next base: position 3,436,879 of record NZ_CP131914.1, on the reverse strand, counting down.
CCGCAGTCGGCGCAGCGGGTCTGGGTGTAACCGCCGCGCGCCGGCTGGCTGTAGCCGCCGCCGTAACCGCCGCCATAGCCGGGGGACGTGGCGCAGCCTGCCAGCGCCAGGGTCGCCACGGCAGCGGTGGCCATCAGTTGAATCTTCATGGGTGCTCTCCTCGACAGACAGTGTGTGGAGCGCGGCGGCAGCGCCGCGTTCGCACGCATCCTGTCCACCCCTGCGTGAATGCAACGCCAACCCTGGCAGGTGCCGTTCAGCCTCGCCGCGGCCGGCGTCAGCGGCAATTCATGCAAGCGTGCGAGGGGGCAGTCGGCACACAGCGCGTCGGCGGCTCCGCGATCTGCGCAATGGCACGGCGGCGGAAACGCGGACCGTGTCGACATCGATCTGCGCGGATCGCATGCCGCCAGACGGGCGCAGGACGTTCGTCCGAGCTCGTCGGATGCTCAGCGGAAATCGCGGTGGCAGGCGTCGCAGCGTTCGTCGATCCGCTGGCGTGCCTGCACCAGCGCGGCGCAGTCGGCCGGCGGCTGTGCCAGCGCCGCATCCACGCCGGCGCGCAGCGCCTCGGCGTGCTCGCGAAAGCGACTGTCGTCGGCCAGGTCGGGGAACGCCGTGTCCAGCGTGTCGCCGAGCAGGCGCAACGTGCGCAGGCGCGCCTGCGGACCGGCGCCGCTGCATTGCCGGTGCGCCGTGTCGCGTTCGAGCAACGCCAGTTGCTTGCCCATGACCTGCATCAGGCTGCGCGGGAACGGATCCTGCCGCGCCTGTACCGCGCGCAGCGCCATCACCGTCAGCACCAGGCCGAGCAGCAGTCCGGCCAGCAACACGAACAGATAGCGGGAGACGGAGGCGGGTGGCGTCGGCTTGGCCATGGCGGCAGGCGCGGCGGGAAGGAACGCCGATGGTACGCCTGCCGCCGCCGACGGCGTCGCCCGCGCAGACCAGCGGCGCAATCCCCAATCCCCAATCCCCAATCCCGAATCCCGACTCCACCCAGCGATCCTCTAAAATGTGCGGATGAACGAACAATGGCGCGAGCGTTTCGCCGGCATCGACCGGCTCTACGGGCAAGGCACGATCGGGCGGCTGGCGCAGTGCCGGGTGGCGGTGGTGGGCATGGGCGGGGTCGGCTCGTGGGTGGTGGAGGCGCTGGCGCGTTCGGCGGTCGGCCATGTGACCCTGATCGACGCCGACGACATCTGCGTCTCCAACACCAACCGGCAGTTGCCGGCGCTGGCCGGGCAGTACGGGCGCAACAAGGCGGTGGCGATGGCCGAGCGCTGCGTGGCGATCAACCCGCAGATCGAGGCGGTCGCGGTCGAGGCCTTCCTGACCCCGACCAACATCGCCGACCTGCTCGATGCCGGCTTCGACCTGGTGATCGATGCCTGCGACAGCTTCCGGGTCAAGGTCGAGACCATCGCCTGGTGCCGGCGGCGCAAGCTGCCGCTGCTGACGGTGGGCTCGGCCGGCGGACGCACCGATCCGACCCTGGTGCGGATCCGCGACGTGTCGCGCACCGAGCACGACGCGATGCTGGCGTTGATCCGCAAGAAACTGCGCAGCGAGTTCAACTTTCCCAAGAACCCGCAGCGCTATTTCGGCGTGCCGGCGGTGTACTCGCTGGAGAACGTGCGCTACCCGCAGGCCGACGGCAGCGTCTGTGGACTGCGCCCGGCGCTGGGGCCGGATGCGGCCTTGAACCTGGACTGCGGCGCCGGCCTGGGCGCGGCCACCCACATCACCGGTGCGTTCGCCTTCGCCGCAGTCGGCAAGGCCCTGGAGATGCTGTTGAAGCGCGCCGCGGCGCGCGAGGCCGCGGCCGCCTAGCGCGTGGCGGCTGGCGGCGGCGCAGCGTTCGCCAGGTTGCGCTCGGTGCCGGCCTGCAGCGTGGCCAGCCGTTCCAGGTCCTGCGCCGGCTGCGGCCGGCCGAACAGGAACCCCTGGAAGTGCCGGCAGCCCATCGCCGAGAGCATCTCGCACTGCTGCGCATCCTCGATGCCTTCGGCGAGCGCGACCATGCCCATCACCTCGGAGATCTCCACGATCTTGGCCAGCAGGCGCCGCGAGGATTCGTCGGCCTTGGCGTCGTTGACGAACTGCCGGTCGATCTTGAGCTTGGTGACGGGGAGCGTCCTGAGCATCGCCAGCGACGAGAAGCCGGTGCCGAAGTCGTCCAGTGCCCAGCCGATGCCGAAGGTCTTGAGTTCGTGCATCTTGGCGCGCACCCCGGCGGTGTCCACGTACAGCGCCGACTCGGTCAGCTCGAATTCCAGCGATGCCGGCGCCACGCCCTCGCTGGTGATCACCTGCTTCACCGAGGCCACGAAGTTGGGATCGAGCAACTGCACCGGGCTGACGTTCACCGCCACCACTAGGGCACGCAGGTCCGGTTCCAGCGACCAGCGCCGCAGCGTGCGGCAGACCTGACGCAGCACTTCCAGTCCCACTTCGCGAATCAATTGGCTCTCTTCGGCCAGCGGGATGAACTTGTCCGGGGTCAGCAGCTTGCCGCTGGGGTGCCGCCAGCGCACCAGCGCCTCGGCCCCGAGCATGTGGCCGTTCGCGTTGACCTGCGGCTGGTACAACACCTCGATCTCGTTGTTGCCGACCGCACGCGCCAATTCCCGCTCCAGCGAAATGCGCGCGTTCACGTCGTTGCGGTAGATGTGCAGGATCGCCGCCAGCAAGCCGGCCGCGCACGCCATGTTGGAGATCGCGCCGAGCCGGCGCATCCCCAGCGGTGGCGAGGACGCCGGCGCCAGCCAGTCCAGTTCGCCCGAGCCGAACGCGACGAAGGCACCCAGGCAGGCCAGCGGGAACACCAGCGCGCGGTAGCGGCGGCTGCGGTCGAACACGAACAGCGCGCCGGCCGCCAGCGGCAGGAAGAAGGTATGCACCGAGCGCGGCACCGTGCCGATCGGCGCGTCGATGATCGAGATCACCAGCACCACGACGAAGATGCCGTGCGCCACCAGCGACAGCGAGGCCTCGTCGCAATGGCGGCGGCGGCCCAGCGCCAGCAGGCCCACGGCGGTCAGTCCGACGAAGGCGAACGCCAACTCCGGCCGGCCGTAATACAGGTAGCACACCGTCCACAGGGCGCCGAGCGTGGTGCACGAGACCCCGGCCAGGGTCAGGGTGCTGCGCATCTTGCGGCTGCGATTGCTGTCGCGGAATTTCAGGGAGACCCAGCTTTCGCCGTTGGAGGCGGGTTTTTCCGAACTCGTGCCGCTCTTCATCGTCGCAGCGCCCGGGTGCGCGCCATCGTCGTTCGCGCCGGAGCGGCAGCGCAGGACGACACGATCGCGTGCGTGCGCCGCGCGCCGTGGAGAAGCGGGTAGGGGATGCGGCTTGCCGGTTGTTTCACGCCAGGAGGATCCGATCTGCCAGAACGCGTGCCATCGAGCCGGCCGCCAAGCCTTTGCTGAAAGCGAACGGATTCACACTCCGGTGCCTGGCGGACAAAGGAGCCGCTCGCCGTTTCAGCGCGGTGCACAGTAGCAGAAGCGAGCATGCCGAAACCTCGCGAAAGCACGGCGATCAGGCTGCTCAGTTCACAGTTTCGGACGAAAGCTGCCTCGCCAGGCGAGGCGCCACACCAGGCGCTTGCAGCCATGCCATACGCGGCCGACGGCTGGCGTCGCTTCCTGTGCCAACGCGTCAGTAAGCGACGCGCAGTGTCGAAGTGTGCTGTTCGCAGCGACGTGCCGCGTCAGGGGGCGACGGGCGTGCGGGCGCTCGCGTCGGGCAGGCCGAACAGCCGCCGCGCATTGGCCGTGGTCTGCGCGGCGATGGCCGCAGCAGGCACATCGCGCAGCGCGGCGATTGTGTCCAGCACCGTGCGCAGCCGCGCCGGTTCGTTGCGCTGCCCGCGGATCGCTGCATCGGGCTGGTCGGGCGCATCGGTTTCCAGCAGCAATTGCTCCAGGGGCACCGTGGCGGCGAGCCGGCGCAGGCGCTGCGCCCGTTCGTAGGTGACCGGCCCGCCGAGGCCGATCAGGAACTCCAGCGAGCGCAACTGCGCGGCCTGCTCGGCGCTACCGGCGAAACTGTGCACCACGCCACGCACGCCGCCGACCTTGCGGATCGCCAGGATCACCGCGTCCACCGCACGCCGCGCATGCACGATCACCGGCAGGTCGAACGTGCGTGCCAGTTGCAGTTGCCCGACGAAATACCGCTGCTGCTCGGCTTCGTCCAACCCTTCGACGAAGAAGTCCAGGCCGCACTCGCCGATGGCGCAGGGGCGCTCACGTTCGATCCATTCGCCGAGCAAGGGCAGGTGCTCGGGGCGGTGCTGGTCCAGGAACAGCGGATGCAGGCCGTACGCCGGATACAGGCCGGGCGCGGCTGCGCACACCGCGCGCAGTTTGGGCCAGGAGGCCGCAGTGACCGCTGGCACCACCTGCGCCTGCACACCGGCCGCCTGCGCGCGCGCCACCACCGCGGCGCGGTCCGGATCGAACTCCTCCGCATCCAGGTGGCAGTGGCTGTCGATCAACGGCATCGGCGCTCAGCGGCGCACGCGCCGCGCGGTGGAGGTCAGCGGCTCGGTGGCCGGCGCCGGCGTGCGGCTCTTCCAGTTGGCCAGCAGCAAGGTGCCCAGGCCGAACACGATCTCGTCGATGAAGGGCACCGGGTCGGGCAGCAGCACGCTCAGCACGAACAGCCCGGCGGTGATCTTGAACAGCGTCGGGTAGCGCAATTTGCCCGCCCAGCGCAGCAGCGGATACACGATCGGATTGGGCACGGCACGTCCTCCGGAGGAGCGGTGGAAACGCTAACAGCCTCGATATGGCGACGTTCTGGCGGCGTTACCAGTCGCGGCGCCGACGCATTGCTGAATAGGGAGCGGATTGGTTCAGCTTCCGCATGGTAATCACAGCACCGTAGACAACGCGGTCAGCCCGCAGGAGAGCACACATGAAAAGCACTACGACAACCGTTCTGGTCGCGGCTGGCGCCTTGCTGGTCGGCGGCGTCGCCACCGCGGCCTTCATGAACAATCGCGACAAACCGGTGGACGTCGCCAACAGCGACGTGCGTCCGGCCCTGGACAATACGCGTGGCGACAGCGCGCTGGACAACAGCGTCGGCGGCAAGCTGGACTACGCCGACGTGGTGCGGGTCGACCCGATCACCCAGAAACAGCAGCGCTATGCCGAGGTGATCGGTACCGAGCCACTGCGCGAGACCTCCACCACCACCACCCCGCGTCAGGTCTGCAACGACGTGGTGGTGCAGGAGCGCCTGCCCGAGCGCGACGGCAACGTCGGCGGCACCGTGGTCGGTGCGCTGGTCGGCGGCCTGCTCGGCAACCAGGTGGGTCATGGCAATGGCCGCAAGGCCGCGACCGCGGCCGGCGCGGTGGCCGGTGGCTTCATCGGCAACCGCATCGACCAGAACCACGTCGGCGGCCGCGTGGTCGACCGCACCGAGCGTCAGTGCCACACCGAGAACAGCACTGCGCAGTCCTCGACCATCACCGGCTACAACGTCACCTACCGCAACGACGACGGCAGCACCGGCACCATGCGCATGGACAGCAAGCCGGGCAGCCGCATCGCCATGGGCACGCAGGACGTTGTCAAGGGCTACGACGTGACCTATCGCTACGACGGCCAGGAAAAGACCGTGCGCATGGACGACCGCCCGAACAGCGACCGCCTGCCGGTGCTGGACGGCCGCCTGGTCACCCAGACCGCCTCGGCCGGCGACAGCGCCGTCAGCCAGCGCTGAGGCGCACCCAGGTTGCATCTCCGAAGGCCGGCGCTTGCGCCGGCCTTCGTCTGTCTGCGGGTGGCGGCGCGGGCAGGGCCGATACAATGCGGCTTTCGCCGTGGACACCGCCATGCCCCTGCCTTGCGACGACCTGTTCAACGTAGCCGCGCTGCTGAGCGAGGAGGAACGCGCGATCCAGCAGGCGGTGGCGTGCTTCGTCGATGCCAGGGTGCTGCCGGTGATCGGCGACGCCTTCGACCAGGCGCGGTTCCCGCGCGAACTGGTGCCGGAACTGGCGCAGTTGGGATTGCTTGGCGCCAGCCTGCCGGCCGGGCAGGGCGGTGGCGGCCTCAACGCGGTCTGCTACGGCCTGATCTGCCAGGAACTGGAGCGCGGCGACAGCGGCCTGCGCAGCTTCGTCAGCGTGCAGTCCTCGCTGTGCATGTACCCGATCCACGCCTACGGCAGCGACGCGCAACGCCAGCGCTGGCTGCCGGCGATGGCCGCCGGCACCGCGATCGGCTGCTTCGGCCTGACCGAGTCGCAGGGCGGCTCCGATCCGGCGGCGATGCAGACCCGCGCGGTGCGCGACGGCGATGGCTGGCGCTTGAGCGGCAGCAAGATGTGGATCACCAACGGCAGCATCGCCGACGTGGCGATCGTGTGGGCGCAGACCGAGGACGGCATCCAGGGCTTCCTGGTCGAGTCCGGCACCCCGGGCTTCGGCACCCAGGACATCGCCCACAAGATGAGCCTGCGCGCCTCGGTGACCTCGGCGCTGTTCTTCGACGACGTACGCCTGCCCGACAGCCAGCGCCTGCCCGGCGTGCGCGGGCTGAAGGGTCCGCTGGGCTGCCTGACCCAGGCCCGCTACGGCATCAGTTGGGGCGCGATCGGCGCGGCCATCGCCTGCCTGCGCGAGGCGCTGGCCTATGCCGGCGAACGCATGCTGTTCGGACGCCCGCTGGCGGCGACCCAGAGCGCGCAGATCAAGCTGGCCGACATGGCGCGGCGCATCGCCGCCGCGCAGTTGCTCGCGCTGCAACTGGGCCGGCTCAAGGACGCCGGCACGCTGCAGCCGGCGCAGGTGTCGCTGGCCAAGTGGAACAACGTGCGCATGGCCCTGGACATCGCCCGCGAATGTCGCGACCTGCTCGGCGGCGCCGGCATCACCACCGACTACGGCGCGATCCGCCATGCGCTGAACCTGGAATCGGTGATCACCTACGAGGGCACCGAGACCGTGCACCAACTGGTGGTCGGTCGCGAGCTGACCGGTATCAATGCGTTTTGAATCCATGTCCCGCGCGTGGCGCGGGCCCGTTTTGCAGGAGAACCGACGATGAGCGTCTTCGATGTGCGCGTGGAAACCGAGCGCCTGTTGCTGCGCCCGCCGACCGCCGAGGATTTCGCGGCGTTCTGCGCATTTTCCGCCGATGTCGAGACCATGCATCACCTCGGCGGGGTGCAGGCGCCGTCTGCCGTCTGGCGCGGCCTGGCGACGATGGTCGGCAGTTGGCAGTTGCAGGGATTTGCGATGTTCTCGGTGATCGAGAAGCGCAGCGGGCAGTGGATCGGCCGGGTCGGCCCCTGGCAGCCGCACGGCTGGCCGGGCACGGAGGTCGGTTGGGGTATCGCGCGTGCGTACTGGGGCCATGGCTATGCGCCGGAGGCGGCCGCGGCGTCGATCGACTGGGCGTTCGCGCAGTTGGGCTGGAGCGAGGTGATCCACGTGATCGCGCCGGACAACGCCAACTCCAAGGCGGTGGCGGGCAAGCTCGGGTCGCGCTATCTGCGTCCCGGACAATTGCCGGAGCCGCTGCCGCAGGAGCCGATCGAGGTCTGGGGACAGTCGCGCGCGCAATGGCAGGCGCGGCGCTGACCCGCGGCCGCGGCGGAGCGTCGTCGGGGGGGGGGGGGCGAGGCACCGCTCTTGCGCATCCCCATTTCCGACTCCCCAATCCCGACCCTTCAGCAAGCAAGGAGCGATGCATGGCAGCCGAACGTGTCCCCCTGACCGTGTACGGCATGGCGCTGTCCGGCAATTGCTACAAGGTGCGGCTGTTGCTGGAGCAACTGGGCTGCGCCTACCGCTGGGTCGAGATTGACAGCGCCAACGGCCAGACCCGCACCCCGGCGTTCCTGGCCAAGAATCCCAACGGCAAGGTGCCGCTGCTGGAGCGCGAGGACGGGCGCGTGCTCGCCGAATCCAACGCCATCCTGTGCTGGCTGGCCGAGGGCACCGGCCATCTGCCCGCCGATCCCTGGCAGCGGGCGCAGGCGCTGAGCTGGCTGTTCTTCGAGCAGTACAGCCACGAACCCTACGTTGCGGTGGCGCGCTTCGTCTGCGGTTGGACGCCGCCCGACTCGCCGCGCCGCGCCGAACTGCCGCGCCTGCGCGAGGGGGCGACGCGGGCGCTGGCGGTGATGGAACAGCACCTGCAGACGCAGGCCTGGTTCACCGGCCCGGCCTACGGCATTGCCGACATCGCGCTGTTCGCCTACACCCACTGCGCCGGCGACGCCGGCATCGTGCTGGCGCACTATCCGGCGCTGTGCGACTGGCTGCAGCGGGTCCGCGCCACGCCGGGCTTCGTGGCGCTGCCGCCGCTGCCGGACGAGGTACGCGCGCGCCTGGCGCTGGCGGGGACGGCCACGGCGTTCACCTGACTGCCGCGCGCCGGCGGCTAGCCTGAAGATTCATTCAGTCAGGAGCTACGCCATGAGCCAGTACCGCATCGCCGTGTTCGTCGGCAGCCTGCGCAAGGAATCGTTCAACCGGCGCCTGGCGCACGCGCTGGAGCGCCTCGCTGGCGACCGCGCCCGTTTCGAGTACGTGGAGATCGGCGACCTGCCGCTGTACAAACAGGACCACGACCACGACTATCCGGCGCAGGGCCGACGCCTGAAGACGCAGGTCAGCGGCGCCGACGCGGTGCTGTTCGTCACCCCCGAGTACAACCGCTCCATCCCCGGCGTGCTCAAGAACGCCATCGACCTGGGTTCGCGGCCGTACGGCGAGAGCGCCTTCGCCGGCAAGCCGGCGGCGGTGTGCGGGACCTCGCCCGGGGCGATCGGCAGCGCCCTGGCGCAGCAGCACTTGCGCAACGTGCTGGCCTACCTGGACATGCCGGTGCTGGGCCAGCCGGAGATCTTTTTGCAGTTCAAGGAGGGCCTGATCGCCGAGGACGGCGCCATCGACGACGAGCGCACCCGCAAGTTCCTCGCCGGTTTCATGGACAAGTTCATCGCCTGGATCGACGAATTGCAGGCCTGAGCAGTGCCGGGGCGCGCTGGCGGTGGCGCGTAGGGAGCAGCGGCTTTGCTTGGCTGGGCGTCGGCGAGGTTCTCAACCGCTTGTCCCCAGACTTGTCCCCAGGGTGGGCGACTACGCTGATGTGCGCGGCGCTCCCGGCCGGCGCCTCGCCCTAGCCGCAGCCGGGCGCGGCGACTAAAATCGGTGCCCGGGCCGCGGTGAGGCCGCGCCCGGCGTCCGCGCCCACAGAGAAGACCCAGCCTATGTCCGCCCGTCCCGGCTACCGCGGCGATCGCAAGAGCGAGCGCAGCGAACGCAGCGAGCCGCGTCTCGACCAGTTGCGCGTGCCACCGCACTCGATCGAGGCCGAACAGGCCGTGCTCGGCGGCCTGATGCTGGCGCCGGAGGCCTACGACCGGGTCAACGACCAGCTCACCGACAAGGATTTCTACCGGCGCGATCACCAGTTGATCTACCGCGCGATCCGCGAGCTGGCCGAGAAAGGGCGCCCGTTCGACGCGGTGACCCTGGGCGAGTGGTTCGAGTCGCAGGGGAAGCTGGAGATGGTCGGCGACGGCGCCTACCTGATCGAACTGGCCAGCACCACGCCCTCGGCCGCCAACATCGCCGCCTACGCGGAAATCGTCCGCGACAAGGCGGTGCTGCGGCAGCTGATCGAGGTCGGCACCACCATCGTCAACGACGGCTTCCAGCCGGAAGGGCGCGAGAGCGCCGAGTTGCTGGCGTCGGCGGAAAAGGCGGTGTTCCAGATCGCCGAGGCCGGCGCGCGCGGGCGCAGCGACTTCGTGGCGATGCCCGGCGCGTTGAAGGACGCGTTCGAGGAGCTGCGCAACCGCTTCGAGAACGGCGGCAACATCACCGGCCTGCCGACCGGCTACAACGACTTCGACGCGATGACCGCCGGCCTGCAGCCGACCGACCTGATCATCCTCGCCGCGCGTCCGGCGATGGGCAAGACCACCTTCGCGCTGAATATCGCCGAGTACGCGGCGATCAAGTCGAAGAAGGCGGTGGCGGTGTTCTCGATGGAAATGTCGGCTTCGCAGCTGGCGATGCGCCTGATCTCCTCCAACGGCCGCATCAACGCGCAACGCCTGCGTACCGGCCAGCTCGAGGACGAGGACTGGGCGCGGGTCACCGGCGCGATCAAGATGCTCAAGGAGACCAAGATCTTCATCGACGACACGCCGGGCGTGTCGCCGGAAGTGCTGCGCTCCAAGGCGCGCCGGCTCAAGCGCGAGCACGACCTGGGCCTGATCGTGATCGACTACCTGCAGCTGATGTCGGTGCCCGGCAACAGCGAGAACCGCGCCACCGAGATCTCGGAGATCTCGCGTTCGCTCAAGGGCCTGGCCAAGGAACTGGGAGTGCCGGTGATCGCGCTGTCGCAGCTCAACCGCTCGCTGGAAACGCGGACCGACAAGCGCCCGGTGATGGCCGACCTGCGCGAATCCGGCGCGATCGAGCAGGACGCGGACATGATCGTGTTCATCTACCGCGACGACTACTACAACAAGGAAAATTCGCCGGACAAGGGCCTGGCCGAAATCATCATCGGCAAGCACCGCGGCGGCCCGACCGGGTCGTGCAAGCTCAAGTTCTTCGGCGAATACACCCGCTTCGACAATCTCGCCCACGATTCGGTGGGGGCGTTCGAGTAAGCCGCCGCCCGCATGCGCGGGCAACGGCGGTGACCGGCGGGGCGTCCGCAACGCTGCGGACCCCGGCCGCGCGGCGCGACGATCAGTACGGAATCTCGATCTCGGCGTTGCTGGTGGCGTCGTAGGTGTTGGCGCCGTACTCGGCGTGGTGGGTGCAGACCACGGTGATCTTGCGGTAGATCCCATAGACGAAGTTCGACGTGAAGTGCACGTCGACCAGGGCACCATTGCCTTCCTCGTCGTAGTCGGTGGTGTAGCCGTTGCCGTACGGGTCGTAGGCGTTGCAGCGCACGTTGATGTAGCGGGCGTCGACGCGGTCGTTGTTGGCGTTGGCGAAACGCGAGTAGGCGCGGATCTTCAGGCGCTTGCCGCCGGCCGGGCGATTGTCGGACTCGTAGCCCTGGTTCTGGATCACGCCCTGCAGCGTGTAGACCGGCGTGCTGCCGCCACCACCGCCGCCGCCGCCACATTCGACGCCATTGTCGACGCCGACTTCGTTCTGGAATTCGCCCGGCTCGGTGGTGCAGGCCATCGCCAGCGGGGCGGCGAGGCTCAGTGCGAGGGTGAGGGCGGCTTTTGCGATGCGCTTGTCCATGGGTCTTGCTCTCCTGAAGGTCTTGCGGATGTCGGCGATGGGCGTGAGCGCGCTGCGCCATTCGCTGCCCGCAGCGCGTCGCGGCCCTGCAGATGCAGATCCGGGCGCGGGCGGTTCGGGCCGCACGCAGCCGCACTCGCCGGCCGTGGTGGCCGTGAGGTCGCAGAGGCGATGGCGGATGTCCCCATGCGCGCGAGACGGCCGTGGCCGTGTCGTACGCGGTGCAGCGAAAGCACGGATGACGCCCTTCCCCGGAACGTCATCCAACAGCAGCGGTCGCGGCGCCGCTTCGACATGACGGCGCCCGCCTCGGCGTTATAGCAGGGCGCGCGAGGCGCACGCGCGTGGCGCGCGGCGATGTCTACGAAATCAGTCCGGGGCATGCGCGGCATACGCACCGGCATCGCCAGGCGTGTGCGGCGCGCGTCGCCGCATGCTCACCTGGCCACTGCACCCGATCCGTATCATGGCGCGTCCTTGGCTGCGTCCCTTCGCGCATGAGCTACGCCATCGTCTGGTTCCGGCGCGACCTGCGCCTGCACGATCAACCTGCGTTGCAAGCTGCCCTGGACGCCGGGCATACGCCGGTGCCGGTCTACCTGCACAGCCCGGAGGACGAGGGCGCGTGGGCCGCGGGTGCGGCCTCGCGCAGCTGGCTGCAGCGCTCGCTGGCGGCGCTGGACGCGCAACTGCGCGAACGCGGTTCGCGCCTGATCCTGCGCCAGGGCCCGGCCGAGACCGCGTTGCGCCAGGTGATCGCCGACTGCGGCGCGGTGGCGGTGTACTGGAATCGCCGCTACGAGCCGGCCACGCAACCGCGCGATGCGCGGCTCAAGCGCGCGTTGCGCGAACAGGGCCTGGAGGTGCACAGCCACAACAGCGCGCTGCTGTTCGAACCCTGGCAACTGGCGACACAGCAGGGCGGTCCGTACAAGGTGTTCACCCCGTTCTGGCGCAGCGCGCTGAGCCACTGGCAGGTGCCGGCGCTGCAGCCTGCGCCGAAGACGCTGCCGCCGCCGCCCGCGGGCCTGCAAAGCCTGCCGCTGGAGCGGCTCGGCCTGGCGCCGGCGCTGGATTGGGACCGCGGCTTCTGGGAGGTCTGGCAGCCGGGCGAGGCGGGCGCGCACGAGGCGCTGGACGTGTTCGTCGACGGCGCGCTGCGCGACTACCTCGATGGCCGCGACCGCCCGGACCAGGTCGGCACCTCGCGGCTGTCGCCGCACCTGCATTTCGGCGAGATCGCACCGTGGCACATCGTCGCCACGCTCGAACGCCATCGCCGCGCCGCCACCGCTGCGGCCATCGACGGCTACATCCGCCAGCTCGGCTGGCGCGATTTCGCCCACCACCTGCTGCACCATTTCCCCGACACGCCCGAACGCAACCTCAATCCGCGCTTCGCGCGCTTTCGCTGGGCCAAACCCGACCCCGCGCAGTTGCACGCCTGGCAGCGCGGACGCACCGGCGTGCCGATCGTCGATGCCGGCCTGCGCGAGCTGTGGCACACCGGCTGGATGCACAACCGCGTGCGCATGATCGTCGCCAGCTACCTGTGCAAGCACCTGCGCGTGCACTGGTCCGAAGGCGCGCGCTGGTTCTGGGACACCCTGGTCGACGCCGACCTGGCCAACAACACGCTGGGCTGGCAGTGGGTGGCCGGCACCGGCGCCGATGCCGCGCCGTATTTCCGCGTGTTCAATCCGGTGACCCAGGCGCAGAAGTTCGACCCGAAGAGCGACTACATCGCGCGCTGGGTGCCGGAACTGGCGGCGCTGCCGGTGGCCGACCGCTTCGCCCCGTGGCAGGCGCCGCAGCGGCTGGCGCGCGCTGCACCTCAGTATCCGCGGCAGCCGATCGTGGACCTGGCGGCGGGCCGCGATGCGGCGCTGGCCGCCTACCGCGAGACCGCCGCCGGCTGAACGCCGCGCCGCCACGGCGGCGTGCGCAGGTGGCCTGGGCGCGCGATTGACGCCCTTCGCCGACGCATGATTCACTCCGGGCTCGGACAGGAGCCCGCATGGCCACCAGCTCAGCTCGCCGCAAGCCGCAGCGCGAACCGATGTCGCGCGTGGACACCGCCTGGTTGCGGATGGACCGGCCGACCAATCCGATGATGATCACCGGCGTGCTGATGTTCGACGAGCCGCTGACCCTGCCCGCGCTCAAGCAACTGGTGCGCAAGCGCTTCCTGGCCTTCCCGCGGTTCCTGCAGAAGCCGGTGGAGACCGCCACCGGCGCGTACTGGCAGCGCGACGACGATTTCGATCTGGACTGGCACGTGCGCCTGTCGGCCTTGCCGGGGCGTGGGCAGAAGAAGGCGCTGGAGCGCTTCGCCGGGCAGATGGCGTCCACGCCCTTGGACAAGACCAAGCCGTTGTGGCAGTTCCACCTGATCGAACGCTACGAAGGCGGCTCGGCGCTGGTGGCGCGGATCCACCACAGTTACGCCGACGGCATTGCCCTGGTGCAGGTGCTGCTGTCGCTGACCGATACCCAGCGCACCCCGGAGCCGTCGGCGCAGCTCGGCCGCGCCTGGCTCAAGGACGACGGCAAGGAGGTGGTGCGCCGGGTCGGCGCGGTGGACCGCTACCTCAAGCTCGGCGGGCGCATGCTCGACAAGGGCCGGGCGATGGCGCAGGACCCGAACCTGCCGCAGATGCTGGCGCGCGAAGGCGGGCTGATCGGCCGCGAGCTGGTCAATGCCTTGCTGCTGGCCGACGATCCGCCGACGCTGCTGCGCGGCCGCCTCGGCGTCAGCAAGCGCGTGGCCTGGGCCGAGCCGCTGGACCTGGACGAGGTCAAGGCGGTCGGCCGCGCCTGCGATTGCACGGTCAACGACGTGCTGATGGCAACCATGGCCGGCGCCTTGCGCGACTACATGCTCGAGCGCGGCGAACGCCTGGACGGGGTGACCCTGCGTGCCACCGTGCCGGTCAACCTGCGCCCGCTGGAGCATGCGCGCAAGCTCGGCAACCACTTCGGCCTGGTGTTCCTGGACCTGCCGGTGGGCGAGGCCAATCCGGTGCGGCGCCTGCAGTGCGTGGCCCGATCGATGCAGCAGCTCAAGCAGTCGCGCCAGGCGATGGTGGTGTTCGGCCTGCTGGCGGCCGTGGGCATGGCCCCGGCGGCGCTGCAGTCGGCGGCGCTGGACCTGTTCAGCCGCAAGGCCACCACCGTGGCGACCAACGTGCCGGGGCCGCAGCAACCGCTGTATCTGGCCGGCAGCCGCGTGCGCGAGATGATGTTCTGGGTGCCGCAGACCGGGTCGATCGGCGTCGGCGTGTCGATCATGAGCTACAACCATCGCGTGCATTTCGGCCTGATCGGCGATGCGCGGCTGATTCCCGATCCGGACGCGGTGATGCGGCGGGTCGGCGCCGAATTCGAGAAGCTGCTGTACCTGGCGCTGATGAGCGACTGGGAGCAGCCGCTGCGCGCCGCCGACGCCGAGACCCTGCTGCCGTCTTCCTGAACCGGGCGCATCGCACGCCGGGCTGCGTTCATCCGCGCCTCGCGTGGCGCTGTTTATGCTGCGGCCACGTCAAACCAGGTTCGGAGAGAACATGATGAAAACGACCACCCTTCGCGGCGGGTCCGTGGCCCTGGCCAGTGCGCTGGTGTTGTCCGCCTGCGCCACCGGCGGCTCCTACGTGCAGCGCGACCAGTACGGCAACCCCACCGAGCAGCAGAACCGCACCGGCCGCGGCGCGCTGATCGGCACCGCGGTCGGCGTGGCCGCCGGCCTGCTCAGCGGCAGCAGCGCCACCGAGCGCCGCCAGCACGCGATGATCGGCGCCGGCATCGGCGCGCTCAGCGGCGCGGCGATCGGGAATTATCAGGATCGGCAGGAACGCGCGCTGCGCGAGCGCACCGCCAACACCGGCATCGACGTGCGCCGCGACGGCGACAACATCACCCTCAACCTGCCCGACGGCATCACCTTCGACTTCAACCAGTCCACGCTCAAGCCGCAGTTCTATTCGGCGCTCAACGGCGTGGCCCAGACCCTGGGCGAATACAACCAGACCATGATCGAAGTGGTCGGCCACACCGACAGCATCGGCAGCGATGCGGTCAACCAGCGCCTGTCCGAACAGCGCGCGTCCTCGGTGGCCGCATACCTGACCGCACAGGGCGTGCAGCCCGAGCGCATCCAGACCCTGGGCGCCGGCAAGAAGTATCCGATTGCCGACAACAGCACCGAGGCCGGCCGCGCGCAGAACCGTCGCGTCGAGATCCGCGTGGTGCCGCTGCGCGCCTCGGCCGGCTGACCGAGCCGCCGAGCGCAACGACGAACGGGCCGCATTGCGGCCCGTTCGCGTTTCTGGCGTGCCGATGCGACGCGCCGCGCGCGGCGCGGCTCAGACCAGCGCCGCGTCCTCTTCGTCCTCGGCTTCCGCGTCCAGCGCCGCATCCGCAGGAACTGGTGCGGGAGAGGTGGCGATGCGCGGCACGTTGCCCAACGACTGCGTGTTCATCGCCACGCCGCTGCACAGGGTGAACTCGGCGCCGTCCTCGGCCTGCTGCGTGGCCAGCTTGGCCGGGCACTGCGCCATCATGTAGCTGACGTCGAAGTTGAGCTTGTCGACCAGGAAGTCGACGAAGGCGCGCACCTTCGGCGAGAGCATGCGCCCGCCCGGGAACACCGCGTTGAAGTCCAGGTCCGGCCCGACCCAGCCGCCGAGCACGCGCCGCGCCTTGCCGGCTTCGATCAGCGGCTTGATCGTCGCATCGCTGGCCAGCACCAGGCCTTCGCCGCAGACCAGGCCGCCGATCAGCGCCGCCGAGTCGTTGGCCAGCAGGATTGGCTGGACCAGGAACTCGCCGCTCTGCTTGCCATTGCGCAGCGGCCAGCACAGCCGGTTGCCGCCGTTGCGGCCGGTACTCAGCGCCAGCGTGCGGTGGTGCTGCAGGTCGTCCGGATGCAGCGGCTCGCCATGGCGTTCGATATAGTAGGGGCTGGCGAAGACCTGGGTGCGGAAGGTGGCGAGCTTGCGCGCGACCATGGTCGAATCCGGCAGCGTGCCCATGTGCAGGGCCACGTCCACGCCTTCGGCGATCGGATCGACCTTGTCGCTGGTCATGATCATCTCCAGGCGCACTTCCGGGTGCTGGCGGTGGAACTCGCCCAGGATCGGCGCCACCCAGGAGATGCCGGCCGAGTAGGGCACGCTGAAGCGCAGCCAGCCGCGCGGGCCGGCCTGCAACTGGCCCACCGCGCTCTCGGCTTCCTCCAGTTCGCGGGCGATGCGCTGGCAATGCTCGTGGTAGACCGCGCCGGCCTCGGTCAGCCCGAGCCGGCGCGTGGTCCGGTGCAGCAGGCGCGCGCCCAGCCGCGCCTCCAGGTCCTGCACCTTGCGGCTGACGGTGGTCTTGGGCAGGCCGAGGGCATTGGCCGCGGCGATGAAGCTGCCTTGCTCGACCACCTTGACGAAGATCAGGGTGTCGTTCAGATCGTGGCTCATGGCGGTTCCTTGAGGTGGAGACGATTGGACCGGTAGCGGGACGATTATTCCCCTTAATTCGGACTAATCAAGTGCGGCTTTGGCGCCTAATTTGTCCGCATTCGCCATCACCGACGGTCTTTGCCCATGTCGATGCGCACCCTGTTCCAGTTTTTCGCCTGCCCCGATCGCCAGCTGCGGCGCCGTTCCGCGCCCTCGGCATCGGCGCAATCCCCTTATCCGAAAGCGTTTCGCGAGTTCACGCCGCCGCCGCGGCGCCAGGGCGGCAGCAGTTTGCGCCTGGGCGCGTCCGGCAACGACCGGCTGGGCCGCATCGCGATTGTCCCGTCGGCGGGAGGAAAAGTCCCGTGAGCGGGATGTTGGCCCCCGAGGTCCTGGTCCTCGGCGGCAGCGGCACGGTCGGGCAGGGCGTGGTGCAGGCGCTGCTGGAGGCGGGCAGCCCGGTGCTGGCGGTGGCCCGCGACCGCGCCCGGCTCGCGGCGCTGCGCGATCGCCACCGCGACGAGCCCGGCCTGGACGTGCTGTGCGGTTCGGTCGCCACCGACGCGGCCGCCGCCGCGTTGGTGGCCGAGGTCGCGCAGCGGCCGCGGCCGTTGGCCGCGGTGGTCGCCGCTTTGGGCAGTCCGCTGCGCCCCGGGCGCCTGCTGGAGCGGCCGCTGAGCGCGCTGCGCAAGCGCCTGGATGCCGACCTGCTGCCGCACCTGGCCGCGGCCCGGCATCTGCTGCCGCTGCTGGCCGAGCATCCGCGCGGCGGCCGCTACGTCCTGTTGGGTAGTCCCTGCGCGCTGCGCGCCTGGTCCGGGCACGGCGACAGTTCGGTGGCGGCAGCGGCGATCCGCATGCTCGCCCAGGTGCTGCACGAGGAAGCCAAGCCGCTGGGCGTGCACGTGCACCTGCTGTCGCTGTCCGAGCCGGTGTGTCGCAGCGACGACGCCATCGGCGATTGCCCGGACTGGTTCACCACCCTCGGCGTTGGCCGCGCCGTGGTCCACCTGCTGGCCGATCCGCAGCGGCCGGACCGCGCGCTGGTCGAAATCGATCGCCGCCATGTCGCGCGTCCGCGCAGCGCGCTGCTCAACGCCTTGCCGTTTTCCTTCTCCACCCACGAGGTCTCTCCATGAATCCGATTCCGATGCCGTCGCGCCTGCTGCCGGGCGCCCTGCGCCCGCTGGCGGTGGCGCTGCTGGTCGCCACGCTCGCCGCCTGCGGCAGCCAGGCCAACGAACAGGGCGCGCCGCCGCCGCCGAGCGTGGGCGTGGCGCCCGCGCTGCAGAAGCAGATCAGTCAGTGGGACGAGTTCAGCGGCCGTGTCGAGGCGGTCGAACACGTGGACCTGCGCCCGCGCGTGTCCGGCTACATCGACAAGGTCAACTACGTCGAAGGCCAGGAAGTGAAGAAGGGCGATGTGCTGTTCACCATCGACGCGCGCAGCTATCGCGCCGAACTGGCCCGCGCCGAGGCCGACCTGGCGCGCGCACGCACCCAGGCCAAGCTCAGCGCCAGCGAGGCCGCGCGTGCCAAGACCCTGTCCGAACAGCAGGCCATCTCCACCGAGAGCTGGGAACAGCGGCGCGCCGCCGCCGAGCAGGCACAGGCCGACGTGCTGGCCGCGCAGGCGGCAGTGGACAGCGCACGCCTGAACCTGGAATGGACCCAGGTGCGCGCGCCGATCGACGGCCGCGCCGGCCGCGCGATGGTCACTGCCGGCAACCTGGTCAGCGCCGGCGACAGCGCCAGCGTGCTGACCACGCTGGTGTCGCTGGACAAGGTGCACGTGTACTTCGACGCCGACGAAGGCACCTTCCTGCGCTATGCGCAGATGGCGCGCGACGGCCAGCGCCCGAGCGAGCGCGACGGCAGCCTGCCGGTGCAGGTCGGCCTGGTCGGCGAGGACGGCTATCCGCATGCCGGCAAGGTCGATTTCCTCGACAACCAGCTGGTGCGCAGCACCGGCACCATCCACGTGCGCGCGCTGCTGGACAACGCCGACCGCCGCTTCACCCCGGGCCTGTTCGCGCGGGTGCGGCTGCTCGGCAGCGGCCGCTTCGACGCGGTGCTGATCGACGACCGCGCGGTGCTCACCGACCAGGACCGCAAGTACGTCTACGTGGTCGACAAGGACGGCAAGGCGCAGCGGCGCGACGTGCAGCTCGGCCGCAGCGCCGAGGGCCTGCGCATCGTGCGCAGCGGCCTGTCCGCCGGCGACAAGGTCATCGTCGACGGCGTGCAGAAGGTGTTCATGCCCGGCATGCCGGTGCAGGCCAAGCCCATCGCGCAGACCACGTCCCCGACCGCACCGCGCCAGGCCGTCGCCCTCGACTGAGTCGCGGGCGTCGACGCACCACCGGCCGAGTCGTGTCGGCCGTACCCGCCGGGCCCGCAACGGCCCGGCGTCGCCACCGGCATGCCTGCGTCCGCGCCCGGCCCCCCGTTTCATCCGTTTCCAGGACCACCACCCATGGACTTTTCCAGATTCTTCATCGACCGGCCGATCTTCGCCGCCGTGCTGTCGATCGTCATTTTCGCCGCGGGCCTGATCGCCATCCCGCTGCTGCCCATCGGCGAGTACCCGGACGTGGTGCCGCCCTCGGTGGTGGTGCGCACGGTGTATCCGGGCGCCAACCCCAAGGTCATCGCCGAGACCGTCGCCACGCCGCTGGAGGAAGCGATCAACGGCGTGGAGAACATGATGTACATCAAGTCGGTCGCCGGCTCCGACGGCGTGCTGCAGATGACCGTGACCTTCCGCCCGGGCACCGATCCGGACGATGCCGCGGTCAAGGTGCAGAACCGCGTGGCGCAGGCGCAGGCGCGCCTGCCCGAGGACGTGCGCCGGCAGGGCGTGACCACGCAGAAGCAGTCGCCCACCTTCCTGATGGTGGTGCACCTGACCTCGCCCAAGGGCAAGTACGACAGCCTGTACCTGCGCAACTACGCGCGCCTGCACGTCAAGGACGCGCTGGCGCGGATCCAGGGCGTGGGCGATGCGCAGGTGTTCGGCGGCGGCGACTACGCGATGCGCGCCTGGCTGGACCCGGAACGGGTGGCTGCACGCGGCCTCACCGCCAGCGACGTGGTCGCGGCGATGCGCGAGCAGAACGTGCAGGTCTCCGCCGGCCAGCTCGGCGCCGAGCCCATGCCCGAGAGCAAGTTCCTGACCCTGATCAACGCGCAGGGCCGCCTGCGCACCGAACAGGAGTTCGGCGACATCGTGCTCAAGGTCGGCGCCGACGGCCAGACCGTGCGCCTGTCCGACGTCGCCCGCCTGCAGCTGGGCGCCGGCGACTACACCCTGCGCGCGCAGCTGGACGGCAAGAACGCGGTCGGCATCGGCATCTTCCAGGCGCCGGGCGCCAATGCGCTGCGGATCCGCGACCAGGTCATCGCCAAGATGGACGAGCTGACCAAGCAGTTCCCCGACGACGTGAAGTACGAGGCGGTGTACGACACCACCATCTTCGTGCGCGACTCGATCAGCGCGGTGGTCCACACCCTGCTGGAGGCGGTGCTGCTGGTGGTGCTGGTGGTGATCCTGTTCCTGCAGACCTGGCGCGCCTCGATCATTCCGCTGATCGCGGTCCCGGTGTCGGTGGTCGGCACCTTCGCCGCGCTGTACCTGCTGGGCTTCTCGATCAACACGCTGACCCTGTTCGGGTTGGTGCTGGCGATCGGCATCGTGGTCGACGATGCGATCGTGGTGGTGGAGAACGTGGAGCGCAACATCGAGGAGGGGCTGACCCCGCTGGCGGCCGCGCACCAGGCGATGCGCGAGGTGTCCGGCCCGATCATCGCGATCGCGCTGGTGCTGTGCGCGGTGTTCGTGCCGATGGCGTTCCTGTCCGGGGTGACCGGGCAGTTCTACAAGCAGTTCGCGGTGACCATCGCCATCTCCACGGTGATCTCGGCGATCAACTCGCTGACCCTGTCGCCGGCGCTGGCCGCGCGCCTGCTGCAAGGCCACGACGCGCCCAAGGACCGCCTGTCGCGCGGCATGGAGCGGCTGTTCGGCGGCTGGCTGTTCCGTCCGTTCAACCGCTTCTTCCACCGCAGTTCCGACCGCTACCAGGGCGCGGTGTCGCGCATCCTGGGTCGCCGCGGCGCGGTGTTCGCGGTGTACGTGGCGCTGCTGCTGGTCACCGGGCTGATGTTCAAGGCGGTGCCGGGCGGCTTCATCCCGACCCAGGACAAGATGTACCTGATCGCCGGTGTGAAGCTGCCGGAAGGCGCCTCGATCGAGCGCACCGACGCGATGCTGCGCAAGGTGGCCACCATCGCCATGCAGACCGACGGCGTGGCCCATGCGATCTCGTTCCCGGGCCTCAACGCGCTGCAGTTCACCAACACGCCCAATACCGGCGTGGTGTTCCTGCCGCTGAAGCCGTTCGCGCAGCGCCACCGCAGCGCGCTGGAAATCAATGCCGAGATCAACCAGCGCATCGCGCAACTGGGCGAGGGCATGTCGTTCGCCTTCATGCCGCCGCCGATCCTCGGCCTGGGCAACGGCAACGGCTATCAGTTGTTCATCGAGGACCGCGCCAACCTCGGTTACGGTGCGCTGCAGAACGCGGTCAGCGCCATGCAGGGCGCGGTGGCGCAGACCCCGGGCATGAGCTTCCCGATCGGTACTTACCAGGCCAACGTGCCGCAGCTCGATGCCGAGGTCGACCGGGTCAAGGCCAAGGCCCAGGGCGTGGCCCTGACCGATCTGTTCGATACCCTGCAGACCTACCTGGGCTCGACCTACGTCAACGACTTCAACCAGTTCGGCCGCACCTGGCAGGTGATCGCCCAGGCCGATGCGCCGTTCCGCGAGAGCGTGGAGGACATCGCCCGGCTGCGCACCCGCAACGCTCAGGGCGAGATGGTGCCGATCGGCTCGATGGTCACCATCAAGCAGACTTACGGCCCGGACCCGGTGCTGCGCTACAACGGCTATCCGGCCGCCGACCTGGCCGGCGAGGCGGATGCGCGATCGCTGTCCTCGGCCGAGGCGATGGCCAAGATCACCCAGATCGCCAAGCAGGTGCTGCCCAACGGCATGGAGATCGAGTGGACCGACCTGAGCTACCAGCAGGCGACCCAGGGCAATGCGGCGCTGGTGGTGTTCCCGCTGGCGGTGCTGCTGGCGTTCCTGGTGCTGGCCGCGCTGTACGAAAGCTGGACGCTGCCGCTGGCGGTGATCCTGATCGTGCCGATGACCCTGCTGTCGGCGTTGTTCGGGGTGTGGCTGAGCGGTGGCGACAACAACGTGTTCGTGCAGGTCGGCCTGGTGGTATTGATGGGCCTGGCGTGCAAGAACGCGATCCTGATCGTCGAGTTCGCCCGCGAACTGGAACTGCAGGGCAAGGGCATTGTCGAATCGGCGCTGCAGGCCTGCCGCCTGCGCCTGCGCCCGATCGTGATGACCTCCATCGCCTTCATCGCCGGCACGGTGCCGCTGGTGTTCTCGCATGGCGCGGGCGCGGAAGTGCGCTCGGCCACCGGCATCACCGTGTTCGCCGGCATGCTGGGCGTGACCCTGTTCGGTCTGTTCCTCACCCCCGTGTTCTATGTCGCCCTGCGCAAGCTGGCCGGGCGGCCGCTGGTCTCGCATGCGCCGGCCCACGCCGACGCGCCGGCACACGGCTGATCCTTTTCCCATTTTTCTCAGGAGTTTCGCAATGAACGCAGCACACAAGATCGCCCTGGTCACCGGCGCCACCCGCGGCATCGGCCTGCATACCGTGCGGCAACTGGCCGAGGCCGGCGTGCGCACCCTGCTGGCCGGGCGCGATGCCACCCGCGCCAGCGCCGCGGCGCTGGAACTGCAGGGCGAGGGCCTGCCGGTGGAGCCGCTGACCCTGGACGTCACCGACGCCGCCAGCATCGCCGCGGCGGTGGACACGGTGCGCGCACGCCACGGGCGGCTGGACATCCTGGTCAACAACGCCGGCATCCTGCGCGACGACCTGCGCCTGAGCGTCTCGCAGCAGACCCTGGAGACCTGGCGCGAGACCTTCGACACCAACCTGTTCGGCCTGATCGCGGTCACCCAGGCGTTCCTGCCGCTGCTGCGGGAAGCGCCGGCCGCGCGCATCGTCAACGTCTCCAGCCTGCTCGGCTCGCTGACGCTGCACAGCCAGCCGGGCTCGCCGATCTACGACTTCAAGGTGCCGGCCTACAACGTGTCCAAGAGCGCGGTGAATGCCTGGACCATCCAGTTGGCCTACGAACTGCGCGACACCCCGATCAAGGTCAACACCATCCACCCCGGCTACGTGAAGACCGACATGAACTCCGGCGAGGGCGAGCTGGAAGTGGCCGACGGCGCGCGCAGCAGCGTGATGATGGCGCTGCTCGACGCGGACGGCCCCACCGGCAGCTACACCCATGTCGGACAGGTGCTGCCATGGTGATCCGTCCCGCACTCGGCGCGCTGGCGCTGGCGCTGCTCAGCGCCTGCGCCAGCGTCGGCCCCGACTACCGCGCACCGGTGCAGCCGACGGTGACGCTGCAGGGCGCGGCGTCGCCGGTGTTCGCAACCGATTCGCCGGTCGCGTCCTGGTGGGCGCAGTTCGACGATCCGGTGCTGGAGCAACTGGTGCACGACGGCCTGGTCGCCAACCTGGACCTGCGCATCGCCCTGGCGCGCGTGCACGAGGCACGCGCGGTCTTCGCCGAGCAGCGCCTGGACCAGGCGCCGCACGTGACCGCCGGCGGCGACTACACCCGCGGCAAGGCGCCGGACGCCGATGCCGGCGGCGCGCGCGTGCTGACCGAGAGCTACCGGCTCGGCTTCGATGCCGGCTGGGAGCTGGACCTGTTCGGGCGCCAGCGCCGTGCCAGCGAGGCTGCGCGTGCGGATCTGGAGGCCGAACAGGCCGGCCTGGCCGACGCCCAGGTCACCGTGGCCGCGGAGGTGGCGCGCAACTACTTCGCCCTGCGTGGCACGCAGAAGCGCATCGCGCTGGCGCGCACCACGCTGGACAACCTGCGCGATACCCAGCGCCTGACCGAGACCCGCTGGCGGCTGGGCGCCGGCAGCGAACTGGACGTGCAGAGCAGCCGCGCGCGGCTGAAGGCGATCGAGGCCGACATCCCGTTGCTGGAAGTGGACGCCGCGCAGGCGCGGCACCGGTTGGCGGTGCTGCTGGGCAAGCCGCCAGGCGCGCTCGATGCGCTGCTGGCGCCCCAGCCGACCCCGGCCTATGCGCGGGCCTTGCCGCTGGGCGACACCACGCAGTTGCTGCGCCGGCGTCCCGACGTGCGCAGCGCCGAACGCCGCCTGGCGGCGGCGACCGCACGGGTCGGCGTGGCCACCGCCGACCTGTTCCCGCGGATCAGCCTGTCCGGCTTCGTCGGTTTCCTGTCCGGCGATGCCGGCGCCCTGTTGCACGGACGCAGCAAGGCCTGGTCGCTGACTCCGTCGATCCAGTGGGCGGCGTTCGACATGGGCAGCGTGCGGGCGCGCCTGCGCGCGAGCGAGGCGCAGGCCGACGGCGCCGCCGCCGACTACGAGAAGGCCGTGCTCGGCGCGCTGGAGGACACCGAGAACGCCCTGACTGCCTATGCCCACGAGCAGGCGCGGCTGGCGATCGTGGCCGAACAGACGCAGGCCGCGCAGCGCGCCGAGGCGCTGGCGCAGATCCGGTATCGCGAAGGCTCGGAGGATTTTCTGACCCTGCTCGATGCGCAGCGCACGCAACTCACCGCCGAGGCCGACCTGGCCGACGCCGAAGCGGCGGTGAACATCGGCGTGGTGCGGGTGTACAAGGCGCTCGGCGGCTGGGGCCAGGATGCAGGCACGGAGGCCGGCAGGGACGTTGCGACCACCGCGGTGGCGGCGTCCGCGCTGCAGGCGCGCTGATTGGGGGTGCTGCGAAGGCCGCGGTGCAGGCCGACGGCACGCACCGTGGCCTTCTCGGCACCTCACTTCATCTGCTTTTTGTCAGCACCAGGCCGGTGCGGGTTTCCTGTAGGAGCGGCTTCAGCCGCGACGGGCGTTCCCGGTGAAGCCCGTCGCGGCTGAAAGCCGCTCCCACGGAGGCTGGTGACGGCTGCCGGACCGGATGGCGCCGCGTCTGCCGCCGGTGCCGGCCGCTCAGTCCTGCGCCACGTCCTCGGCGATCACGTAGCGGTCGCGTCCGTTGTTCTTGGCCTGGTACAGCGCGGTGTCGGCACGCGAGAACCAGTCGTGCCACTGCACCTCGTCGCACAGCATCGCCGCGCCCAGCGACACGGTGATGGTGCCGTTGGGGCCGCGCAGCGCCGTGCGCGCGGCGTCGTGCAGCCGCCTGGCGAAGGCGGACAGTTCGGTCGCGGACTGCAGCCGCGCCACCACCACGAACTCCTCGCCACCGAACCGGAACACCTCGTCCGGCGCGCGCACCTGCGCGCGCAGCAACGTGGCCAGCTCGACCAGCACCCGATCGCCCTCGGCATGGCCGTAGAGGTCGTTGACCTCCTTGAAGTGATCGATGTCGAGCACGATCAAGCCATGCCGGCGGGTCGCCCGGCGTGGATCGGCCACCCGTTGCGACAGGCTGCGCTCGAGCATGCGGCGGTTCGGCAGCCCGGTCAGCGAGTCGTGCGAGGCCAGTTGCTCCAGTTGCAGGCGATCGCCTTCCACCCGCAACGCCAGCATGTAGCCCAGTCCGGTGATCAGCAGCGACACCGCCAGCATGGAGAAGAAATGCTCGGCACCCAGCGTGCTCGGGGTGACCACCAGCAGCACCGCGATCAGGGTCGCGTTGCAGGCCAGGGCGACATTGCGCGTGACCGCGAAGAAGTTGCTCATCATCACCAGGTACAGCCACGGCACCGCGGCATGGCGCAGCGCATGGCAGGCCAGGGCGCTGCCCAGCAGCCAACTCAGCGACAGCAACGGATCCATGCGGCCGTCGCCGCGATGCAGGGCCAGCCAGGTCGCCAACGCAGCCAAGCCGGCCAGGGCGGCGCCGGCCAGCGCGGTCAACGGCGCGCCGATCGCGATCTGGTAGAGGGCGAACAGCAGCAGTACCCCGGCCGTGGAGGGACCGAGGACCTTGATGATGCCAAGCCGGAAGTGCCGGCGCAGGGTCAAGCCCGCGCTCACGGAGAGGCGCTCCGGCACGGCGCATGGTCATGGCGGGCTGTTGAACGGGGGCGGGCGACGAACATGGCGACGTCAGGATGGCGGAAGAGTGTTGCGGTGGAAGAAGCAAGTTCCATGCCCAAGATGCTTTTGTGGTGCGTATCCCGATGCTGAACGCGGCGTAGTGGAATTGCCGACACCTTGCGCGCCGCGACAGCGTCGCGTTGACGCAGCGACCGGCGTCGCACCGATCGCCTGTGCCACGCGGCAGGCCGTGTCTGGTTGCGGCCGGTAGGGGAGGGCTACGGAAGGACGCGCGCAGCTGATTCCTCCTCCCTCCGGGAAGGTGGCGCGCAGCGCCGGCTCGGGCGAGGTCAGGCGCGTTGCGCCTGGCGTCTCCGCGGTGGCGTCAAACCGGCGTTGCGCGTATCGCGGTCAGCGAAGCCGCCGCTCCGACGCGTCATACTGGCCCGGCAGCGTGACCGGCGCGGGCAGGATCCGCGCGCGGCGCGCCCGCCACGGATGGGCTAGGCGTCGTTACCGTCGATGGCCTTCAGCCCTTTCTGGCTCAGCGCGAGATCGCCATCCTCGCCTTGCGCCGCATAGTTCTCGCGCACCGCCCAGGCCGCCTCTGCCTCGCTGACCGGCGTGGTGGCGTGGATGTCCTGCAGGATGCGCAGCTGTTCCTGGGTCAAGGGCATGGCGGGCAGTCTCGATCGGAAAGAGCATTCCACCCTACAGGCCGCTGGTGACGGAGATGTCGGCGCGTTGCCAGGCTTTTCGATTGCCGACGCCGGTACACGTGATCGTCGCGGGGGAAGAGCGGCGCCACGCCCTCTCGTCGCACGGCCACGACACGGCCGACATCATTTCGCAACGCCTCGAGGACGCTGGCGTAACGGGTGCCCACGCATGATGCGCGTACCAGCTGTGCGGCCGGGGCGATGCCTGGGGCTGCTTCAAGGATGCAGGCATCCGCGGCTGGACCACTTTTTTCACGCACCGGCAGGCATCCACCTGCCGGTGCGTTTTGCGTTTCCGGGCAGCGCTTTGGCGATGCGCGGCTCGCCGCCGACTCAGACAGCGTACGGGCAGCATCGCTGATCTGATGCGCGTCCCGTACTGGCGAGGTCCATTGCCGCCGACTTTGCCGCAACGGGTTTGGATGCTGCCGTCTACGAACCCGTGGCTCCCCGACAATGGACCCGGACCGGTGTTGCAGACCTAGCTGCCCAGTGGATTGAAGACGGCCTCGATGCGATGCCCATCCGGGTCGATGACGAACGCGGCGTAGTAGGCGTCCCCATAGTCGGGACGCAGGCCGGGCGCGCCATTGTCGCGACCGCCGGCTTGCAGTGCGGCACGGTGGAACGCGTCCACCTGCAACTGCGTTGTCGCGGCGAACGCCAGGTGGAAACCGGGTCCCGGCGCCGTGGCGCGGTCATGCAGTTTCAGGCAGAACAGATCGTCGCTGCCCTCGGCGATGCCGTACCCGATCGCAGTCTCGTCCTCGAACACGCGCAGGTAACCCAATGGTCGCAGTGCGGCATCGTAGAACGCGCCTGCGACGGCAAGATCGCGAACGCCGAACGAAACATGGTGGAGCATCAGGCTACCTGCATGAAGAATGGCGAATGTCGGAACGCTGGCGCAGCGCGATGGAAGGTCGCACACGCCGGCGCTCGACGGGTTCGCTGTCGGCCGGTTCACCCGGCGCCGTTCGCAGGCAACGATTGGACGGGGGGCAGTTGTCCAGATGCGTGGACGATGTTCCCTGAGCGTCCGGACGGCGAGTGTGGGCTTCGTCGGCAGTATCGCCGATTGCGCCGCATGCCCAAAGCAGTGCTTGCTGCGCGCTCTCCGGGAGCACGCTGGGTCAGCCACGGCGGCCGCGCGTCGGGAGGCCGCGCAGCAGCACTGTGCGGCGTCATGCAGATGGACATGGACCGCTGGCGTCGCCCGCGCATGGCGACACATGGGAAACATGACGCGATGGCTATGCAGGCAGGTGCACGCCTGGGCGTGCACCTGTCCCACGACGCGTCAGGCGACGCCGGCACCACCGGTCGCGCCGAACACTTCGCCGGTCAGGTAGCTGCCTTCCTGGCTGGCGAGGAGCACATACAGCGGTGCGATTTCGACCGGCTGGCCAGGGCGCTTGAAGTGCGTCTTTGAGCCGAACTGGGTGACCGCCTCCATCGGCTGGCCGCCAGACGACTGCAGCGCGGTCCAGAACGGACCGGGTGCCACCACGTTTGCCCGGATGCCCTTTTCGCTCAACTGTGCCGCCAATGCCTTGGTGTAGGCGACGATGCCGGCCTTGGTGGTCGCGTAGTCGAGCAGGATCGCCGACGGGTCGTACGCCTGGATCGACGCGGTGGTGATCACCGCGGCGCCCGGCGGAAGGTGCGGGACCGCGGCGCGGCAGATCCAGTGCATGGCGTAGAGATTGGTCTTCAGCGTCTTGTCGAAATCCTCGTCGCTCACCTCGCCGATCTCTTCCCGATACTGCTGCCGGCCCGCGTTGATCACCAGGATGTCCAGGCCGCCCAGGCCGGCGACGGCCTTCTCGACCAGTTCCGCACACCATTGACGATCGGTGATGTCGCCCGGGAGGCTGATCGCCTTGCGTCCTTCGGCCTCGATGAGGGCGATGACCTCCTGCGCGTCCGACGCTTCCTCGGCAAGGAAGGAGATGGCCACATCGGCACCCTCGCGTGCAAAGGCGATCGCCGCGGCGCGGCCGATGCCGCTGTCGCCACCGGTCACCAGCGCCCGGCGGCCCGCCAGCTTGCCCGCGCCGCGATAGCTGGTCTCGCCATGGTCGGGCACCGGATCCATGTCCGAGGCCTTGCCTGGAACTGGTTGCGGCTGAGGCGGGAAGGGCGGCTTGGGGTACTGTTCGCGCGGGTCCTGCATCTTCAGTCGGTCGGTCATCGTGTCTTCCTCTTGTTGGCGTGTGGACGGAGTTTTACCGGATTGGTTGTGGTGTTCTCGATGGTCGACATCGCCATGATCTGGGCGAGATGGCTCAGTCCTTGCGGGAAATTCCCCAGGAACGCGCCAGTGTGCGGATCGACCATCTCGCTCAACAGGCCGTTGCAGCGATCGAGCGCGGCATTGAGTCGGGCCAGCCGTTTCCTGGCCTTGGCTTTCTGTCCCAGGCGGGCATAGGCTTCGGCGATCCAGTAGGAGCACGCGACGAAGCAGCCTTCTTCCTGCGCCATGCCGGAGTAGCGGTAATGGAACGCGCCGGCGCCCAACACGCGGTCGATCGCGTCCAGCGTCGCCAACAGCCGATCCTTGCCGTCGAAGCGGAACCGTGCGGCCAGCGCCACCGACGCATCCAGCTTGTCGCTGCCCGGATACATCACGAAGGCCTGCTGCGCGTCCGACCAGCAGTGGACTTCGATCCAGTCCTTGATCCTGTCGCGCTCCCGTTCCCAGCGATCGCGACACGTCGTCGGCAGTTGGCCCTGGTCGGCCAGTTCGACGGCCCTGGCCAGCGCCTGCCAGCAGCTGACCTTGGACATGGTGTAGTGCTGCAGTTCGGGCAACTCCCAGATCCCCGAGTCGGCCTTGCGCCAGTGATCGGCGCACTGGTCGGCAAGCCGGGACAGCAATTCGGCGCTGGATGCGTCCAGGATGTTGCCGCGGCTCACGAAGCAATAGGCGGTCTCGAAGATGTCGCCGTAGATGCCGTGCTGGTGTTGCCCACCGGCGAGATTGCCGCGCACGACCGGCAACGTGTTGCGGTAGCCGGCGGCCTCCAGTTCGACGACGTCGGGCACCAGTCCGCCGTCCAGGGTGAACACGACTTTCGGCCCGTGCTGGCGCAGTTGCCGGATCAGCCAGGTGAAGGCAGCCTTCGATTCCGCTTCCAGGCCGGCGGCGAGAAACGCCTGGATGGTGTAGCCGGCATCGCGGATCCAGGCATAGCGATAATCGAAGTTCTTGTCGCCGCCGATGCGTTCGGGCAGCGACGTCGTCGCGGCAGCGGCGATGGCGCCGGAGGGCGAATAGAGCAGCAATTTGAGCGCGAGCGCGCTGCGGACGAAAAAATCCCGACCCTCGTGCGGGAAGGTCACGTTCTTCGACCATGCCCGCCATTCCTTGTCGGTCAGATCGATGCGGCTGTCGATCTCCCCGATGGTGGGCGCGACCAGCGGCTCGTCCTCGCCGACGACCAGGGCGATCGTCGCGCGTTGTCCCTTGGCCACGGTGATCTCGCCGCGAACGCCGTGGTCCGACCACGCGCAGCTCAGCCTGTCGTCGTGGATCATGACGCCAAGCAGGCGGTCGACATGAAATACGGTGTGCGGGCCGATCGCCGCGCAGTACGGGCTGGCGTTCTGCGCCCGCAAGCTGAATTTCAGCTCCAGCCGGAAGCGCATGGTTCCGCGCTGGCACTCGATGCGTCGTGCGAGTTCGCACCAGGGCAGCCGTCCCGCATGCCCGCTGTTGAGCGACTCGGTCAGCGTCGCCTGGCCGGATGCGGTGGTGAACGTGGTGACCAGGACATTGCTGTCTTTCCGATAGCGCCGCTCGGTGCGGAAGGGCGCGTCCGGGGCCAGCACGAAGTAGCCGCCTTGCTCGGCGTCCAGGAGCCGGTCGAACAGCGGCGGGCTGTCCATGTTGGGCGCGCACCACCAATCGATCGATCCGTCCGATCCGGTCAGGGCGACCGAGCGTCCTTCGCCGAGTGCGCCGTACTGTTCGATCGGTAGCGCACCCTCGGTGCGGCCGGCGCTTGAGGTCGAGCGGCGTGGCCGGGCTGTCGTGGGCACGTGCTCAGGCTCCACGCCAGGGCGCGTCAGGGCCGCGCTGGGGCGTCTTCGATTCCAGCGTGACGTGTCGATGAAGCATGGAGATGCTGCGAAGGGGAGGGCAGCCCGACGGTAGTGGCCTCTCTGCCGAGGCCCGGTGAAGACGGCATCTGCCTGTGTGGGCCTCCACGTGGCGTGGACGAAGGCTGGTCCATCGTGCGTCACCGTCATCGAGGTGCACCATGGGAAAACCGGTCCTGTATTTCCTGCACGCCCTCGGCTCGAGCGGGCGCGAGTGGTCTTCGGTGATCGATGTTTTGCAACCGCGCTTCGACTGCATCGCACTGGATGTTCCAGGCTTCGGCACTGCGCCGGCGTTGGATCGCCCGGATGTGACCGCGCTGGTGGACTGGTTCGCAGGCGCAGTTGCGCGCGACAGGCCGAATTGCTGGTATGTGGTGGGCCACAGCATGGGTGGGAAGATCGCCACCCTGGCCGCCGCGCGCGCGCGCGATGGCATGGCCGGGCTCGCTGGCCTGGCCGGGGTCGTCCTAGTGGCCGCATCGCCGCCCGCGCCTGAGCCGATGGACGAATCCCGGCGGCAGACCATGTTGTCCTGGTTCGACGGTGCCGGCCCCACGCGGCAGCAGGCCGAACAGTTCATCGACGACAACTGCGCGGCGCCGTTGCCGACATCGCCGCGTGGCGGCGCTGTCGACGATGTCCTGCGCAGCAGCGCGCGCGCATGGAACGCCTGGCTCACCCATGGCAGCCGCGAGGACTGCGCGGCGCAGGCCGGCTGCATCGACGTGCCCGCGCTCGTGGTCGCGGGCAGCGAGGACGGCGATCTCGACGAGACGGCGCAGCGGCGCTGGAACCTGCCGCATTACCGCGATGCGCACCTCACCGTGGTGGCGCAGGCAGCACACCTGATTCCCTACGAACGACCGCAGGCGCTCGCGGCGTTGATCGCCGCGCACGTCGACGGTACCGCGGCACGCCGGCTGCCCGACGACTTCGTGGCGTTGCTCAATGCCGAGCGCGTCGCCCCGACGATGCGCAAGGCGCTGCTGCATCGCCATGCCGGGCCGTCGCGTGCGGCAAAAGGCATATTGAGCGAGCGCCAGTCAGGCACGCTGGCCGCCGTGGTCGAGCGCGTTCTGGATGGTGCGGGCGACGCCCGCGATATCGCGCGCCGCATCGACGTCGATCTCGCCAAGGAGGTAGGGGACGGGTGGCGGTTTGCCGACCTGCCGCCCGACCGTCTCGCCTGGCCGATGGGGCTGGATGCGCTGGACGCGTTGTCCGGCGGCTTCGCCGCCTTGCCTGCACAGGAACAGGACGGCTGGCTGCGCGCCATCTTCCTGAGCGAGGCAGGCGACTGTCCCGCGTGCGGATGGAGCGCGGCGCAACTCGCCGCCTGGTTCGAAGACGTGCGTGCCGAGACGGTGCGTATCTGGACAAGCCTTCCGGTCACCATGGCCGCCTTGGGCTACGACGGGTTCGCCGTGGGCGGCTTGGGCGCGGGCAGCCCCGGTTACCAGGAAACCGTCGCCGATCGCCGCGAGGCCTGGCAGCTGCTGCCCAAGGCGCATCCATGAGCGTCGTATCGACTGCGGCGGTGGATGCGGTCGTGGTCGGCAGCGGCGCCGGCGGCGGTCCGCTGGCCGCGCGACTGGCGCAGGCCGGCGTCTCGGTGGTGGTGCTGGAAGCCGGCGCCGCGTTCGGCCCGGATGCGCACCGCGCGGACGAACTGGCGACGGACATCTACTGGATGGAAGAGCGCCTCAGCGGAGGGCGGACGCCGACGGCGTTCGGCCCGAACAATTCCGGTGCGGGGCTCGGCGGATCGACGCTGCACTGGGGCGCGTTCTGCCCGCGCCCGGACCCGCGCGATCTGCAACTACGCACGCAGACCAGCCAGGGCGAAGACTGGCCGATCGCGCACCAAGAACTGCTGTCCTACCTCCAGCGCGTCGAACGCTTCATCGGCGTGTCCGGGCCGGCGGTCTACCCATGGGACGGAGAGCGCTGCTATGCCTTCCCGCCTGCCCAGCGCAACGCACCCGCCGAGGCGATGGAGCGCGGCTGCCGTGCGCTCGGCATCACGGCCGCCGATGCACCGGCGGCGCTAGTCACCCGGCCGCACGAACAGCCGCACTGGGGCACGCGCGTGGCCTGCAACAACTGCGGTGCGTGTCATCAGGGCTGCAGCAATGGCGCCAAGGTCAGCGTGGACACGACCTGGCTGCCGCTGGCACGGGCGCACGGTGCGGACCTGCGCACCGATTGCCGGGTCGTCGGCATCGAGCGCAACAGCCTGGGCGCGGTCACCGGCGTCGTCTACCGGCAGGGCGAGCGCGAACTGCGCCAGCGTTGCACGGCCTTGTTTCTATGCGCCGGCGGCGTGGAAACGCCGCGCTTGCTGCTGAACCTGGGACTGGCCAACTCCAGTGGACAGGTCGGGCGCAATTTCATGGCACATGTCGCGACCCAGGTCTGGGGCACGTTCGACATGGACATGCGCATGAACCGCGGCTACCCCTCCTCGCTGATGAGCGAGGACATGCTGCGCCCCGCGCAGGCCGAGTTTGCCGGCGGCTATCTGATCCAGAGCCTGGGCGTGCAGCCGGTGACGCTCGCCAACACGCTGGCGCGTGGTGCCGGCCGCTGGGGCGCGGCGCTGGTGCGGACCATGACGCGCTACAACCGTCTGGCCGGCATCGGCATCAATGGCGAATGCCTGCCGCAGGACACCAATCGCCTGACGCTCGCCGACGAGTGCGATGCCTTCGGCCTGCGCAAGGCGCGGGTCGACTTCAGCTACGGACCCAACGAACAGGCGATCGATGCCCACGCCAGACGCACGCTGCAGGCGATCTGGGAGGCGGCCGGCGCCCAGGACATCTTCGCCGCCGCGCGCTCGGCACACACGCTCGGCACCTGTCGCATGGGCCGCGATCCCGCGCAGGCCGTGGTCGATCCGGATGGCCGTTCGTTCGACATCGGCAATCTCTACGTCTGCGACAACTCGGTCTTCCCCAGCGCATTGGCGGCCAATCCGGCCCTGACACAGATGGCACTCGGCTTGCGCACCGCCGAGCGGTTTCTCGCGCACTAGGCGATTGCTTCCCCTTCACCCAACGAGGAAAACGACATGGACCTTGGAATCAACCATCGGACTGCCCTGATCAGTGGCGCCGACTCGGGCATGGGCAAGGAAACCGCCCGCCAACTGCTGCAGGCCGGCGTGCGTGTGGCGATCACCGACCGTGCGGACGGCACGCTCGATCAGGCGCTGTCCGAGCTGTCGGGCCTGGGCGAGGTGATCGCCGTGGCGGGCGATGTGACGCGTGCGAACGATGTCGCGGAGATCTGGGCGCAGGTCCGGGCACAGCTGGGCGATCCGGATATCTACGTCAATGCGGCCGGCGTCACCGGGGCGACCGGCGACTTCCTCGACGTGAGCGATGCGGGGTGGCTCGAAACGCTGGACATCAACCTGATGGGCGCGGTGCGGATGTGCCGCGAAGCGATTCCCGCGATGCGCCGAAACGGCTGGGGGCGGATCGTCCTGTTCGCGTCCGAGGACGCCGTGCAGCCCTATGTGGACGAACTGGCCTACTGCGCGTCGAAGGCCGGAATCCTGAGTCTGGCCAAGGGCCTGTCCAAGGCCTACGGTGGCGACAACGTACTGGTCAACACGGTGTCGCCCGCGTTCATCCATACCCCGATGACCGACGCAATGATGCACAAGCGCGCGAAGGAAAAGGGCATGACCTTCGATGAAGCGGTGTCGTCGTTCCTGGACGAGGAGCGTCCCGGCATGGTCCTCAAGCGGCGTGGCCGGCCGGAAGAGGTGGCGGCGGCGGTTGTGTTTCTGTGCTCCGAGCGCGCCAGCTTCATCAATGGTGCCGGTATCCGGGTCGATTCGGGGTCGGTGCAGACCATTGCGGGGTGAGTCGAAACTGACCTCGGGACGAAGGAGATGCTCCTGCATGTTTCGCAGGAGCCGATGGTGGAAGCTGGAGTTGTTTTCGGCTGCTGTTCCGTCGGCTGTCATTTTGACGCCAGCGAGCGTGATGGGGCGGGGCGCGTTTCGTTCTCTGGCAACGTGGCGTTCGTCCGGAACGTGGAGTAGAACACTGCGTGAGCGCTTTCGACGTGGCTAGCGCGACAGCAGCTTGGCCTTCTGCACCTGGAACTCGGCATCGGTGAGCAGGCCTTTCTTCCGTAGGTCGTCGAGCTTCAACAGTTCGGTGTATAGATCAGGCTGCGCGCCGAGTGCGCGCGGCGCATCGCCGGTTGCGGCCGGCGATGCCGCGCTCGCGTTCACCTCGATTTGCAGGTCGGCTCGTGGCTGCAACCCGACGGTCTCATCGGAACCTTGCGGAACTAGACGGAACTGATACTCGACGTATGGCCACTGGCCCGGTCCACCTGCGTCCACCGCTTCCATTGCCACCGGTACCGCCTGCATGTTCTTGGCGGCGGCGAACGCGTTGGCAGCGAGAAGCGCTTTGCGCTTGGTCGTTGCAGCGCTGGCGAAGATGCCGGCGTGATTCTTGACCGTCACCATCCACACGCCGGGTGACACCTGCGCAAACTCTGGCTCAACGGCCTGCGCGGTGCCGGCCAGCGCCATCCATAGCATGGGCACGAAAAGAATGCGTTTCATGGTTCTTCCTCAGCGAGTGATCGCGGGGCCTACCTGTGATGACGCGGGGTCATTGGTAGCCTCACTATGGCATGCGACCGCACGATGGTTGATCCCAGTGGCGAGCGTGGCGCTACTGTGGCGATGCCGTCCCGCGTGCTGCCGGCCGGCATCAGGCACAAAAAAAGCCGGAAACCTCGATGCGATCGGGATTCCAGCCTTGTTTGCACGTCCATGGACGTTTGGATGGTGGAGGTGGGCGGAATCGAACCGCCGTCCGAAGGCACTCCATCCCCGGCACTACATGCTTAGCTCATCGTTGGATCTCATCCCGGAACAGCACGATGTGCGAAGCGCATCCCAGGACCAGCCTGCTTGATTTAGCCAATGGCTGACAGGCAGCCACCACCGGCGATTCCGTGATAATGACCCTACGTCGCGAGCACGGACACAAGCGATTTCGGGGCTAGGCCTTAAGCGGCCAGAGCGTAGTTGTCGTCGTTGGCAACTATAAGTTTGCTGCTGGATTTACGAGGAAAGCTGCCCCCTCGGCATGCGCCAAGCGATTTTGCAACCCCCGTCGAAACCAGTGCACCCCCGGGGACAACGTCAAACGCTGACCTGCACAGTGTAGGGATCGGGGAGGGCAGTCACAAGCCTTGAGACAGACCACGCTTAAGCTGGCTTCACTGCGACGCCGGCCCTGTCACGCCGCCGTCCCCCAGGCATTCCCCCAGGCATGGAGCAGCGCAATGGCAAGCAGACAGCCGCGTGGCCGCAGCAACGGGTCCGCGCCGAAGGCATCCGTCACCTCCTCTAGGCCCACACCCGGCAAGGCGCCGGTCAAGGCGCAGGCGACATCCGCCGCCAAGCCGAGAGCGGCAGCGCGCAAGACGACGGCGGGTGGCACGCGTGCCGCCAAGGCGCCGAAGACGGCGACGCCGGCACCGACAGCGACAGCGACGAGGGCACCCGCATCGGCACGGGCCGCTGCACCGCCCAAGTCCAATATCGCGGCTCCAAGCGCCAGCAGACCTGCCTCGGCGATGGCCGCCGCCACGCCGCCGGCCGGCAGCGCGTTGCGGCCCAAGGCCACCGGCGAAGGCTCGCTGGCGCAGGGGCAGGCACGCACGGTCGTCTACATCCATGGCATCGGCAACAAGCCGCCGGCCGAGGTATTGCGCTGCCAGTGGGACCGCGCCCTGTTCGGGCGCGCGATGGGCGAGCGCACGCGCATGGCCTATTGGGTCAATCGCGAGCGCTATCCGTCGCCGGAACCGGGCGATTGCCAGGATCAGGATCGCGGCCCGGTGTTGAACCAGGCCGAGCAGCGTGTCCTCAGCGCGCTCGGCGTGGCCCCGCAGCTGGCCGATCTGCGCCAGCTCGCCGACACCCTGGCCGCCAGCGAGGTCGAGCGCGCACGGCTGCAGCAGCTGCTGGACGAGGTGGAGGCAGCGGCGCCAGCGACGGCAACCGCAACCACTGGCGTGCATGCGCAAGGCGTGGTCGACGTGCTCAACCGCGCGTTGCTCAAGCTGATCTCCGCGGCGCTGCTGCAGGACGTGCACGACTTCTTCTTCGTGCCGGCGCGACGCACGCAGATGCGCGAGAGCCTGCTGCAGCGCATCCGCGCCGGCGGCGGCCCGTTCGTGGTGATCGCGCACAGCCAGGGCTCGCTGATCGCCTACGACGTGCTGCGCGAGCTGCAGCTGCAGGATTGCGAGGTCTCGCTGCTGCTCACGCTCGGCTCGCCGCTGGGCCTGCCGGTGGTGCGCAGCATGTTCAAGGCGTGGACCGGAACGCCGAAGCTGCCGTTTCCGCCTTGCGTGGCGCGCTGGGTCAACGTCGCCGAGCGGCGCGACCCGGTGGCCCTGGACGACGATCTCAGCGACGACATTGCCGATGCCGACGGGCGCTTCCAGAACATCGCCGGTTCGAAGATCAACCCGGATTGGCAGCGCAACCCGCATTCGGCCGCCGGCTACCTGTCCATCCCCGACGTGCGGGCCGAGGTGCGGCGCGCGGTGGGGGTGGGCTTCGACCAGCCGATCGCGCATCCGGTGCTGATCAAGGACCTGTCCGACCAGTTGGAGGCGCGCGCGCCGGACTATCGGCACGAGGTGCTGATCGAACTCGAACGATTGTCCGATGCCGGCGATGCGGCGCAGCGCAAGCATGCGCTGATCGCGGCGCTGCGCGCGCTGACCCAGGCCTCCACCGGGCTGCAGGGCGAGGCGCTGGATGCGCAGATCGAACTGGAGGACACCCTGCAGCGCTACGTGTCGGCGCGGCTGACCCGGTTCGAGATCGAAAGCCTGCGCGAGCGCTATCGCGACCTCAACCTCAAGCGTTTGTGGCGCGATGCGGGCAAGCGCGCGCTGATCTACCAGTCGCGCAGCACGATCCAGGTGGATGCGGCGCAGGTGGCCTATCGCGCGCTCGGCGCCGGCATCGGCTGGGCGGTGCTGGACAGCGGCATCGCCGCGGCGCATCCGCATTTCCACGTCGCCGGGCAGCCGCCGACCGTGCTTGCCCAATGGGACTGCACCCAGCGCGGGCGCCCACGCGCGCTGCGCCCGGGCGAGGCCGGTTTCGACGCGCTCGACGGCAACGGCCACGGCACCCACGTGGCCGGCATCATCGCCGGGCAATGCGAGGCGCCGCTGCCGGGCGCGCCGGCCACCGCGCCGTTGCAGTTCGCCGGCATGGCACCGTTGGCGCGGCTCTACGGGTTGAAGGTGCTGGACGACGACGGCAACGGCCGCGACTCGTGGATCATCAAGGGCGTGCAGCAGGTGGCCGAACTCAACGAGCGTGCCGGCGAACTGGTGGTGCACGGGGTCAACCTGAGCCTGGGCGGCTACTTCGACGCGGAGAGCTACGGCTGCGGCTTCACTCCGCTGTGCAACGAACTGCGCCGGCTGTGGCGGCAGGGCGTGGTGGTGGTGATCGCGGCCGGCAACGACGGCCTGGCCTGGCTGATGCAGGGCGACGGCGAGGCCTATCCGCTGAACCTGGATCTGAGCATCGGCGACCCGGCGAACCTGGAGGAATCGCTGGCGGTGGGCTCGGTGCACAAGAGCAGCCCGCACAGCTACGGCATTTCGTATTTCTCCTCGCGCGGCCCGACGGCCGACGGCCGCTACAAGCCCGACCTGGTCGCGCCGGGCGAAAAGATCCTGTCGGCCCACCACGGCTATGCGGTCGCGGATCCGGGCACCTGGATGGTGGAGATGAGCGGCACCAGCATGGCCGCGGCGCATGTGTCCGGGCTGATCGCCGCCTTCCTGTCGGTGCGCCGCGAGTTCATCGGCGCACCGGACCGGGTCAAGCAGCTGGTGCTGGCGCAGTGCCTGGACCTGCAGCGCGATCGCTACATGCAGGGCAGTGGACTGCCGAGCTTGATGCGGATGCTTGGGGGGACGTGAGCGGGGCCGGGATGATCAGCCATTCGGCTGCTGAAAAGCCGGGGAGTCGGGAGCGGGGATTCGCAATGGCGGCTCCCCTTGCTGGCGCGGCTCCCGTGTGGGAGCGGCTGCAGCCGGGGAGGCCGGGATTGGGGATTGGGGATTTGCAACGGCGGTTCCCAGGTGTCATCGTTTTTCGTGTGGGAATCTGCTTCGCTGCGGCGGATGAAGGCCAACTTTTCTGGGATCAGGGCATGGAAAAGCCTGGCGCGCGTTGCGCCCCGAATCGCACGGCTTCGTGTCGAGATTCCGACTTCGTCGCGTCGCGGCTGAAGCTGCTCCTACAAGGCATTCATGCGCTCAAGGGGCGCTTGCGGCTGCCGAGCTTCGGCGAGCTGCGCTGCGCGCGGCCGAATTGTTGCGCCGGGGAGCTGCCTTCGACTCTCGACTCCCCAATCCCCAATCCCCAATCCCCAATCCCGGCCTCAGCGCCTCGCGGCTGAAGCCGTTCCTACGGGAGAGGCGAGGCGGTAGGAACGCGGGAGGCGCGCGGGGAAGCCGCCCCTGCGAATCCCAAATCCCGAATCCCCGGCTTTTCAGCAGCCGGATGGCTGATCATCTCAGCCCTCAGGCATTCTTGTTGTGCCGGCGCATGATCCGTTGCTTGTCGCGGGCCCAGTCGCGGTCCTTGGCCGCGTTGCGCTTGTCGTGGTCCTGCTTGCCCTTGGCCAGCGCGATCTCGAGCTTGATCTTGTTCTTGCTCCAGTACATCGCGGTGGGCACGAGGGTGTAGCCGTCGCGCTCGACGCGGCCGATCAGCTTGTCGATCTCGTTCCGGTGCAGCAGCAGCTTGCGCGTGCGCCGGTCGTCGGCAACCACATGGGTGGACGCCTGGATCAACGGGGTGATCTGCGCGCCGAACAGGAACAGTTCGCCCTGGCGCACGAAGGCGTAGCTCTCGCCGATGTTGGCGCGGCCGGCGCGGATCGACTTCACCTCCCAGCCCTGCAGGGCCAGGCCGGCCTCGTAGCGGTCCTCCAGGTGGTATTCGTGGCGCGCGCGCTTGTTCAGGGCGATGGTCTTGTTGGCCGTCGCGCCGTTTGCTTTATCCTTGACGGGTTTCTTGCTCATCTTGCTATTGTCTCCGATTCGGGGCCTCCCGAACGTCTTGGTCCCACTTCCCGTCCGAATGCCTATCATCCGCCGCAGCGCTCTGGTCGAACACGCCGCAACGCGCATGTTCGATCTGGTCAACGACGTCGCCGCCTATCCGCGCCGGTTCGCCTGGTGCGATGCGGCCCATATCCTCGAGCAGAACGACCGCGTCCTGGTGGCACGGCTGGACCTGGGGCTGGGCTCGTTCCGCACCTGGTTCACCACCGAGAACAGCCTGCAGCGCCCGGATCGCATCGATATGCAGCTGCGCGACGGCCCGTTCAAGCGCCTGCAGGGGCAGTGGACCTTCCAGGGCTTCAACGAACACGCCAGCAAGGTCAGCCTGATGCTCGACTTCGAACCGGCCTCGCGCCTGCTGGGGCCGGCGCTGGCGCTGGGCTTCCAGAGCCTGGCCGACCGCATGGTCAACGACTTCGTGCGCGTGGCCGACCGGGAACAGGCCTAGCCGCCGTGCGGATCGAGGTGGTGCTGGCCTGGCCGGAGCGTTTCGTGTCGCAGCGGCTGGACCTGCCGGAGGGCGCGACGGTGGCCGATGCGCTGGCCGCTGCTGCGTTGCCCGAGGCGACGCCCGGCATGCCGTGCGCGGTCTATGGCGAGGTCGCCGCACCGACGCGGCTGCTGCAGGAGGGCGATCGGGTGGAACTGCTCAGGCCGCTGCTGATCGATCCCAAGGACGCCAGGCGCCGCCGCGCCAAGCCGCGCTGAGCGGCCGGGCGTGACGGTGACGCGGCCGCTGGCTCATTCGCCGCGGCGCTGCTTCTTCTTGTCCTTGGCCAGGTTGCGGCCGAACTGGCGCACGCTGTTCTTGGCCAGCTCTTCGTCCTGATCCGGGAAATAGTCGCCTTCCCAGCGGGTGACCATGTCGTTGTCGAAGAACACCACGAAGTTCTTGATCTCGGTATGGCCCAGGCGATCGACACGCTCGGTGGAGGTGTAGTCCCAGCGCTGCGCGTGGAACGGATCCGGAATCGAGGGACTGCCGAGCAGCGCGCTGACCTGCTGCTTGCTCTGTCCGACCTTGAGCTGCTCCACGGCCGACGGCTTGATCAGATTGCCCTGGTAGATGGGCTGCTTGTAAATGATGCCGCAGCCAGCGGTGGACAGGGCAACAGCGGCGACCAGCAGGAGATTGCGCATCGGGGACATGGCTGAATGAAATCGCGTCGATGATACACTCCCGGCGACCGCCGCGACCCATTCCCAGGCAGCTGGCGATAAACCAGCTATGAACGGAGACGCCATGGAATCCCACGATCTGCGCAAAGTCGGCCTGAAGGTCACGCACCCCCGGATGCGCATCCTCGAGCTGCTGGAGCAGAAATCGGCGCGGCACCACATGACCGCCGAGGAGATCTATCGGCAGTTGCTGGACCACGGCGACGAGATCGGCCTGGCCACGGTGTACCGGGTGCTGACCCAGTTCGAGGCGGCCGGGCTGGTGCTCAAGCACAACTTCGAGGGCGGCCAGGCGGTGTACGAACTGGACCGCGGCGGCCACCACGATCACATGGTGGACGTGGATACCGGCAAGATCATCGAGTTCGAAAGCGCGGAGATCGAGGAATTGCAGCGCAAGATCGCTGCCGATCACGGCTACGAGCTGGAAGAACACTCCCTGGTGCTGTACGTGCGCAGCAAGCGGCCCAGCGGCAAGAAGGGTTGAGTTCCGCCGCCGGGTGAACTCGGTCCGCGTGTGGCCCCTCCTTGTGCGCCAGATGCGCGAGGGCTTCGCCACGGACCCTCACCCCAACCCCTCTCCCGGCGGGAGAGGGGCTAAGGCTTACCCCTTCTCCCATCGGGAGAAGGTGCCCCGCAGGGGCGGATGAGGGTCCGGGTGTCGCCGCGTGGATCACGTCGGCGGGTCGCTCCGCGCCGTACCCTCACCCCAACCCCTCTCCCGGTGGGAGAGGGGCTAAGGTTTCCCCGTTCTCCCATCGGGAGAAGGTGCCCCGCAAGGGGCGGATGAGGGTCCGGGTGGCGGCCGCGTGGATCACGTCAGCGGGTCGCTTCGCGCCGAACCCTCACCCCAACCCCTCTCCCGGCGGGAGAGGGGCTTGTTGATGCTCGCGGTTTAGCTGCATTGGCGGCTGGGGCTGTGCCGCTTTGTGATCCGATCCAGATTGCCCATGTGGGTCGGGGCAGTTTGGCCCAGCGGTGCCGCGTGCGATGGCCGCGGCTCAGCCCGCGCTGAGCAGCAGCCGCTTGGCTGCGGCGCGGGCTTCCTTGCTGACCTCGACGCCGCCCAGCATCCGGGCTAGTTCTTCCTCGCGCTGGCGCGGGGCCAGCAGTTCCACCGAACTCTGGGTCATGCCCTCGACCGGTGCCTTGCTGACCCGGTAATGGGCGTGGCCCTGGGCGGCGACCTGCGGCAGGTGGGTCACGCACAGCACCTGGCGCTGCTCGCCGAGGGCGCGCAGCTTCTTGCCGACGATGTCGGCGACGGCGCCGCCGATGCCCGAGTCCACTTCGTCGAAGACCATGGTCGGCACCGCGTCCAGGCCCAGCGCGGCGACCTCGATCGCCAGCGAGATGCGCGACAGTTCGCCGCCGGAGGCGACCTTGCGCAGGGCGCGCGGCGGCTGCCCGGCGTTGGCGGCGACCAGGAACTCGACCCGCTCGGCGCCAGCCGGGTCCGGCCGTTCGGTGTCGTGCGGCTCGAGCTGGATCAGGAAGCGGCCGCCGCCCATGCCCAGTTCGCCGATCAGGGCGGTGGTATCGCGCGACAGCGCCTGCGCGCCGCGGTCGCGGGTGGCGGTCAGGGCGGCCGCGGCGTCGCGCCAGGCCCGGGTGGCCTGGGCGATCTCGGCGTCGAGCACGTCCAGCCGCTCGCCGGCACCGCGCAGGCTCTCCACCTCGGCCAACAGGGCGTCGCGGTGCCCGGCCAGCGCGTCCACCCCGATCCGGTGCTTGCGGGCCAGGTCGTGCAGGCGGCCGAGCTTGCGTTCCATCTCCTCGAACTGCGCCGGGTCGGCGTCCAGGTCGTCGCGGACCCGGTCGATCAGCGCCAGGGCTTCTTCCAACTGGATGCCGGCGCTGTCGATCAGCGCCTGCACCTCGGCCAGGCGCGGGTCGTACTCGCCGACCTTGCCAAGTTCGTGGCGGGTCTGCTGCAACAGGTCCAGCACCGCCGGCGCGTCGTCGCCGTTGAGCCGCTGCGCCGCGCCCTCGCAGGCGCCGATCAGCGCGGCGGCGTGGGCCTGGCGGCGGTGGTTGGCATCCAGGGCAGCGATCGCCGCCGGGTCCAGGTCCTCGCGCTGCAGTTCGGCCAACTGGTGCTGCAGGAAACCGATGCGGTCGCTGACGTCGCCCTGCGCCAGCAGGGTCTCGCGCTCGCTGAGCAGGCCCTGCCAGCGGGCCGCGGCGGCGCGCACCGCTGCGCGTTCGGCCTCGTTGCGGGCGTAGGCGTCGAGCAGGCCGAGCTGGCTGCCGCGCGAGAGCAGGGCCTGGTGTTCGTGCTGGCCGTGGATCTCGACCAGGTGGCTGGCCAGTTCGGCCAGTTGCGACAGGGTCACCGGGCGCCCGTTGATCCAGGCGCGGGAGCCGCCGTCGGCACGGATCACCCGGCGCAGCTGGCACTGTTCCTCGTCGTCGAGTTCGTTCTCGCGCAGCCAGGCGCGGGCCTGGGCGGGGGCGACGAACTCGGCCGACAGCTCGGCGCGGTCGGCGCCGTGGCGGACCACGCCGCTGTCGGCGCGCAGCCCGGACAGGAAGCCGAGCGCGTCCACCATCAGCGACTTGCCGGCGCCGGTTTCGCCGGACACCACGGTCATGCCGGGGCCGAATTCCAGTTCGGTGCCGCGTACGACGGCGAAATCCTTGATCGAGAGATGTCTGAGCATGGGGTCTGCATCCGGAGCCG
Organism: Xanthomonas indica; assembly: GCF_040529045.1. Lineage (NCBI taxonomy): Bacteria > Pseudomonadati > Pseudomonadota > Gammaproteobacteria > Lysobacterales > Lysobacteraceae > Xanthomonas > Xanthomonas indica. Next base: position 3,393,234 of record NZ_CP131914.1, on the reverse strand, counting down.
CGCAACGCTAGCATGCGCGGGTAGGTGGGCCAATGACTTGCCAAGCCGGCGTGCAGACATTATCTAAGGACCAGTCTCACGGGTTGATTCCATGCGCGCTTCCCCGGTCCATTCCAGCCTCGATCCGCGTGCCCGGCAGCTGCTGCGCACGCTGATCTCGCGCTACATCCGCGACGGCGAGCCGGTCGGCTCGCAGACCCTGGCCCGGCACGCCGGGCTGGACGTGAGCCCGGCGACGATCCGCAACATCCTGGCCGACCTGGAGGACGCCGGGCTGCTCAGCTCGCCGCACACCTCGGCCGGGCGCGTGCCCACCGCCACCGGCTACCGGGTGTTCGTCGACAGCCTGGTGCAGATGCGCCCGCCGGCCGAGGGCGAGGTGGCGCGGCTGCGCGCGGAGATGGCCAATGCCGCCGGCACCCAGGCGCTGCTGGGCAGCGCCTCGGAACTGCTGTCGGCCATGACCCACTTCGTCGGCGTGGTCAGCGCGCCCAAGCGCGAGCAGTTCGCGTTCCGGCACATCGACTTCGTGCCGCTGGACGCGCGGCGGGTGCTGGCGATCCTGGTGTTCGCCGACAACGAGGTGCAGAACCGCGTGATCGAGCCGCGCAAGGCCTACGAGCCGGCCGAACTGGAGCGGGTGGCCAACTACCTGAACCGGCATTTCGCCGGGCGTGCGCTGGCCGACATCCGCGCCAGCCTGCTGCGCGACCTGCGCCATGCGCGCGACGAGATGGAGCAGCTGCTGGCGCACAGCGTCGAGCTGGCCGAGCAGGCGCTGGCCCCGGCCGGCGACGACATGGTGCTGGCCGGGCAGACCAAGCTGATGGGCGTACAGGACCTCTCCGACCTGGAGCGGTTGCGCGAACTGTTCGAGGTCTTCGCCAGCAAGCGCGAGATCCTGCAACTGCTCGAGCGCACCATCCGCGCGCCCGGCGTGCGCATCTTCATCGGCGAGGAGACCGGCATGGTGCCGCTGGAGAGCGTGTCGCTGGTCACCGCCCCGTACATGGCCGGCGGCCAGGTGCTGGGCGTGCTGGGCGTGATCGGCCCCAAGCGCATGGACTACGACCGGGTCATTCCCCTGGTGCAGACCGCCGCCGACGTCCTCGGCGCCCGCCTGGACCCGTCCCCGCCCGGCGACCGCTGAGCCACGCGCACGGGGCGCCGCCGCGCCATTCGTCAGCCGGCGGTCCCGCCGCGCCACGCCAATCCCCAGTCCCGACGCCCCAATCCCCGGATTCACTTGAATCCGCGCGCACCGCCCACATAGGTGGTCCGGTAAGGCGGGACGCACCCCGCCAGGGACACGGACATGACGCAAGAGCACCCTGAATTCGATTCCGAACACCTGACCGAGGCGCAGCAGCCCTCGACCGATCCGCTGCAGGCGGAAGTGGAGACGCTGCGCAGCGAGCTGGCCCTGGTCAAGGCCGACGCCCTGCGCGAGCGGGCCGACCTGGAGAACCAGCGCAAGCGCATCGCCCGCGACGTGGAGCAGGCGCGCAAGTTCGCCAACGAGCGCCTGCTCGGCGACCTGTTGCCGGTGTTCGACAGTCTGGACGCGGGGCTGACCGCCGCCGGCAGCGAGCCCAGCCCGCTGCGTGACGGCCTGGAACTGACCTACAAGCAGTTGCTCAAGGTCGCCGCCGACAACGGCCTGACCCTGCTCGACCCGACCGGCGAGCCGTTCAACCCGGAGCATCACCAGGCGATCAGCCAGGCCGAGGCCGAGGGCGTCGCCCCGGGCCACGTGATCCAGGTGTTCCAGAAGGGCTACCTGCTCAACGAGCGCCTGCTGCGGCCGGCGCTGGTGGTGGTGGCCAAGCACGATTGAGCGGGCCGGCCGCCCGCGCCTGAACCCGGCGCGGCGGCAGTGGAACGCTAATTTGCGGCGATGGCTTGAATGACCTGCAGCCATCCCTATATCCGAATCAGAATCCCGGCACTGGCCGGCTACACGACCTTTCAGGAGTCATTGCAATGGGCAAGATCATCGGCATCGACCTGGGCACGACCAACTCGTGCGTGGCGATCATGGACGGCGGCAAGGCCCGCGTCATCGAGAATTCAGAGGGTGACCGCACCACGCCTTCGATCGTCGCCTACACCAAGGACGGCGAAGTGCTGGTGGGCGCCTCGGCCAAGCGCCAGGCCGTCACCAACCCCAAGAATACCTTCTACGCGGTCAAGCGCCTGATCGGCCGCAAGTTCACCGACGCCGAAGTCCAGAAGGACATCGGCCTGGTCCCGTACGGCATCGTCCAGCACGACAACGGCGACGCCTGGGTGGCCACCGCCGACGGCCGCAAGCTGGCCCCGCAGGAAATCTCCGCGCAGGTGCTGGAGAAGATGAAGAAGACCGCCGAGGCGTTCCTGGGCGAGACCGTCACCGAGGCGGTCATCACCGTGCCGGCGTACTTCAACGACAGCCAGCGCCAGGCGACCAAGGACGCCGGCCGTATCGCCGGCCTGGACGTCAAGCGCATCATCAACGAGCCGACCGCCGCGGCGCTGGCCTACGGCCTGGACAAGGGCCAGGGCGGCGATCGCAAGATCGCGGTGTACGACCTGGGCGGCGGCACCTTCGACGTGTCGATCATCGAGATCGCCAACGTCGACGGCGAGAAGCAGTTCGAAGTGCTCGCCACCAACGGCGACACCTTCCTGGGCGGCGAAGACTTCGACAAGCGCGTCATCGACTACCTCGTCGAAGAATTCAACAAGGACCAGGGCATCGACCTGCGCAAGGATCCGCTGGCGCTGCAGCGCCTGAAGGACGCCGCCGAGCGTGCCAAGATCGAGCTGTCGTCCTCGCAGCAGACCGAAGTCAACCTGCCGTACGTCACCGCCGACGCGTCGGGCCCGAAGCACCTCAACATCAAGCTGACCCGGGCCAAGCTCGAGGCGCTGGTGGAGGAACTGGTCAAGCGCACCATCGATCCGTGCCGCACCGCGCTGAACGATGCCGGCCTGCGCGCCAGCGACATCACCGAGGTGATCCTGGTCGGTGGCCAGACCCGCATGCCGAAGGTGCAGCAGGCCGTGGCCGAGTTCTTCGGCAAGGAGCCGCGCAAGGACGTCAACCCCGACGAGGCCGTGGCGCTGGGCGCCGCGATCCAGGGCGGCGTGCTGGCCGGCGACGTCAAGGACGTGCTGCTGCTCGACGTGACCCCGCTGAGCCTGGGCATCGAGACCCTGGGCGGCGTGTTCACCAAGATCATCGAGAAGAACACCACCATCCCGACCAAGGCCTCGCAGGTGTTCTCCACCGCCGAGGACAACCAGTCGGCGGTGACCGTGCACGTGCTGCAGGGCGAGCGCGAACAGGCCCGCTACAACAAGTCGCTGGCCAAGTTCGACCTGTCCGGCATCGAGCCGGCGCCGCGCGGCCTGCCGCAGGTGGAGGTGTCCTTCGACATCGACGCCAACGGCATCCTGCACGTGTCGGCCAAGGACAAGAAGACCAACAAGGAACAGAAGGTCGAGATCAAGGCCGGTTCCGGCCTGTCGGACGACGAGATCCAGCGGATGGTCGCCGACGCGGAAGCCAACCGCGAGGAAGACAAGAAGTTCCACGAGCTGGTGCAGGCGCGCAACCAGGCCGACGGCCTGATCCACGCGACCCGCAGCGCGATCACCGAGCACGGCAGCAAGGTCGGCGGCGACGTGATCGGCAAGGTCGAGTCTGCGCTGGCGGATCTGGAAACCGCGATGAAGGGCGACGACAAGGGCCAGATCGAGGCCAAGACCAAGGCGCTGGAAGAGGCCGGTCAGTCGCTGTACGCGGCCGCGGCGGCGGGCGAGCAGCAGCCGGGCGGCAACGCCGGCGGCGCGCATGCGTCCTCGGCCCCGTCCGACGACGTGGTGGACGCCGAGTTCACCGAAGTCAAGGACGACAAGAAGTAAGCCGGGATTGGGGATTGGGGATTGGGGATGCGCAAGGCGTTGCCGTGCGGTCTCCGCTCTCCATCTCTGTCCATCTAGTTTGCAAGAGCGGAAGAGCCAACGCTCTCCGCTTTTGCATTGAACGAATCCCGACTCCCGACTCCCCAATCCCCGCCCTATGAGCAAACGCGACTATTACGAAGTGCTGGGTGTGGCCCGCACCGCCAGCGACGACGAGCTGAAGAAGGCCTATCGCCGTTGCGCGATGAAGTACCACCCGGACCGCAATCCCGGCGACCAAGCCGCCGAGGCCGCGTTCAAGGAATGCAAGGAGGCCTATGAAGTGCTCTCCGACGGCAACCGCCGGCGCATGTACGACGCGCACGGCCACGCCGCGTTCGAGCACGGCATGGGCGGGATGGGCGGCGGCCCTGGCGGCCCGGACATGGGCGACATCTTCGGCGACCTCTTCGGCAACATCTTCGGTGGTGCCGGCGGTGGCGGGCGTGCGCCGCGGCGTGGTGCCGACATCGGCTACGTGCTGGAACTGGACCTGGAAGAAGCGGTGGCCGGTATCGAGCGCCGCATCGAGATCCCGACCCTGAGCGAATGCGAGCATTGCCACGGCAGCGGCTCGGAGGACGGCAAGGTCGAGACCTGCGTCACCTGCCACGGGCGCGGCCAGGTGCGTATCCAGCGCGGCATCTTCGCCATGCAGCAGACCTGTCCGCATTGCGCCGGCCGCGGCCAGATCGTGCAGAACCCGTGCGGCGTCTGCCACGGCGCCGGGCGTGTGGAAGAGACCAAGGTGCTGTCGGTGAAGATTCCCGCCGGCGTCGACAACGGCGACCGCATCCGCCTGTCGGGCGAGGGCGAGGCCGGTCCGGCCGGTACGCCGCCGGGCGATCTGTACGTGGAAGTGCGGGTGCGCGAGCATGCGATCTTCCAGCGCGACGGCGACGACCTGCACTGCGAGGTGCCGATCCGCATCTCGCAGGCGGCGCTGGGCGACACCGTACGCGTGGCCACCCTGGGCGGCGAGGCGGAGATCCGCATCCCGGCCGAAACCCAGACCGGCAAGCTGTTCCGCCTGCGCGGCAAGGGCGTGCGCTCGGTGCGCAGCCGCAGCGAAGGCGATCTGTACTGCCGGGTGGTGGTGGAGACGCCGATCAACCTCACCGCCGACCAGCGCAAGCTGCTGGAGCAGTTCGAGTCCACCTTCACCGGCGAGGACGCGCGCAAGCATTCGCCGAAGTCGGCGACCTTCATCGATGGAGTGAAGGGGTTCTGGGACCGGATGACGTCGTGAGGCGGGGATTGGGGATTCGGGATTCGGGATGACAGCCTGCGGCTGTTGAAAGCCGGGATTCGGGATTTTCCACGCGTTCCTGGTCGCTGCCAGGCTTTTTGTGGGAGGGGCTTCAGCCCCGACGCGTTATCGTCGAACGCGTCGCGGCTGAAGTCGCTCCTGCGTCGGAATGGTGTGCTGGACTGGTTCGCCCGCTGAGTGCGGCGGCGCATCAGGATTTTCAATGCTGGATGCGTGGCGATCCACCCGCATCTCGCGTCTTCGTTGTAGGAGCGGCTTCAGCCGCGACGCTTTCTCGTCGGAGCGCCGCAGCTGAGGCCGTTGTTGCTTAAAGCCTTGCAACACGCCGGCATGCGCGCATCCCGAGCGCCCGTGTGCCGGCGCTACACTACGGCGATGAACGACGCTTCCGCAAAGAGTTCCGCCGCCGCCAGTCATCTGATCCATGGCCGTCGCCAACGGCCCGACGGGCCGGTGCCGGTCGATGTCATCTCCGTGCAGTCGCAGCTCGTCTACGGCCACGCCGGCAACAGCGCGGCGGTGCCGCCGATGCGCGCGTTGGGCCTGCGCGTGGCCGAGATCCCGACCACGCTGCTGAGCAATGCGCCGTTCTACGCCACGCTGCGCGGCAAGGTGCTGCCCTCGGACTGGTTCGCCGACCTGCTGCTCGGCGCCAGCGAACGCGGCCTGCCGCAACGCGCGCGCATGCTGGTGTCCGGCTACTTCGGCAGCGTCGGCAACGGCGCCGCCTTCGCCGACTGGCTCGATGCCACGCTGCCGCAGTGCCCTACGCTGCGCTACTGCCTGGACCCGGTGATCGGCGATACGCATACCGGTCCTTACGTGGAACCGGGCCTGGAAGCGATCTTCGCCGAGCGCCTGTTGCCGCATGCGTGGCTGGTGACGCCGAACGCCTTCGAACTCGGCCGCCTGACCGGCATGCCGGCGCTGGCCCAGGACGAGGCGATCGCCGCCGCGCGCGTGTTGCTGGCGCGCGGCCCGGAGTGGGTGCTCGCGCATAGTGTCAGTGGTGATGCCGGGCAACTGGTGACGCTGGCGGTGAGCCACGAGGCGGTCTACCGCTGGTGCTCGCCCTTGCTGCCGGTGGACGTGGCCGGCACCGGCGATGTGCTGATGGCGCTGCTGGTGGCCTTCCTGCTGCGCGGCGACAGCTTCGAGGCGGCGATCGGCCGCGCTATCGCTGGCGTGCATGCGGCGCTGGAGGCGACCCTGGCCGCGGACGTGGAAGAACTGGACGTGCTGGCGGCGGCGCCGGCCGCGCTGGCCACGCCGCTGCGCTTCGTCGCCGAGCGCCTGGCGTGAGCCTGCGCCCGGTCGTCGGCATCGTCGGCAGCGCCGGCGCCTACGGCCGCTGGCTGAGCCGCTTCTTCCGCGAGCGCATGCAACTGGAGGTGGTCGGCCACGATCCGGCCGACCCGCAGTCGCTGGCGCCGGAGGCGCTGCTGCAGCGGGCGCAGGTGCTGATCTTCTCCGCCCCGATCCGGCACACGCCGGCGTTGATCGGCGACTACGCGCGGCGTGCCGGTGGCCGCGAGCGCGGCCAGTTGTGGCTGGACGTCACCTCGGTCAAGGCCGCGCCGGTGGCGGCGATGCTGGCCTCGCAGGCGGAGGTGGCCGGCCTGCACCCGATGACCGCGCCGCCGAAGTCGCCGACGCTCAAAGGCCGCGTGCTGGTGGTGTGCGAAGCGCGGGTGGCGCAGTGGCAGCCCTGGCTGCAGCAGCTGTACGCGGCGCTGGAAGGCGAGTGCGTGCGCACCACGCCCGAGCACCACGACCGGGTGATGGCCCTGGTGCAGGCCATGGTCCACGCCACCCATCTGGCCCAGGCCGGGGTGCTGCGCGAGCATGCGCCGGCGCTGGGGCCGCTGCAGGCCCTGCTGCCGTACCGCTCGGCCTCGTTCGAGCTGGACACCGCGATCATCGCGCGCATCCTGGCCTTGAATCCGGCCATCTACGAAGACATCCAGTTCGGCAATCCGCATGTCGGCGATGTCCTGGAAGGACTGATCGCGCAATTGTCGCGGCTGCGTGCGCAGGTCGGCCGTGGCGACGATGCGGCGCGCGCGCAGTTCCGCGCCGAGTTCCTCGACGCCAACCGGCAGGCGCTGGGCGAGGCGGCGATCGCGCAGGGCAACTACAGCTACGAGCGGGTGGGGTACCTGCTGGCCGATCTGACCGAGCAGTCCACGCTCAGCGTGTATCTGCCGGAAGACCGCGCCGGCTCGCTGCGCGCGCTGTTGCACGTGTTCGAGCGCCACGGCGTCAACCTGGCCTCGATCCATTCCTCGCGCACGCAGGCGGGCGAACTGCATTTCCGGCTCGGCTTCGATCCGGCCAGCGATGTTGCAGCGGTGCGTGCAGCGGCGGCGGAGATCGATGCCAGTGGGATCGGGCGGGTGCTGGCGGGTTGAGTAGCGCGGCGCTTACCGATTGCGCGGTTTCTCGGGTTCGTGGTCGCGGCTGAAGCCGCTCCTACAAAGGCATAGAGACCCGTGTAGGGCCGGCTTCAGCCGCGACCGCACAGCCTTAACTCACGGGATCATCCGACGGACAACCACCGCAATTCATCCACAGCGCATGTGGATGGCCGCTGCACAAACATGTGGATAACCGTTGGCGCGCCTTGCGTGGCAAGCCTGTCAAGAGGTGTGGCGAAAAATTCACCAGCCCGCCGCCAGTGCCCCGAACGCCAGTGGCGATGACAGGGCACAGGGACGATCCAGGGCCGTGGCGCTAGACCGCGGTCAAGGTCAACTCGCCGCCGGTGGTGACGAACTGCTGGCCGCGGCGGATCAGCTTGCGGCCGTCGGCCAGTTCGTAGCGCAATCCGCTGTCCGCGTGCGGATCGTGCTGCGCCTGCTGCTGGCGCGGCGCATCGTCCTGGAACTCGGTGATCAGATAGGCCTCGCCGTCGGGACCGAGGGCAGGCAATTGGCGAAAGGACATCGGGAGCCTCCTGTCGAACGCTGCATCGAATGCGGGACGCCGGCACGGCGGCCGCGACATGCGCGGACCGCGGCAGACGCGGATCGACCGTAGTCCCGCGGTCGTTAGCGCGGCGTGCTCAGTCGATGAACTGCAGGCGAGCGAGTTCGGCGTACAGCCCGCCCTGCGCCAGCAACTCGGCGTGGGTGCCCTGGGCGACGATGCGACCGTGGTCCATCACCACGATGCGGTCGGCCTTGAGTACGGTGGCCAGGCGGTGCGCGATCACCAGGGTGGTGCGCCCGGCCATCAGCCGCTCCAGCGCCTGCTGCACGGCGTTTTCGCTCTGCGCGTCCAGGGCGCTGGTGGCCTCGTCCAGCAGCAGGATCGGCGCGTCCTTGAGCACGGCGCGGGCGATGGCGATGCGCTGCTGCTGGCCGCCGGACAGGCGCGCGCCACGCTCGCCCAGTTCGCTGGCGTAGCCGTCGGGCAACTGGCGCAGGAACGCGTCGGCTTCGGCGGCGCGCGCCGCGGCCTCGACCTCGGCCTCGCTGGCCTCGAGCCGGCCGTAGCGGATGTTGTCGGCGGCGCTGGCGGCGAACAGGGTGGGGTGCTGCGGCACCAGTCCGATCGCTGAGCGCAGCTGCGACGGGTCGAGCGTGCGCAGGTCCAGGCCGTCCACCTGCACGCTGCCGGACTGCGGATCGTGGAAGCGCATCAGCAGCGCCAGCACCGTGCTCTTGCCGGCGCCGGAGGGACCGACCAGGGCCACGCTCTCGCCGGGCCGCACATGCAGGTCGAAGCCGTCCAGCGCCGGGTGATCGGGGCGCTGCGGGTAGCGGAAGCTGACGTTGTCGAAACGCACCTCGCCGCGCAACGGCTGCGGCAATGCACGCGGCTGCGCCGGCGCGACCACCTCGGGACGTTCCTGGAACAGTTCGGCGATGCGGCCCATGCCGCCGGCCGCGCGCTGCAGATCGTTCCAGACCTCGGCCAGCGAGGCGACCGAGCCGCCGCCGAACATCGCGTACAGCACGAACTGGCCGAGCGCGCCGGCGCTGAGTTCGCCGGCGGCGACCTCGTGCGCGCCGGACCACAGCACCAGCACGATGGCGCCGAAGATCAGCACGATGGCCGCGGCGGTGATCAGCGCCTGCGCGCCGACCCGGCGCCGCGCCACCGCCACGGTCTGCGCCAGCGCCTCGCCGAAGCGGCCGCGTTCGTAGCCTTCGCGCGCATATGCCTGCACCGTGCGCACCGCGCCCAGGGTCTCGGCGGCCAGGGTATTGGCGTCGGCGACGCGGTCCTGGCTGGCGCGGGAGATCTTCTGCAGGCGGCGCGCGCCGAGCACGATCGGCAGCACTGCCAGCGGGATGCCGAGCAGGGTGTAGGCGGCCAGGTGCGGGCTGGTCACGCACAGCATCACCACGCTGCCGATCGCGGTGACCGTGCTGCGCAGCGCCACCGACATGGTGCTGCCGATGACCCCGCGCAGCAGTTCGCTGTCGGCGGACAGGCGCGAGACCAGTTCGCCGCTGCGGTTGCGGTCGTGGAAGCCGGCATGCAGGCCGATCAGGTGCGTGTACAGGCGTTCGCGCAGGTCGGCGACGACTTTCTCGCCGAGCAGGGACACGAAGTAGAAGCGTGTGGCGGTGGCCACCGCCAGCACCAGCGCGACCGCGAACAGCAGGGCGAAGGACTGGTTGATGCGGCTGCTGTCGCTGAAACCGTGGTCGATCATCTGCCGCACCGCCACCGGCAGGCTCAACGTGGCGCTGGAGGAGATCGCCAGCGCCACCAGCCAGGCGATCAGCAGGCCGCGCCGGCGACGCACGAACGGCCACAGGGTGCGCAGGCTGCCGAGTCTGCGCAGCGACTTGGCCTGGTCGGCCGGCGGGGTGTTCATGCGGGGGCGGGTTCCGAACAGCGGACCCGATTGCGAGTGGCGTCGCGCAGGCGGGTTTTCAAGGCGTCGACGCGATCGCGGGGCAGGCGCAGCTGCAGTTCGGCGCCGCCGGCATCGAAGCGTTCATCGAGTTTCTCCGCGGCACAGGCGCTCAGCGCGGCATGCACCGCGCCCAGGTCGTCGAAGCCACAGTGCAGGGTCAGCAGGCTCAAGGCCAGCAGCGGTTGCCGTGGCGCCAGGCGCAGGCATTCGGCGGCGCTGCCGCCGTAGGCGCGGACCAGGCCGCCGGCGCCGAGCTTGATGCCGCCGTACCAGCGTGTGACCACCACCACCACGCGATCGAAGCCCTGGCCGTCGATCGCCGCCAGGATCGGGCGGCCGGCGGTGCCGGCGGGTTCGCCGTCGTCGCTGGAGCGGTACTCGTCGCCGTGGCGATACGCCCAGCAATTATGGGTGGCGTCGGCCACCGCGACCTGCTGCAGGAACGCCAGTGCCGCGCCGGCGTCGGCGATCGGCGCAGCGTGGGCCACGAAGCGGCTGTGCTTGATCTCCACGCTGTGGCTGACGGGGTGCGGGAGCGTATCGGGCATCGGCGGCATTGTAGACGAGGCGCGCCCCCGGCCCGCTGCGCGCAGGCGCCGGGATCGCGCGGCTCAGTCGTGCAGCAGCGTGCGCAGGTCTGCGGGCACCGCGCGGTGCGGGTGTGTGCGCTGGAAGCGCAGCAGGCTGGCGCGGGCGGCGTCCAGGTCGCCGCTGTCGCGGCGCTCGCGGATCCGCTGCAGCCAGCGCCGCGGAGGCAATTGCGTGTCGGCCTCCGCGGCGGCCTCCGCCGCGGCAGCCAAGGCGCCGGCCTGCGGCGACGCGGTGGCCGGATCGGCGGTCGCCGTCGAAGGACGTAGCGAGAGCGCCTCCGACGACTCGGTCGCGGCGGCCTGCGCGTGGGTGGAGGCCGCCAACGTGGCCTGGCGGGCGTGGTCGGTGGGGGCGCTGCGTGGCAAGGCGTCCTGCGTCGTCGCCGCGCGCGCCGGCGCGCGCAAGGCCATCGCGGCCGGTGCGGCCTGCTGCTCGGCGGCGGGCGCGTTGCTGTCGGCCACGATGGGCGGCGGTGGCGGGGCCGGCGGCGCGGCGGGCGCCATCAGCGTCGGTGACGTGGGAGGGGGCTGGCGCTTTGCGGGCGCCGGCTTGTGCGCCTGTGCCTCCGGCGTACGCTCCGTCAGCGGCGCGGCAGGCGCCTGCGCCGGCTCCGCGGAGGAGGGGGCCGGCGATGCGTCGGGAGCGGGAGCGACTGCCGGGGCAGGCACCACCGCCGGTGCGGATGCCGGTGCGGAGGGCACCGGTGGGCGTGCGCGCCAGGCGATGCCGGCCACCAGCACCAGCGAGGCGGCCAGGCCGAGCCAGGTCGGCCAGCGCGATCGCGACGCGGCTGGAGCGGGGCGCGCTGCGGGGGCGTGGGCCGTCGCCTTTCCGGCAGGCGCGGGTGGCGGCACCGGCAGTGACGTGGCGGCTTGCGCCCGCGCCCGCTCCGCGGCGCTGCTGGGGTAGTCCGCGATCTCGGTGGCACCCGGCGCGACCGCTGCGCGCGCGGCGGCCAGGATCGCCGCATCCAGCGCCGGCGGCGGCAGCGCCTGCCGGCCCTGGCGCAGGCGTTCGGCGAGCGCGCGCTCTTCCGGGGTCAGCGGTTCGTCGGCGCTCATCCGCCCAGCCTCGCGCGCAGTTTGTCCATCGCATAGCGCAGCCGCGACTTGACCGTTTCGCGGCCGACGCCGGTGATCTGCCCGATCTCGTCCAGGCTCAATTCCTGCTCCAGGCGCAGCAGCAGCACGTCGCGTTGCTCCTCGGGAAGCGCATCCAGGGCCAGTTGCAGCTGGCGCCGTTGTTCGAAGGCGGACAACTGCCGCTCCGGGGTGTCGGGGTCCTGCACGCGGGCGGTGCGCAGGTCGGCGTCGGCCGGTGCCGGCGGACGATGCTTGGCCGCGCGCCAATGGTCGCCGAGCCGATTGTGGGCAATGCGCAGCAGCCAGGTGGTGAATGCGGCCTGCGGCTGCCAGTCCAGGCGCGCGGCGATGACCCGCTGCCACACGTCCTGGAACAGTTCTTCGGCCAGTGCCCGGTCGCGCAGCTGTCGCAGCAGGTACTGGTACAGGCGGCCGCGGTGGCGCAGGTACAAGGTCTCGAACGCGCGCGCGTCGCCGGCCGCGTAGGCCAGCATCAGGGCTTCGTCGCTCGCTTCGACCGGGGCGTCCACGGCGGCAAGCCTAAGCGTTCCCCGGGCCTGCGCATAGTCGGGAGGCGGGGGGCGGGACGCGGGCGGCGATGGCGGAAGTTCGGACAACATGTGTAGACAAACGCGTATCTCGCCACTTCGGGGTCGAGCGGGCGTCGATCGACGCATGCAACGGGTATGCTGATGTGAAGGGCGAGCGTGGAGCAGTTCCGGGGGGCCCTGCAGGAGTTGTCGTCGATGCTGTTCAATACGTCCACCACGGTCCGCGAAGACCCATCCGGCGGCCATGCCCCCGCGCGCACGGCGCAGGCCCTGTGCGGCCTGCTGCCGCCCGGCAGCGCCGTGGCGATCGGCTGCGGCGACGGCGTGGTCGGGCGCCTGCAGGGCGCCAGCGCACAGGCGCCGGCGTGGCTGCAGGCGCTGGTCGCCGAGGCGCTGGCCGGCACCGCGCCGCTGCCGTCGACGGTGCCGGCGCTGCTGCACGTGCACCGCACCGCCGAAGGCGCCTGCGTGGCGATCGGCGCGGAAGTGGCGCAGCCCCTGGACGCCGCGCAGCGCGCGGCCTGGTGCGACGCCGCGGTCGCGTTCGGCCTGAACCTGCTCGACACCGAGCGCATGCGCGCACGCATCGAGGGCCTGGAAAAATCCAAGCAGCTGCAGCAAGCGCTGTACGAGATCGCCGACCTGGCCGGCGCCGATCTGGAAATGAGCCAGATGCTGCAGCGCGTGCACGCCGTGCTGGAATCGCTGATGTACGCGGAGAACTGCTACATCGTCGAGTACGACGAAGACCAGCAGAGCATGCGCTTCCTGTACTTCTCCGACCGCCACGACGACTTCGTCGCCGATCCGGAGCGGACCTACTTCCTGCACGACATGCCGCATAGCCTCACCTTCGCCCTGCTGCGCCACGGCCGTGCGGTGCGCGGGCCGTCGGAGCAGGTGCGCGAGCGCCTGAAGGTGGGCGACAACGTCGGCCACGGCCCGGAAAGCCGCGACTGGCTGGGCGTGCCAATGCTGCGCGAGGGCCGCGTGTGCGGCGCCATCGTGGTGCAGAACTACGACTACGCGCTGCGCTACACCGATGCCGACCGCGCGCTGCTGGCCTACGTGGCGCAGCACGTGCAGACCGCGATGGACCGGCGTCATGCGCAGGTGCAGTTGGAGCGGCGGGTGGACCTGCGCACTCAGGAGCTGCAGCGCGCCAACTGCGACCTGCAGGACGAGATCCAGGAGCGCAAGCGCGCCGAGATGCTGCAACTGGCGCTGTTCCGCATCGCCGAGCTGGCGATCCGCTCGGAGAGCCTGCAACAGTTCTACACCGAGGTGCATGCCATCGTCGGCGGGCTGATCGACGCACGCAATCTGTACATCGCCCTGCTGTCCGACGACGACACGATGCTGGAATTCGTGTATTCGGTGGACGAGTTCACCCCGTACCGGCCGCAACGGCGCCGTGGCCGCGGACTGACCGAATACGTGATGCGGGTGCGGCGCCCGCAGCTGCTCGAACTGTCCGACATCGACGCCTTGCTGGCGCAGGGCGAGGTGCAGGAGTACGGCCAGCGCCCCTACAGCTGGCTGGGCGCGCCGCTGTTCGACGAGGGCGAGGTGATCGGCGCGATCGTGGTGCAGAGCTACGTCGCCAAGGTACGTTTCACCGAGCACGACCAGCGCCTGCTCACCTTCGTCGCGCACAACGTCGGCAGCGGCCTGGCGCGGCAGCGCGCGCAGGAACGGCTGCGGCTGGCGCACGCGGAGCTGGAGCAGCGCGTGGACGAGCGCACCCGCGAGCTGGCCGAGGTCAACGAGCAGCTGCTGGCGCAGATCGCCGAGCGCTGGCGCGCCGAGCAGCGCCTGACCCATCAGGCGCTGCACGATGCACTGACCGGGTTGCCGAACCGCTCGCATCTGCTGGACCGGCTCAGCGAGGCGATCTCGCGCGCGCGCGGCGGCGGCAGGACCTTCGCCGTGCTGTTCCTGGACCTGGACCGGTTCAAGCTGGTCAACGACAGCATCGGCCATGCCGCCGGCGACGAGATGCTGGTGCAGGTGGCCAAGCGCATCGTCTCCACGATCCGCGGCCAGGACGTGGTGGCGCGCCTGGGCGGCGACGAGTTCGCGGTGCTGACGCCATCCGAGCATGGCCTGGACGGCGCGCGCGAGCTGGCACGGCGCCTGCTGCACGTGCTCGGCCAGCCGATGTGGGTGGCCGGCCGCGAACTGTTCCCGTCCGGCAGCCTGGGCATCGCCGCCTGGCATCCGCGCTATCACAACGGCGAGGAGATGCTGCGCGACGCCGATGCGGCCATGTACCGGGCCAAGGCGCAGACCCAGGACCGCTGCGTGGTGTTCGACGAGGCCATGCGCGAGGCGGCGCTGCGCAGCCTGGATCTGGAGGCGGATCTGCGCCGTGCGATCAACAACCGCGATTTCGAGCCGTTCTACCAGCCGATCGTGCGCCTGCGCGACGGCGAAGTGATCGGCCACGAGGCGCTGTTGCGCTGGCGCCACGAGAGCCGTGGGCTGCTGGTGCCGAGCCAGTTCATCGACCTGGGCGAAGAGAGCGGCCTGATCGAGCAGGTGGACTGGCTGCTGTACGCACAGGTGATCCGGCGCCTGGCGCAGAGCGAGGGTGGCTACGTCTCGGTCAACGTCTCGCCGCGGCACTTCCGCTCGCCGGATTTCACCGAGCGGCTGTTCGGGCTGATCGACACCGCCGGGGCCGATCCGCGCCGGCTGCGGGTGGAGATCACCGAAGTGGCGCTGCTCGACGACGCGCCGCGCACCCTGGCCATCCTGCAGGCGCTGCGCGAGCGCGGCGTGCTGGCGCAACTGGACGACTTCGGCACCGGGTTCTCGGCGCTGTCCTACCTGCACCGCTTCCCGATCTCGGTGCTGAAGATCGACCAGAGCTTCGTCGCCGGCCTGCAGGACGAGGGCGGCACCGGCAGCCACGCGCTGGTGCGCGGCATCCTCGCCCTGGCCAGTACGTTGGGCATCGAGACGGTGGGCGAAGGCATCGAGACCGAGCAGCAACTGGCGACCCTGCGCGAACTGGGCTGCGATTACGGGCAGGGCTATCTGCTGGGGCGCCCGGCCGCCGCGCCGCAACAGCTCTGAGGCGATCGCATGCGGAGCGCGTCGCCGTGCGGGTGGCGCTTGCTGCCAAGGCGATGTGTTTCGTCTCGGCGCGACGCGTTGCGGCGATCCCGGTCGGTCGGTACCTCAGTCATTCCCACATGCTGGAGCGACTGGAGGGCACCTGCTCCCGCCACACGCAATCCAGATGCGCTTGTCCCGTAGGAGCGGCTTCAGCCGCGACAGGGCGTTCCCGGTAACGCCCGTCGCGGCTGAAGCCGCTCCTACAAGACACTCCTGTCGTGGTGTGCGGTGACCGAGGCGGTCGCCACGCGCCATGAACTCACCGCGCGTTTGCCGTCTCTCAACGCAATGCATTGCGCCGCTTTTCATCAATCCGCGCTGCAGTGGCAGTGAGGCGCCGAATGCTGTAACGCGTCGCCACGCGCCATGAACTCACCGCGCGTTTGCCGTCTCAACGCAATGCATTGCGCCGCTTTTCATCAATCCACTTCGACGCCTGCGCCGGCGTATAGTCCCGCATCCAGCCCAGCATCGTCTCGATGTCGCTGCCGTACCACAGGTCGGCGCGCTGGTCCGGGTGCAGGAAGCGCTCCTCGACCATGCGATCGATCATGCCGATCAGCGGCGCGTAGAAGCCTTCCACGTCGAGGAAGGCGCACGGCTTGTTGCCGATGCCGAGCTGGCGCCAGGTCAGCATCTCGAAGATCTCTTCCATGGTGCCGAAGCCGCCGGGCAGGGCGACGAAGGCGTCGGAGAGGTCGAACATGCGCGACTTGCGCTCATGCATCGAGCCGACGATCTCCAGTTCGGTGAGGCCGCGGTGCGCCACTTCCCAGTCGGCCAATTGCTTGGGAATCACGCCGGTGACCTCGCCGCCGGCGGCGAGCACCGCATTGGCCACGGTGCCCATCAGGCCGACATTGCCGCCGCCATAGACCAGGCGCAGCCCCTGCTCGGCGATGCGCGTGCCCAGCGCGGTGGCGCGTTCGACGTAGGCGGGCTTGTTGCCGGCGTTGGAACCGCAGTAGACGCAGATGCTTTTCATCGGGAATGGGGAACCGGGATTAGGGAATGAGAAAATCAAAAGCCGAAACGCATAACGCCGGACCTGAGTCCGGCGTTATGCGTGGGAGTGAAGTGCAGGGAATGCTTGCTATTCCCGATTCTCCATTCCCGTTTCCCGGCCTCAGTTAGCCTTGTGGATCGCCCGCTTGCTCACCGCCATGGCCGCGTCGTGGATCGCTTCGGACAGGGTGGGGTGGGCGTGGCAGATGCGCGCCAGGTCGTCGGCCGAGCCGTTGAACTCCATGGTCAGCACGCCTTCGTGGACCAGTTCGGAGACGCCGACGCCGACCAGGTGCATGCCCAGCACGCGGTCGGTCTCGGCGTGGGCGATGACCTTGACGAAGCCCGCCGGCTCGCCCATCGCCACCGCACGGCCGATCGCCGCGAACGGGAAGCTGCCGGCCTTGTACGGCACGCCCTCGGCCTTGAGCTGCTGCTCGGTCTTGCCGACCCAGGCGATTTCCGGCTCGGTGTAGATCACCCACGGGATGGTGTCGAAGTTGACGTGGCCGGGCAGGCCGGCGATCAGTTCGGCGACCGCGATGCCTTCCTCGAAGCCCTTGTGCGCCAGCATCGGCCCGCGCACGCAGTCGCCGATCGCCCACACGCCGTCCACGCCGGTGTGGCAGTGCGCATCGACCTCGATCTGGCCGCGTTCGTTGACCTTGACCCCGGTCCCTTCGGCCAGCAGGCCCTTGGTGGCGGCGCGGCGGCCGACGGCCACCAGCAGCTTGTCCACGTTAAGGGTCTTCTCGCCTTCGCCATCGCTATAGGTGACGACGACTTCCTGCTTCTTGCCCTTGCCGGTGACCTCGGTCTTGGAGACCTTGGCGCCGAGCTTGATGTCCAGGCCCTGCTTCTTGAATTCCTTCAAGGCGGTCTTGGCCACTTCGGCGTCGGCCAGGGCCAGGAAGTCCGGCAGCGCTTCGAGGATGGTGACCTCGGCGCCCAGGCGCTTCCACACGCTGCCCAGTTCCAGGCCGATCACGCCGGCGCCGATCACTGCAAGACGCTTCGGCACTTCGGTGAAGTCCAGCGCGCCGACGTTGTCGACGATGGTCTCGCCGTCGAACTTGGCGAACGGCAGTTCGATCGAATCCGAGCCGGCGGCCAGGATCACGTTGGTGCCCTTCAGCTCGACTTCGCTGCCGTCGTGCTGCTTGACCTTGACCACGTTGCCCGGCTGCAGTTCGCCGAAGCCATAGTACGGGGTGATCTTGTTCGCCTTGAACAGCATCGCGATGCCGCCGGTGAACTGCTTGACGATCTTGTCCTTGCGCCCGACCATCGCGGCGACGTCGATCTTGGCATCCTTGAAGCTGATGCCGTGCTCGCCGAACAGGTGGCCCATGTTCCAGAACTGGCGCGAGGAATCCAGCAGCGCCTTGGACGGGATGCAGCCCACGCGCAGGCAGGTGCCGCCGAGCGCCGGCTTGCCGTCCTTGCCCAGCGCCGCGTCGATGCACGCGGTCTTCAGGCCCAGCTGGGCGGCGCGGATAGCCGCGTGATAGCCGGCAGGACCGGCACCGATGACGACGACGTCGAACTGTTCGCTCATTTCATTTGCTCACACGGGAATAGGGAATGGGGAATGGGGACTGGCAAAAGCGCATGCGCCTGCCGTTTCCCATCCAGGTCCAGGCGGGAATGGAGCGGCGGATGGGCGCTGGTCCCATTCCCGTTTCTCCATTCCCGATTCCCGGCTCTTACAGACCGAACAGCATCCGGCCCGGGTTTTCCAGCTGGTTCTTGATGTCGACCAGGAACTGCACCGAGTCCTTGCCGTCGATGATGCGGTGGTCGTAGGACAGCGCCAGGTACATCATCGGGGCGATCACGACCTGGCCGTTCTCGGCGATCGGACGCTCCTTGATCGCGTGCATGCCCAGGATCGCGCTCTGCGGCGGGTTGATGATCGGGGTCGACAGCAGCGAGCCGAAGGTGCCGCCGTTGGTCACGGTGAAGGTGCCGCCCTGCAGTTCTTCCAGGCTCAGCTTGCCGTCGCGCGCCTTCTTGGCGTAGTCGGCGATGCCCTGCTCGATGTCGGCGAAGGACTGCCGCTCGACGTTGCGCAGCACCGGCGTGACCAGGCCCTTGTCGGTGGACACGGCGATGGAGATGTCGCTGTAGCCGTGATAGATGATGTCGTCGCCGTCGATCGAGGCGTTGACCAGCGGGAAGCGCTGCAGCGCGTTGGCGGCGGCCTTGACGAAGAAGCTCATGAAGCCGAGCTTGATGCCGTGGGCCTTCTGGAACTCGTCCTGCAGTTCCTTGCGCGCGGCCGAGACCTTGGCCAGGTTGACCTCGTTGAAGGTGGTCAGCATCGCGGTCGAGTTCTTCGACTGCATCAGGCGCTCGGCGATGCGCTTGCGCACGCGGGTCATCGGCACGCGCTCTTCCGGACGCGCACCGCTGGCCTTGCCGGCGCCGCCGTTCTTGGCGTAGTTGAGGATGTCTTCCTTGGTCACCGCGCCGCGACGGCCGGTGCCTTCGACCTGCGACGGATCCACGCCCTCGGTGATGGCGCTGAAGCGCGCGCCCGGCGGCAGGCTGGAGACGTCACCGGCGGCCTTCGGCGTCTCGGCCTTGGCGGCCTTCGGCGCTTCCGCGGCGGCGGCCTTGGGCGCTTCGGCCTTCGGTGCCTCGGCGACCTTGGCCTCGGCCGGCGCCGCAGCGGCGGCCGCGCCTTCCTCGATGATCGCCAGGATCTGCGAGCTGGTCACGGTGGCACCGGTCTCGAACTTGATCTCCTTCAGTACGCCGTCGACGGGCGAGGGCACTTCCAGCACGACCTTGTCGGTCTCCAGGTCCACCAGGTTCTCGTCGCGCTTGACCGCCTCGCCGGCCTTCTTGTGCCAACTGGCGATGGTGGCATCGGATACGGATTCGGGCAGTACCGGAACTTTGACTTCGGTGGCCATTGCAGGGGGCGTCCTAGTGGTGTCTTTTTTCGAAAGGGTGATGTGGTTTATTCAGCGACTTGGTCGTTGAACGGATTCAACAGCGCGTCGGCGACCAGCTTCAGCTGCTCTTCCACGTGCTCGGCGAAATGGCCGGCGGCGGGAGACGGCGAACGGGCGCGGCCGGCGTAGTGCAGGCTCTGTCCGTCGGCCAGGCAGGCCTGCAGGTGATGCTTGATCTGATACCAGGCGCCCTGGTTCTGCGGCTCTTCCTGGCACCAGACCAGGTCGGTGGCATTGCCGTAGCGCTTCAGCTCGGCGGCCAGCAACTCGCGCGGGAACGGATACAGCTGCTCCACGCGCAGGATGGCGACGTCGTCCTGGCCGCGCTTGGTCTGGTCCTCGAGCAGGTCGTAGTAGACCTTGCCGGAGCAGGCGACCACGCGCTTGACCTTCTTCGGGTCGGCCTTGGCGTCCGGGATCAGGTGCTGGAACTCGCCGTCGGCCAGTTCTTCCAGCGTCGACACCGCCAGCTTGTGGCGCAGCAGCGACTTGGGCGTCATCACCACCAGCGGCTTGCGCGTGGACATGCGCATCTGCCGGCGGATCATGTGGAACGCCTGCGCCGGGGTGGTCGGCACGCAGACCAGCATGTTCTCCAGTGCGCACAGCTGCAGGAAGCGCTCCAGGCGCGCGGAGCTGTGCTCCGGGCCCTGGCCTTCGTAGCCGTGCGGCAGGAACAGCGCCAGGCCGGAGATGCGGCCCCACTTGGCCTCGCCGGCGGCGATGAACTGGTCGATCACCACCTGCGCGCCGTTGGCGAAGTCGCCGAACTGCGCTTCCCAGATGCACAGCGCATTGGGGTCGGTGGTTGAGTAGCCGTACTCGAAGCCCATCACCGCCTCCTCGCTGAGCAGCGAGTCGATCACGGTGGCGTCTTCCGGGTTCTCCACCAGCTGCCGCAGCGGCAGGTAGTAGCTGTCGGTCTTCTGGTCGTGCAGGATCGCGTGGCGGTGGAAGAACGTGCCGCGGCCCGCGTCCTGGCCGACCAGGCGCAGCTTGTGGCCCTCGCCCAGCAGCGTGGCATAGGCCAGGTTTTCGGCGAAGCCCCAGTCGCCCGGCAGTTCGCCGGCGGCCATCTTCACCCGGTCCTCGTAGATCTTGGCCACGCGCGGGTGCAGCTCGACACCGCCCGGGATGGTGGTGATGATCTTGGCCAGCTGGTCCAGGGTCTTGCGCTTGACCGTGGTGTCGACCTTGTCCGAGAGCTTGCCCGACAGGTACTTGGACCAGTCGATGGCGAATTCGTCGGGCTTGCGGGTCGCCAGCTCGGTGGTGTACTCGCCCGAATCGAGCTTGTTGCGGTAGCCGTCGACCAGCGCCTGCGCCTCGCCGGCCTGCAGCACGCCTTCGCTTTCCAGCTGGGCGGCGTACAGCTCGCGGGTGGTCTTGTGCTTGCGGATGGTCTGGTACATCACCGGCTGGGTGGCCGCCGGCTCGTCGGCCTCGTTGTGGCCCCAGCGGCGGTAGCAGACCAGGTCGATGACCACGTCCTTGTTGAACTGCTGGCGGAAGTCGTAGGCCAGGTTGGCCACGAACGCCACCGCGTCCGGATCGTCGCCGTTCACATGGAACACCGGCGCGCCGATCATCTTGGCCACGTCGGTGCAGTACAGTGTGGAACGGGCGTCGTCACGGGCGCTGGTGGTGAAGCCGATCTGGTTGTTGACCACGATGTGCACGGTGCCGCCGACCGCGAAGCCGCGCGCCTGCGACATCTGGAACAGCTCCATGACCACGCCCTGGCCGGCGAACGCGGCGTCGCCGTGGATGATCACCGGCAGCACCGACTTGCGCGCGGCGTCGCCGTAGCGCTCCTGGCGCGAACGCACGCTGCCGACCACCACGGGGTCGACGATTTCCAGGTGCGAGGGGTTGAACGCCAGCGCCAGGTGCACCGACTTGCCGTCGGCCACCGCCACGTCGGCGGAGAAGCCCATGTGGTACTTCACGTCGCCGGTGTGGGCGCGGTCGTCGTGGGCGTGCTCGAACTTGCCTTCGAACTCGTCGAACAGCTTGCGCGGGTTCTTGCCCAGGGTGTTGACCAGCACGTTGAGGCGGCCGCGGTGGGCCATGCCGACCACGATGTCCTTGACCGCGTCGTTGCCGGCGCGCTGCACCAGCACGTCCATCATCGGGATCAGCGAGTCGCCGCCTTCCAGCGAGAAGCGCTTCTGGCCGACGTACTTGGTGTGCAGGTAGCGCTCCAGGCCCTCGGCGGCGGTGATCCGCTCCAGGGTGCGGCGGCGGCTGGCGGCGTCGCCGGCGATGTTGCCGCCCGCGTTCTCCAGGCGCTGGTAGATCCACTGGCGCTGTTCGAACTCGGAGATGTGCATGAACTCGCTGCCGATCGACCCGGTGTAGGTCGCCTTCAGCCGCGCGAGCAGGTCGCGCAGTTTCATCCGCGGCTGGCCGCCGAGGCCGCCGGTGCTGAACTCGCTGCCCAGATCGCTTTCCGACAGGCTGTGGAACGGCAGGCCCAGGTCCGGCGGGTTCACCGGCGGGGTCAGGCCCAGCGGATCCAGGCGCGCGCCGAGGTGGCCGCGCGAACGGTAGGCGGTGATCAGGCGGCCGACATGGCGCTCGCGCTCGTCGCCGCTCGGACCGGTGCCGCTGTTGGCGGCCTGGCGCGCGGCGCTGGCGATGTGGGCGATGACCGCAGAGTGGGGAACGTCACCGGCATCGCGGCCCTGGAAGCCGTCGAAGTAGGTTTTCCACTTGGGATCGATGCTGTCGGGAGAGACCAGATACTGTTCGTACAGGTCTTCGATATAGGCGGCATTGCCGCCGGCGAGTTGCGATGACTGCGCAAACTGCTTGAGTAGATTGTCCACGATGGTGGGGTGCGGTCGCTTTGTTTGGGGTGGCTTGCGGTAGGAACCGGCGGACGCGTGGGCCGCGCGGGCGTAATCAAGCGCAAAAATTATACCCCCATGAACCAGCCGGGGTGTGCATTCGGCGTGGTCAAGGCCGATCCCGGTTCATCCGTGGCAGTTGCGGCGGCGTGGTCGCGGCCGCCTCACCAGCCCAGTGCGCGCAGTTCGCTGCAGGGCCGGGCGCGCTCCCAGACCCGGTCGAAGGTGGCGCGCAACTGGCGCGCGCGGGCACTGCCGAGCAGGTCGGTGTCGCCGTCGTAACGGTGACCGAGACCACGGAAGTAGTAGCCGCCGCCCTCGTTGACCAGGTAGGCGGTGGCGTCGCTGCGATCCACCGGATCGCTGACTTCGCGGAACTGGAACACGCTGGGCAAGCGCTGCGCCAGGGCCAGCAAGGGCGCGCCGGCGCGTTGCGGCGCTGCCGCGTCGTGCAGCAGGACCCACACCTGCTTGGCATGCGCGGCGACGGCGAAGCGGCGCAGCTGTTCCAGCACGCGGGCATCGTCGAGCAGGCCCGGATCCAGCGCGCGGCTGTGGATCAGCACCTGGCGGCGGGCCTGCGCCAGCACCGCGATGCTGGCGGCGATCGCCGTCGCCGCGTCCTCCACCGCCACGGCACCGTCGAAGCGGCGCCGCAGCGGCACGGCCTCCGCGGCGGCGGCCATGCCGCCCGCGGGCGGCAGAAAGCCGTGGCGGGCATAGAACGCCAGCGTGGCGGCCGGGGCCTGCAGCTCCAGGTGCGGCCAGCGCCGGCGTTGCGCCGTCTCGACCAGGCCACGCAGCAGGGCGCTGCCGACCCCGCGTCGGCGCCAGCCGGGCAGCACGGTCAGTGCGGCGATCCGCCGGTCCGCGCCGAGCCGTACCGCGCCCACTACCTGGCCGTCGTCGCTGCGCGCAACCAGATGCTCGCCCAGCGCGTCCAGCGCCGCCGCCGCGGTGTCGGCCGGCTCCGCCGCGGCACCGGTCGCGGCACGCAGCGCGCGCAGTTCGGCGCCGTCGCGGACGGGGTCGAGCGCAGCGATGCGGAAATCGGGGCCGGGCATGGTCGGATCAGCTCGCCTCGGTGTCCTCGTCCCCGGCATCCTGCGCGTCCAGCGGCTGGTAGAAGCCGCCTTCGATCAGTTCCAGCAGGGTCTGCCTGCCGGCCGCCGACAGCGCCGCATAGTCCGTGCCGTCGAGGTGCTCGGCCGCGGCCAGGCGCTTGGCGTCCTTCACCGGCAGCGCGAACTGCAGGCCACTGCAGAACAGCATGGCGCCGCGGCTGGCGCGCCGCCACGCCGGCCGCGCCCAGGGATGCCGCTGCAGGACCAGGCCCTGTTCCAGCGCCGCGGCGATCTCCGCCGCCGGCGGCAGCCCGGCCGGCGGCAGGATCTCGCCGGCGGCACGGTAGGTGGTGATGAAGCGGCCGAACCAGGCGCCGAGCTTGTCCGGGTCGTTCATGCGCAGCGCATTCAGCGCCTCGACCACGCGGCCCATCGCCGCCGCATCGATCTCGTACGGATCGGCCGGGGCCTGCAGGTCTTCGTCGTGGTAGCGCAGCGCCTCGTCGGCGCCGTCGATCAGGGTGTCCAGGTAATCGGCGATCAGCTCGGCCGAGGACGGCGCACGCATGCCCACCGAGAAGGTCAGGCAGGCGTCCTCGGCCACGCCGTGGTGCGGCACCAGCGGCGGCAGGTACAGCATGTCGCCCGGTCCCAGCACCCAGTCGTGGGTCGGATCGAACTGGCGCAGCAGCTTCAGCTCCACGTCGTCGCGGAAGTCGGTCGGCGGCGCCGGGCGGCCCAGCGCGACGCTGGCGTCGATCTGCCAGCGGCGGTGGCCGTGGGCCTGCAGCAGGAACACGTCGTAATGGTCCACGTGCGCGCCGACCGAGCCGCCGCGCGCGGCGAAGCTGACCATCACATCGTCCACCCGCCAGCGCGGCAGGAAGCGGAACTGCTCGAGCAGGGCGCGGATGTCCGGGTCCCACTTGTCCACGTCCTGCACCAGCAGGGTCCAGTCGTGGTCGGGCATGCTGGGGAACTCGTGCTCCTGGAACGGGCCGCTGCGCACGCGCCAGCGGTCGTTGGCGCGGTCGTGCTCGATCAGCCGCGACAGCGCCGCCTCCTCGCAGGCCAGCCCGGCCAGGTCGCCCGGCTCGATCGGCGAGACGAAGCCGGGGAAGGCGTTGCGGATCAGCAGCGGGCGCTTGTGCCAGTAGTCGCGCAGGAAGGTCGCGGCGGGCATGCCCAGCGGTTGCCCGGGACGGGCGTGGAGTTCGAAGGCGGGAGCGGCGGTCTTGCGGGCAGCCATGTGCAGTGGGGTCCTTGCAACGCGGAAGGGGGAGGGCGGGCGCGCAGCGGCACCGGCCGGACCCGGCCATTGTCCGCCGGTTTGCCGCGCGGGGCCATCGCGGGGTGCGGCCGGCACGGCCGTCCGTCGCGGTTGCGGCGATCCCGGCCGCATGGCGTCGGCGCAGGTGCGCCTGGGTGGCGTGGGTCAGGCGCGCGGCCGGCCGGCGCGCGGGAGGCGGGAGCGCCGACCAGCGGTGCAGGCCGGCCCTGCGCTGCCGCGCTACTGGACGAGGATGCGGTTGTCGCGGCCGCCGTCGTCGACCTGGGCCGGGCCGCTGCGCTGGACGATGGCGTTGTCGTTGCCTTGCAGGGCGATGGTGGCGATCTCGCTGGCCTGCAGCTGGTTCTGGTCGCCGGACACGTCCAGCCTGTCGATGCGCGCCATCTGCAAGCGGCCATGGCGCCCGAACAGCGCGACCTTGCCCGCGTCGCCACGCATCGTCACCTGGGCGTAGTCGCCGAGCACGCGCAGGGTGTCGGCCCGCTCGATCTGCAGGTTGCCGTTGCGGCCGAACAGGCTGACGGTGGTGCAGTGTCCGTGCAGCACCAGGGTGGCGTCGCGGCCGACGATGTTCAGGTCGCGGCCGTCGCAGTCGATGTCGCCGCTGGCCGAGGCGGCCATGCGGATCGGCGTCTCGGCGTCGCGTTCGTCGTCCTGTAGGTCGCCGGCCGAGGGCGCCGCCGCGATCGGCGGCGCTGGCTGCATGACCACGGTCCGGGCGGCGGCGGCATGCGCGCCGTCGCCGGCCGGTGGGCGGGGGGCCTGCGCGCAGCCGGTCAGGACCAGCAGCGGCAGCACAAGCAACGGGGTGCGGTTCATTGCGGGGCTCTGCTGTGAGCCACCAGCATGCCCCTGGCCGATTAACCCAGGATGGACGGACCGTGGCTCAGACGCCGCGCGCCAGTCGCTCGGCCAGGCCGACGTAGCCGCCCGGGGTCAGGTCACGCAGGCGCTGCTTGGCGTCCTCGGGCAGCTCCAGGGTCTCGACGAAGGCGCGCATCGAATCGGCGGTGATGCCCTGGCCGCGGGTCAGCGCCTTGAGCTGCTCGTAGGGGTTGGGCAGGCCGTGGCGGCGCATCACCGTCTGCACGGCTTCGGCCAGCACTTCCCAGGCGGCATCCAGGTCGGCATCCAGGCGCTCGGGATTCACGGTGAGCTTGCCCAGGCCCTTGGCCAGCGAGTCCAGTGCCACCTGGGTGTGGCCGAAGGCGGTGCCGAGCGCGCGCAGCACCGTGGAGTCGGTGAGGTCGCGCTGCCAGCGGCTGATCGGCAGCTTGGCCGAGAAGTGCTCGAACAGGGCGTTGGCGATGCCGAAGTTGCCTTCGGCGTTCTCGAAATCGATCGGATTGACCTTGTGCGGCATGGTCGAGGAGCCGACTTCGCCTTCCTTGAGCTTCTGCTTGAAATAGCCCAGCGAGATGTAGCCCCAGATGTCGCGGGCCAAGTCGATCAGCACGGTGTTGGCGCGCCGGGTGGCGTCGCCCAGTTCGGCGACGTTGTCGTGCGGCTCGATCTGGGTGGTGTAGGGGTTGAACACCAGGCCCAGGCTTTCCACGAAGCGTTGCGCGAAGCCCGGCCAGTCGACGTCGGGGTAGCTGGCGACGTGGGCGTTGTAGTTGCCGACCGCGCCGTTGATCTTGCCGGTCAACTCGACCGCGGCGATCTGCTGGCGTTGCCGCTGCAGGCGCGCGACCACATTGGCCACCTCCTTGCCCAAGGTGGTCGGCGAGGCGGTCTGGCCGTGGGTGCGCGAGAGCATCGGCTGCGCGGCCTGTGCGTGGGCCAGGGCGCGCAGTGTGGCGATCACCGCGTCCAGGGTCGGCAGCAGCACCTCGCGCCGGGCCTGCTCCAGCATCAGTCCGTAGCTGAGGTTGTTGATGTCCTCGCTGGTGCAGGCGAAATGCACGAACTCCAGGGCCGGGCCGAGTTCGGCGTCGTCCTTGAGCTGCTCCTTGATGAAGTACTCCACCGCCTTGACGTCGTGGTTGGTGGTGCGCTCGATCTGCTTGACCCGCGCCGCGTGCTCCACGCCGAAGCCGTCGGCCAGCCCGCGCAGGCGCTGCGCCGCCGCCGGCGAGAACGCGGCCAGCTCGCCGACGCCCGGCTCGGCGCCCAGCGCCAGCAGCCATTCGATCTCCACTTTCACCCGCGCCTTGATCAGGCCGTATTCGGAGAAGATCGGCCGCAGGGCGTCGACCTTGCCGGCATAGCGGCCATCGAGCGGGGACAGGGCGAGCAGGGCGGAATCGGACATGGCGGGGCGTGGGGTGGTGTCGGCGGGGGCGCCATTCTACGTCGGCGCGGCCTCGGCCGGCCTGCCAGGATGTGCCATCCCTCCCTGAGCCTGCCGCGCCACCGCCCTTCGGTTGGTCCTGGCAGGCGCGCTGGCGGCGCCGCGCGGCACCCTCAGGACGGGATGACGGACCCTAGCCGCACGGTCACTGCCTGGATGCGGTGGCCGGCCATGCGCTTGACCGTGAACAGGTGGCCGTCGATGTGCAACTGCTCGCCTTCCTCGGGCAGGCGCTGCAACTGATGCACGATCAGCCCGCCGACCGAGTTGAGGTGCTCCGGCGCGCGCAGGTCGCGGCCGAGCAGGCGTTCGAGGCGGAAGATCGAGGTCGAGCCGGCCACCAGCACGCTGCCGTCGGCGCCGCGGGTCGGCGCATCCTTGACCACGTGCGGGTGCTCGTCCTCGATGTCGCCGACCACCACTTCCAGCAGGTCTTCCAGGGTGAAGTAGCCGAGGATGCGGCCGTGCTCGTCCACGCACAGCGCCATGTGCGTGGCGCCGGTGCGGAAGCGCTCCAGCACCAGCGGCACCGGCGTCTCCAGCGCGATCAGGTTGGCCGGGCGCAGCAGCGCGCGCAGGTCGTCGCTGCGGCGGCCGCGGGCGATCTCCACCAGCAGGTCCTTCATGTGCAGGATGCCGAGCACCTGCTCGCCGTCGCGGTCGAACCACGGGTAGCGGCTGTAGCGGCTCTCGGCGAACTCGGCCATCACCGCCTCCAGCGCCATGCCCTCGCGGAACGCGCGCAGATGGTCGCGCGCGCGCATCAGGTCGCCGGCGACCAGTTCCGGCAGCTCCAGCGCATGGCTCATCAGGGTCAGTTCGTGGTCGGGCGCGCCGCCGGCGGGGTGCTGGCGGCCCACGATCAGCTTCAGTTCCTCGCGCGAGTAGCGGTGCGAGGCATGCTCGATCTCGCCCCAGCCCACGGCCTTCAGCAAGCCGTTGGCGCTGGTGTTGAGCAGCCAGATGGCCGGATACATCGCCCAGTAGAACAGGTACAGCGGCGCCGCGGTCCACAGCGACATGCGCTCCGGGCGGCGGATCGCCATCGACTTGGGGGCGAGTTCGCCGAGCACGATGTGCAGGAACGAGATGACGCTGAAGGCGATGACGAAGGCGCTCAGGCGCGCCGCTTCCTCGCTCAGCCCCAGCAGGTCGAACACCGGCTGCAGCAGGTGCGCGAAGGCCGGTTCGCCGACCCAGCCCAGGCCCAGCGAGGACAGGGTGATGCCGAGCTGACAGGCCGACAGATAGGCGTCGAGGTGGCCATGCACGTTGAGCAGCAGGCGGCCGCGCCAGCCGTGATGCTCGGCCAGGCCCACGGCCTGGGTGTGGCGCAGCTTGACCAGGGCGAACTCGGCGGCGACGAAGAAGCCGTTGAGCAGCACCAGCAGCATCGCCAGTGCCAACAGCAGGAGGTTGCCGATCATCTGCGGTCCCCGGCACGCGCCGCTGGCGCGTCATCGCGCCGGGCGGGAGAGGTGGAAACGGCGGAGTGCGTGGTCCGGCGCAGCGTGCGCCGGCATCTACAGTCTGAATCGTCGCCCATGGCGGCGTGGAAGTTCCATCGGTGATACGTCGCCGCAGTCTAGCCGATGCGCCATGGCGGCGGCGCCCGCGGGCACCGTCTCGCGCATTCGGTCACAGGCAAAGCGTCGCCAGCGAATACCGCACAAGCGCGCCACCGCTGTTGCGACTCCCCAATCCCGACTCCCAATTCCGGCCCTCCAGCCATCACGCCGGGACAATCTTTTCGTTTGCTAGACTTTCTGTAACCGTTTTCAACATCTACGTTCCCCCAATGAAATCTTCTTTGCGTCTGGCGGCGCTGACCGTCGCTGTGTCCGTTTTCCTGACCGCCTGCGGTGGCAAGCCTTCGGCCGCGCCGACCGATTCCGATGCCAGTGCCGATGCCCGCCATGCCTCCGCCGATACCGCCGCCAGCGAAGCGGATCAGGCCCTGACCAGCAAGCTCAACGCCTACATCGAATGCTTCAACAAGGTCGATGGGCGCATCCACGAAGGCGCGCAGCAGTACATCCGCTGGATGGCCGATCCCAACGCCGGCCCGACCGGCAAGGAAACCAGCGTGTACGGGCCGGCCCCGATCGACGAGTACGCGATGAAGCTGTGCGATGCGCCGATGACCCAGGCGATCGCGGCCAAGCCCGCGCTGCCGGCGCTGGATGCAGCGGCAAAGCGCTATCTGGCCGCGTTGAAGACGCTGCAACCGCTGGCCAACCAGGCGCGCGACTACTATGACCGCGAGGACTACCAGGACGACCAGTTCGCCAAGGGCAAGCAACTGCATGCGCCGCTGATGGCCGCGCTGTCCGAATTCCACGCGGCCAGCGAGGCCTTCAGCCACGAGCTGGAGGCGCAGAACGATGCCGCGCAGCGCGAGCAGTTGAAGGCAATGGAGAAGGCCGAAGGCCGCACCCGCGAGTTCTATCGGCTGTCGATGATGCTCGAGGCCAAGGAGATCGCCGGCCTGATGCAGGACGACGACTTCGACACCGCCAAGGCCACGGCGCTGGTGGCCGGCTTCAACAGCCTGTCCGACGAGGCGCACGCCAAGGTCGCCAACCAGGAGCCGGGCAAGTCCGACTGGGCCGGCTTCGAAAGCGCGGCAGAGACTTTCCGCAAGGAATCCAAGGCGCGGATCAAGCGCGTGGCGGACAAGATTCCGTACAGCGCGTTCGAGCAGCGCTCGCTGGACAATCCGATCGTCGCACCGGAAGGCTCGCCGGCACGCCTGCTCAAGAGCTACAACGACCTGGTGTTCCAGAGCAACCGGCAGCAATGAGCGTCGGGGCCGGCGGCGCATGCCGCTGGCCCCCACCCGTGCCGTCGTCCCGTCGTTTGCCGACAACGGCGCATGGCTCACGCCGTTCGCACCGCGCTGCTGGCGCGCGCGCGGTGCGCGCCAGCATGTGCCATGCCCGCTGCCTGGCTCCGTGGATCCGATTCTCGCTCGGATGCGCCTGCCGATCGCGGCAGTCTGCGCCGGGCGGACAAGCCTCCAGACATTCCTAACATCCGCGGGCGCACACTGCTGACGCCGGGCGCTGCGCCGCGGATAATGCGCGCGCCAGCCGCAATCCCGCCAGCTTGCCTCCCCGGACGTCCGACGACGGCGCCGATGGATTCCTTTTTGCAGATGCGGAGATTGCGCAATGAGTGACAAATTCAGGGTCGAACACGACAGCATGGGCGAACTGCAGGTGCCCGCCGATGCCTTGTGGGGAGCGCAGACCCAGCGTGCGGTACAGAACTTTCCGGTGTCCGGGCAGCCGATGCCGCGCGGCTTCATCCGCGCGCTGGGCCTGATCAAGGCCGCCGCGGCGGGCGTCAATGCCGACCTGGAGCTGTTGCCCAAGGCCGTCGCCAAGGCGATCCAGGCCGCGGCGCTGGAGGTGGCCGACGGCCGCCACGACGCGCACTTCCCGATCGACATCTACCAGACCGGATCGGGCACCTCGTCGAACATGAACGCCAACGAGGTCATCGCCACGCTGGCCAACCGCACCGCCAAGGGCGAGGGCAAGAACGGCAGCAAGGCGCTGCCGACGGTGCATCCCAACGACCACGTCAACCTCGGCCAGAGCTCCAACGACGTGGTGCCGACGGCGATCCGGGTCGCGGCGTTGCTGGCAACGCGCGAGCATCTGTTGCCCTCGCTCAAGCACTTGCGCAAGGTGATCGACAAGCGCGCCAAGCAACTGCAGGGCGTGGTCAAGACCGGGCGCACCCACCTGATGGATGCGATGCCGCTGACCTTCGGCCAGGAGTTCGGCGCCTGGTCGGCGCAACTGGTATCGGCGCAGGCGCGCATCGACGACAGCCTCAAGCGCCTGCGCCGGCTGCCGCTGGGCGGCACCGCCATCGGCACCGGCATCAACGCCGATCCGCGTTTCGGCGGCAAGGTCGCCAAGGCGCTGTCGACGCTGACCGACTGCACCTTCGAGAGCGCCGAGAACAAGTTCGAGGGCCTCGCCGCGCAGGACGATGCGGTGGAACTGTCCGGGCAGCTCAACGCGCTGGCGGTGGCGCTGATCAAGATCGCCAACGACCTGCGCTGGATGAACGCCGGGCCGCTGGCCGGCCTCGGCGAGATCGAGTTGCCGGCGCTGCAGCCGGGCAGTTCGATCATGCCGGGCAAGGTCAACCCGGTGATTCCCGAGGCCACGGTGATGGCCTGCGCGCAGGTGATCGGCCACCACACCGCGATCACCGTGGCCGGGCAGACCGGCAACTTCCAGTTGAACGTGACCCTGCCGCTCATCGCGGCCAACCTGCTGGAGTCGATCCAGTTGCTGGGCAACGTGTCGGTGCTGCTGGCCGATTCGGCGATCGCCGGGCTCAAGGTGCGCGAGGAGCGGGTACGCGAGGCGCTGGACCGCAACCCGATCCTGGTCACCGCGCTGAACCCGATCATCGGCTACGAAAAGGCCGCGGCGATCGCCAAGCGTGCCTACAAGGAGAACCGGCCGGTGCTGGAGGTGGCCAAGGAGGACAGCGGCCTCGGCGAGGACGAACTGCGCCGGCTGCTGGACCCCGCCGCGCTGACCGAAGGCGGCATCCACGCCGGCGCGGGCGGCGGCGGCTGAGCCTGACCGGCGCTGCAGAGGCCTGGCACGGCGGTGTGGTCGTGCCAGGCGCATCGCAGTGCGGGCATCTCGAGCAGCGCGTTTCTTGTTGCCGGCGCAGCGCGGCAGGTCGTGACGATCCTCGTAGGGGCGGCTTCAGCCGCGACGAGCGGGGCATGTCGGCGATCGGACACTGGCAGCAGTCGGGACTGAAGTCCCTCCCACATTTCCCCAGATACCTTGCCGCGAGTTCTCGTGGGAGCGTCCTTCCCACATTGCGCTCAGATACCTCGGCGTATGCCCCTGTAGGAGCGGCTTCAGCCGCGACCGGCCTTCCCGGGAAAGCCCTTCTCGGCTGAAGCCGCTCCTACAGCAATGCTTCACTCCTTGCGGAGGCGCTCTAGGGCCGCCGCCTGCGTGTGCCAGCAGGTCTCAGCGGCGCTCGGCCTGCAGGTTGCCGAAGCTGTCGCGGTACGGCTGCAGCGAGGGAATGTCGCGCAATACCGCTTCCTGCGCGGCGGTGATTTCCTGAGTCGGCGCGAAGCCGACCGAGCGCATGTTCGGATCCGGCGCCGCGGTCTCCAGAGTGCGCTGGCGCTGCATCTGCAGGTGCATGAACAACTGCTGCAACTCGGTGCGCTGTGCGGCCGGCAGCGGCAGTTCGATGTCGTCGATGCGCAGGCTGCCGTCAGGGCCGATGGTGGCGTTGGCGGCCGGGGCGCGGCGCAGCATCACGTTCATGCTGTCCACCGCCACCCGCGGCTTGCTGCGCTCGGCGCGCGAGGAGGTGGTCTCGCCACCGCGTCCGCCGCAGGCGGCGAGCAGCAGGCACAACGACAGCAGCGAGAACCAGGCGAACAGCGTCTTCTTCATGGCGGAAATGGAGCGGGGGAGAGTACCGCCCATTCTAGAGTGTGTGACCGTGGCGCGGCGTGCGGCCGCATGTCGCAGGGCGCGCCGGTCGCTCCCCGCACGCGATGCCAGGCCGGCCCGGCGCAGGGGTGGGCGCCGGGACGGTGGGGACGTGTTACGCCGCCGAATGCTTGCAGTCGCGCACGTCGCTGTCGTCGAGCGTGGAGTAGGGGCGGAACGCCGGCACCTTCTGCATCAGCGCATCCTGTGCGGCGCGCAGCGCGGCGACCTGGTCGCAGATCTTCAGCGCCGCCTGCTTGATCTTGTCGGCCTGGGCCTCGACCTGCGCGCCGATGTGCTCGGTGTCGCCGCTGAGCACCCCGCTGATGGCATCGCCGGCCGCCTTGACGCCGAGCGCCGCGCCGGCCTTGCCGACCTCCACGCCCTGCTTGCCCACCGCTTCGATCTGGCTGCGGTAGGCCAGCAGCAGGCGCTGCTGCTCGGCGTCCAGCGCGACTGGCTTGCCGTCGATCAGCAGCTTGCCGTCGCGGGTGATGGTGGCCGGCGGCTGTCCGTCGGCCTTCAGGGTGAGGTCGCCGTTGAGGAAGGTCAGGCTTTGCGCGCCGCCGTGATCGACCACGACGCGGTCGTTCGACGAGCGCTGGCAGGCGCTGAGCGGGAGCAGGGCGGCCAGGGCGAGGCCGGCCAGTGGCAGGGAACGGTACTGCATGGGCATGTCCTCATGCGGAAGGGAGAAGGCGAAGCGCGGGATCAGCGCGGCTTGGGCAGGTTGACGCTGCCGCGCACGCCACGGTGGGTGACATCGCCGCTGCCGACCTTCTGCACGCTCAGGTTGCCGCCGACGTTGCCCACGTCCAGGTCGCCCGAGCCGACGGTCTGCACCGCGACGCTGCCGCTGACGTCGCGCAGTTGCACATCGCCCGAGCCGACGCTGTCGACCTGCACGCCGCCGCGCACACCGTGCACGGTGAGGTCGCCGGAGCCGACCGTGCCGACCTTGACGTCGCCGCCGACCTGGTCGGCCTTGACGTCGCCCGAGCCCAGCGTCGGCAGGGCCACGCTGCCGACATTGCGCAGTTCGATATCGCCGGAGCCGACCGTGGCGCTGACCGCGCCGCGGATGGTCTGCGCGTGCAGGTCGCCGGAGCCGATCTTGGCGTCGAGCGAGGCCACGCCGCTGATCTCGGCATCGCCCGAGCCCAGTTGCAGTTGCACCGGCAGGTTGGCGGGAATGCTGCCGGCCACGTTGAGGTAGGCGTAGCGGTTGCCGACGCTGATGCCGTGGATCTTGCCCTCGTGCTTGAGCGTCACCACCAGGGTGTCGCCGTCGTGGCGCTGGCGCAGGGTCAGTTCCTTGAGCATGTCCTCGTCGGAGGCGCAGGCGCGGCCGCGCAGGGTGGAGTCGCCGCCACTGGCGCCGCTGAGCTTGAGGTCGTTCTGCTGCACGTCAAACAGCACCGACTTGACGCCGGCCAGGTCCAGCTTGAGTTCGCGCGGTTCGGAATACTTGCAGTCGTCGGCCATGGCGATGGCCGGCAGCGACAGCAGCGCACACAGGGCGAGGATCTTGCGCATCGGGATACTCCTTGCAGGAAAGGGAAAGGGGACTACTACGGTGCGATCAGGCTTCGTCGCGCCAGCGGCGCACGTAGATCGCGGCGACGATGAAGGCCACGCCAACGGCGGCGCCGATCCACATGTCGGGGTCGCGGAACAGCACCCAGCTGTCGCCCAGGTGGATCGCATTGATCAGGTCCTGCGGACCGCTGATGTGGGTCTCGGCCACCTGCTCGTTCAGCACCGGACCCCAGCTGCCGGGCAGCACGCTGAGCAGGCCGCGGTAGACGACCGTGTACCAGATCAGGTTGTGGTTGACATTGAGCATCGGCAGGATGCCCATCATGCTGGCGGTCACGCAGCCCAGGATCGGGATCAGCACCGCCCACAGGAACGGCTTGCTGCGCGCCCAGGCCGAGCACAGCATCAGCCAGCCGATCGCCGGCAGCGACCACATCACCTGCACCGGCAGTGCGGCCAGGACCATGCCGATGATGCGCAGCGGGTGCGATTCGGTGAAGACCGCGGTGCTCTGCGGGATGCCGTTGACCGACAGGGTCAGGGCGGTGACCACCCACAGCACCAGGCCGATCAGCAGGCCGACGCCGATCGCCAGCAGCGGCGCCAGCAGCAGTGCCCAGGCGGCCTTGGACAGCACGGTGCTGGTGTCCGACAGCGGCAGCGACTTCCAGAACAGCACGCTGCGGTCGCGGCGGTCGTCGTACAGCGCGCCCAGCGCGTAGAAGAACACCACGAAGCCGACCACGATGCTGGCCAGCAGGACGCCGGCGAACATGGTGCCGTCGCCGACCGCGCCGATGATCTGGTGGGCATTGTTGGCCTGGCCTTCCCATTGCACATCGTTCAGGCGCACACCGTCGCCATGGTTGCGGCCGGCGATGCTGCCGATGATCGACAGCACTGTGTACAGGGTGGCGACGATGCCGCCGGTGATGACCGGGGCCCACAGGAAACCGCCACGGTGTTCCCAGAACTCGCGCTTGAGCAGCCACGTGAACGTGGACACGGGAGAGATCGATTTGGCGGGAGCGTTCATGCGTAGGTGCCCTTCATGATGGCGACGAACAAGTCGGCCAGGCCGGGGGTGCGGGTTTCGCCGAGCGCGGCCAGTTGCGCCTGCGGCACGCCGTCGTACAGGAATACCGACTTGCCGAACGGCAGGCCGCGTTCGTCGATCGGCTGCAGCGCGCGCGCCGCCTCGATGCGCTCGGCCGGCACCAGCAGCTCGGTGTAGCGGGTGGCCATGTGCTCCATGTCGGCGCTGAGCACGATGCGGCCGTCGCGGATGAACAGCACGTCGGTGAGGATGTGCTCGATCTCCTCCACCTGGTGGGTGGTGATGACGATGGTCTTCTGCTCGTCGAAATAGTCTTCCAGCAGGCGCTGGTAGAACTCCTTGCGGTACAGGATGTCCAGGCCCAGGGTCGGCTCGTCCAGCACCAGCAGGCGCGCGTCGATCGCCATCACCAGCGCCAGGTGCAGCTGCACGATCATGCCCTTGGACATCTCGCGCACCCGCAGCTTGGGCGAGAGCTTGGTGTTGGCCAGGAAGCGCTCGCACTTGGCGCGGTCGAAGCGCGGATGCACGCCGGCGACGAAGTCGATCGCCTCGCGCACCCGCATCCAGCGCGGCAGCACCGCCACGTCGGCGATGAAGCACACCTCGTTCATCAGCGCGTCACGCTGCTTGCGCGGGTCCATGCCCAGCACGCGCAGCTCGCCTTCCACCGCGGTCAGGCCCAGCACCGCCTTCAATGCGGTGGTCTTGCCGGCGCCGTTGGGGCCGATCAGGCCGACGATGCGGCCGGGCGCGATCGTGAACGACGCATCGGCCAGTGCCGGCTTGTGGTTGTAGGTCTTGCGCAACCCCTGCGCGTAGACGACGGATTCGGATGCGACAGCGGCAGTCATGGCGTTTTCCCCGGTGGCAACAAGTCTTGCAGTGTCAGGCCCAGGCGCTGGATGCGTTCCAGCACCAGGGGCCACTCTTCGTTGAGGAAGCGCTCGCGCTCGCTGCCGCGCAGCTTCTGCGCCGCTTCCTCGGTCATGAACATGCCCAGCCCGCGGCGCTTCTCGACCAGGGCCTCGTCGGCCAGTTCCTGGTAGGCGCGCGAGACGGTGATCGGGTTGAGCTGGTATTCGGCGGCCACCTGGCGCACCGAGGGCAGGGCGTCGCCGGGCTTGAGGATGCCGTCGAGCATCATCGCGATGACACGCTCCTTCAGCTGGCGGTAGATCGGAGCGCCATCGCTCCATTGGATATCGCTCATGGTCAGCTCCGTGGGCGCAGGGTGCGCGCGAAGGAGAAATAAGGCACGGACAGCGAGGCCCGCAGACGCCGTACCGCCGGGACGGTGGCGGGTGCGGCGCCGGTGGCGCTGTCGTCGTGCGGCGTGCTGGCGCCATAATCCAGCGGCCGTCCCTGGTGGCGTTGGGCGCCGATCCAGCTCGCGCAGAGCAGGGTGCCGACGATGACCAGGGCCGGAAGACTGCGCTGGAGGCGTTTGAGATTCATCGTGGGACCTGCTCTGGGTGAGTGGTGTTGTATTTAACTATAACACCGTTACACGGCATGTCAACACGCTGCAGACCCAACTTCCGACCTGGTCGTGCGCAACTTCCCTTTCTCTCCGACGGTGCCCCATGAAATTTCCCAAGCGTCTGTTTTTCCTCGCGATCCTGGCCGCTGCCGGCACCGTCGGCAGTGCCTGGGCGGACTCCTTGCTGGACCAGGACTACCGTCCGCTGGCCGGCAAGGACAAGGTGAACCTGAACAAGACCTACGGCGGCAAGGTGCTGCTGGTGGTCAACACCGCCAGCAAGTGCGGCTACACCCCGCAGTACGACGGCCTGGAGAAGCTGCAGCAGCAGTACGCGGCGCAGGGCTTCAGCGTGCTCGGCTTCCCGTCCAACGACTTCAAGGGCCAGGAGCCGGGATCGGAGAAGCAGATCCAGGAATTCTGCACGCTCACCTACGGGGTGAAGTTCCCGATGTTCGAGAAGGTGCACGTGATCGGCGACGATGCGACGCCGCTGTACAAGCAACTGACCCAGGCCACCGGCGTGGCGCCGGGCTGGAATTTCCACAAGTATCTGATCGCGCGGGACGGTCGCGTGGTCGCGCAATTCCCGAGCAAGGTCACGCCGGACGATCCGGCCTTGCGCAGTGCCATCGAACGCGAACTGAAAGCGCGGCCGGCGTCGCACTGAAAGCGGGTCAACATCTCGGCCGCGCATGCGACAATGCCGGCCTCTGTCTGCGCCATCGCGGCGCGTCCAGTTCACGGTTCACTTCCAGGGAAAGTAGCGAATGAAGATGGGAATGCGCGGCGCCGTGGCGTCGCTGGTGGTGGGGATGATGCTGGCCGCCGGCCAAGCGTCCGCGCAGGCGCCGGCTGCCGACAGTGCGGCGACGACGCTGGGCAGCGAGAAGCAGAAGGTCAGCTACGCGATCGGCATGGATGTGGCGCGGTCGTTCGAGCCCATCGCCCAGGACATCGACGTCAATGCGCTGCAGCGCGCGATCGAGAACGCCTTCAAGGGCGGCAAGCCGCTGCTGTCCGACGAGCAGACCCAGGCCACCGATACCGCGCTGCGCACGCAGTTGGCCGCGCGTAACGGCCAGCCGGTGCCGGGCATGGCGCCGGGCGCGCAGCCGCCGCCGGTGTCCAAGGAGAATGTCGGCCTGATGCTGGGCGACCGTGCGGTCGGCCCGTCGCTGGCGCGGATCCAGAACGACATCGACCTGCCGACGCTGCTGGGCGCGGTGCGCACCGTGTTCGCCAAGGGCCAGACCGCGATGACCCAGGAGCAGGCGATGGCCACGCTGCAGGCGTTCGGCGCCTCCAAGCAGGCCGCCGTGGCGACCAAGAACAAGCAGGAGGGCAACGCCTTCCTGGCCCAGAACAAGAACCAGAAGGGCGTGATCACCACGCCGTCGGGCCTGCAGTACATGGTGCTGCGCGAAGGCAGCGGCCCGCGGCCCACGCCCACCAGCAAGGTGCGGGTGAACTACGAAGGCAAGCTGCTCGACGGCACCGTCTTCGACAGCTCCTACAAGAACGGTCAGCCGGCCGAGTTCTCGCTGAACCAGGTCGTGCCGGGCTGGAGCGAGGGCGTGGCGCTGATGCCGGTCGGGTCCAAGTACCGCTTCTGGATTCCGTCCAATCTGGGCTACGGCCCGCAGGGAACGCCGGGCGGCCCGATCGGCCCGGATGCGATGCTGACCTTCGACGTGGAACTTTTGAACATCCTTCAATAACCGAAAGGAGATTACATGCGCGTAGCGATATTCGGCACCGGCTATGTCGGGCTCGTCACCGGAACCTGTCTGGCCGAAGTCGGCCACCATGTGGTGTGCGTAGACATCGACCAGGCCAAGGTGGATGGGCTCAACAAGGGCGTGGTCCCGATCTACGAGCCTGGCCTCTCGCCGATGGTCAAGGCCAATCACGCCGCACGGAGGCTGTTCTTCACCACCGATGCGGCCAGCGCCATCGCGCATGGGGATATCGTGTTCATCGCCGTCGGTACGCCGCCGGACGAGGACGGTAGCGCAGATCTGCAGTACGTCCTGGCGGTGGCCCGCACCATCGGCCAGCACATCCAGGGGCCGACCATCGTGGTCAACAAGTCGACGGTCCCGGTGGGCACCGCCGACAAAGTGCGCGCGGCGATCGCCGCCGAGCTGGAAGCGCGCGGCGAAGCGATCGACTTCGATGTGGTCTCCAACCCGGAGTTCCTGAAGGAAGGCGATGCGGTCGCCGACTGCATGCGGCCGGACCGCATCGTCATCGGCAGCAGCAAGCCCGGCTCGGCCGCGCGCCTGCGCCGCCTGTATGCGCCGTTCAACCGCAACCACGACCGCATCGTGGAGATGGACGTGCGGTCGGCCGAACTGACCAAGTACGCGGCCAACGCGATGCTGGCGACCAAGATCAGTTTCATGAACGAGATCGCCAACATCGCCGAGCGCGTCGGTGCCGACGTGGAGAAGGTGCGCCAGGGCATCGGCTCGGATCCGCGCATCGGCTGGCACTTCATCTACCCGGGTGCCGGCTACGGCGGCTCGTGCTTCCCCAAGGATGTGCAGGCGCTGGCGCGCACCGCGCAGCAGTACGGCCACGCACCCAGGCTGCTGGATGCGGTGGAAGCGGTCAACGAGGCGCAGAAGGGCCACTTGTACGAGCTGATCCAGCGCCACTACGGCGCGGCGCAGCCACTGAAGGGCAAGACCTTCGCGGTGTGGGGCCTGGCGTTCAAGCCCAACACCGACGACATGCGCGCCGCCTCCAGCCGCCGCCTGCTGGCGCAACTGTGGGAAGCGGGCGCCACGGTCCGTGCCTACGATCCTGAAGCGACCGACGAGGCCAAGCGCATCTTCGGCGAGCGCGCCGACCTGCACTTCTGCAGCGATGCCTTCGATGCGCTGGAAGGCGCCGACGCGCTGGTGGTGGTCACGGAGTGGAAGCAGTTCCGCAGCCCGGACTTCACCCGCATGAAGGAGCTGATCGGCGATGCGGTGGTGTTCGACGGCCGCAATCTCTACGATCCGCAGGAAATCGAGAGCTTCGGCCTGGCGTACTACGGCATCGGCCGCGGACGTTCGATCCATGCAGCATGATTTTTCCACCCAGGATCGGTTGCTGGAGAACCGCCTGATCGAGCTGGAAACGCGCCTCTCCTTCCAGGAGCAGGCGCTGGCGGAAATGAGCGATGCCCTGGCCGAAGCGCGGATCGAAAGCCAGCGCAACGCCGAGTTGCTGCGTCACCTGCTCGAGGATCTGGGCAAGGTGCGCAGCACGCTCTACGCCGACCCGGCCGACGAACCGCCGCCGCCGCATTACTGATCCCCCGAACCGATCGATTCCGTCCCGATGAGCGATACCCTCCGCGAGCAGTTGCTGGGCCTGGGCTTCAAGCCCGCGCCGAAACCCGAACGCAAAGCCCCGCCTGCCGCGCCGCGGCCGCAGGGACGGCCGGGCCAGCGCCCGGCACCGGCCGGGGCGCGCGGCGAGCGCGCTCCCGGCGGCGCGCCCAATGCCGGCAAGCCCGGCGGCGGGCGCGGCCGTCCGCACGGCCACGGCCAGCAGGGCAAGCCGCAGGGCGCGGGCGGCCCGCCGGCACGGCCGCCGCGCAGCCGTGAGGACATCGACCTGGCCAAGGCCTACGCGATCCGCGCGCAGCGCGAGAAGGACGAGCGGATCGAGGCGGAGCGGCAGAAGCAGGAAGAAGCGCGCCTGCGCCGCGAGGCGCGGGCCAAGCTCGACGAACTGCTCAAGGGCCAGGCGCTGAACCAGGCCGAGGCCGACATCGCCCGCCACTTTCCCTATGGCGGCAAGATCAAGCGCATCTACGTCACCGCCGACCAGCTCAAGGCGCTCAACGCCGGCGAGCTGGGCGTGCTGCAGCAGAACGGCCGCTACCTGCTGGTGACCGCGGCGCTGCTGGACCAGGCCGAAGCGATCTTCCCGGCGGCGGTGGCGCTGCGGGTGGATCCGAACGCGCCGGCCGAGGAAGATCCCTACGCCGATCCCAAGTACCAGATCCCCGACGATCTGGTCTGGTAGGCGTGACGCTCCCAGGGACGGGCACGCTGGACGCAGGGCGCGGCCACACGTTGCCGCACGCGCAGCCCGGTGGCGGCTATCTGCCGTACGTGGATGGGCTGCGCGCGATCGCGGTGCTGGCGGTGATCGCCTACCACCTCGATCCGGCGTGGCTGCCGGGCGGGTTCACCGGCGTGGACATGTTCTTCGTGATCTCCGGCTTCGTGGTCAGCGCCTCGCTGCAGCGCTTGCCGGCGGCCGGACAGCTGGGTGTGTTCGCGCAGTTCTACGCGCGGCGCATGCGCCGCATCGCGCCGGCCCTGGTGGTGTGTCTGCTGGTCACGGGGCTGGCCAGCGGGCTGTTCATTCCCGAGTCCTGGCTCAGCGAGACCAGCGCCAAGACCGGGCGCATGGCCTTCGTCGGCCTCAGCAACTGGGTGCTGGCCGCGACCGGCAACGATTACTTCTCGCCCAAGGCCGAATTCAATCCCTACACCCACACCTGGTCGCTGGGCGTGGAGGAGCAGTTCTACCTGCTGTTCCCGCTGTTGTTCCTGGCCTGGAACCGCGGTGGCCGCGGCCGGCTGTGGTCGACGCTGCTGGTGGCGCTGGCCTCGGCCGCCTCGCTGGCGTTCGCCTGGCGGCATAGCCGCGACGCCGGCGATGCCGCGGCCGCGTTCTATCTGACCACCGCACGCTTCTGGCAACTCGGCAGCGGCGTGCTGCTGTACCAGGTGCTGGCGCTGCGCGGACGGTACGACGCCGGCACGCAGGCGCCGCCACCGGGCGCGTGGAGCTGGCGTTCGCCGCTGTTGGCGGCGGCGCTGGCGGCGGTCGCGGTCGGCCTGTGGCGCGCGCGCCCGGGTCACTCGCCGTGGCCGGATGGCCTGTGGCCGGTGCTGGGTACGCTCGGCCTGCTGGCGCTGCTGCATGGCGCCCCGGCCGGCTGGACCCGTCGCGCGCTGGCCCACCGCGTGCCGGTGGCGATCGGCCGCGTATCGTACTCGCTGTACCTGTGGCACTGGCCGGTGTTCGTGCTGTTCCGTTGGACCGTCGGCCTGGAATCGGCGCCGGCCAGGGCTGCGGCGCTGCTGCTGGTGGCGTTGCTGGCGCTAGCCTCGTACCGCTGGGTGGAGCTGCCGTGGCGGCATGGCCGGATCGGGCGCGCGCGCACCACGGCGCGGACCGTCGTCGCCGGGCTGGGCGTGGTGCTGCTCGCCGCCGGCACCCATGCGCTGCTGCAGGACACCCAGCGCTACTACGGGCTGAGCACGGTCAGCCGACATCCGCTGGACTGGTACGCCTATGCCAAGGGCCTGCGCCGCGAGTTCCCGCACTGCACGCTGCAGACCCGCCAGGTACCGGTACAGGTGGGCAGCGCCAAGCTGTTCGAACGCGGCGCCTGCACGCTGCACAACCGCGCGGGCGGCCAGTTGTTCGTCGCCGGCGACTCGCATGCGTTGGCCTACAACGAACTGCTGCGGCGCTTCGCCCTGCAGAGCGGGATGCCGGTGCGGCTGTACGGCGTCGGCGGTTGCCCGATCGTCGGCCTGCAGGCCTGGCAGGCCAGCAATCCGGGCTGCCAGGCCTACGAACGCAGCACCCTGGCCGACGTCGCCGCGCACGCGCGCGATGGCGATGTGCTGTTCCTGCCCGCGTTGCGGGTGCTGCGCCTGGCCGACCAGGACCGCCTGTTCGACGAGACGGCGGTGATGGCCGAGCAGGAGGGTGCCGAAGCGCAGGCCGCGCGCGGTGCTGGCGAAGCGGCCGCGCTGGCGCTGCTGCAGCCCCTGGCGCAGCGCGGCGTGCGCATCGTCTTCGAGGCGCCCAAGCCGGTGCTGCGCGCGCCGCCGTATCGCTGTTCGGACTGGTTCAACCGCGGCAATCCGATCTGCGCGCACGGTATCCCGGTCCCGCGCGCGACCATGGCGCGTTACCGCGCGCCGGTGCTGCAGAGCCTGCAGCGCATTGCCGCGCAGCTGCCGCATGCCTCGGTGTGGGATCCCTTGCCGCTGCTGTGCGACGCGCGGCAATGCACTGGCAGCCGCGACGGGCGCCCGCTGTTCTTCGATGCCGATCACCTCAGCGGCTACGGCAACCGCGTGCTGTTGCCGGACTTCACGTCGCACATCGCGGCGATCCAGGCACACTCGCCGCCGGCGCCTTGAGGCGCAGCCCCTTCGCCTCCCGCATCGCAAGGAGTTCGCGCATGCCTGTTCCACGTTTTCTCGCGCCGCCGTCGCTGGCGGTGTCGGCGTCCGTCGCCGCCCGCCATGGCCGCCGGCCGCCGTTGCGCCGCCGCGGCGATGTGCTGTTGCGCGGAGCCCTGCTGCTGGCCGCCACTGCCGGCAGCGCCGGCGTGGCCTGCGCCGACGACGCCCCGGCGTTCGACCGTCCTGGCATCGGCTTCGCCTCGAGCACCCTGCAGCGCGGCCAGGTGGCCTGGGAGCAGGCGTTCTTCGATGGCAGCTACGACCGCGACGGCGAAGTGCGCAGCACCGAGTACGTCGCCAACAGCCGGCTGCGGATCGGCCTGAGTGCGCGCACCGAACTGCAGTTGGCGATCGACAGCCAGGTGTGGCAACGCGTGCGCGGCGGCGGCCAGGACCGGCGCGGGCACAGCGGCGGCGACGCCAGCATCGGCCTGAAGCAGGCGCTGCCCAGCGCCAGCGACGGCTTCACCTGGGCGCTGCTCGGCAGCGCCAGCCTGCCGGTCGGCCGCGCGCCGTACGGCGATGCCGGCCACCGCTACGACCTGGGCCTGAGTGCCGGATGGGACCTTCCCGAAGGCCGCAGCCTGGCGCTGTACGGCAATGTCAGCGACAGCGAGGACGGCTCCGGCTGGAGCGTGTCGCCGAGCTACACCTTCTATGCCGGCGACACCCTGAGTGCCTACGTCGAGGCCGGCATCGGCGGTGGCGAGGACGACATGCGCGCGCTCGGCAGCGGCGTCACCTGGCTGTTCGCCGAGCGCGTGCAACTGGACGTGTCGGTCCTGCGCGGCCTGTCGTCGCAGACGCCGGACTGGCAGGGCGGCCTCGGCATTTCCGTGCTGCTGCGCTGAGCCCGAAGCCCCTCTCCCGTCGGGAGAGGGGGGGTGAGGGTGGGCGCGAAGCATCTCGTGGTGCTTGGGTTGACGGGGCTGCGCCCGTACCCTCATCCGCCCCTTCGGGGCAGCTTCGCCCGAGGGGAGAAGGGAACAGCGGTAAGACGCGTGCCCCTCTCCCGTCGGGAGAGGGAGTGTGGCGAGGGGCGGCGCGAAGCGTCTCGTGGAACTGGAGTGCGCGAGACTCTTGCCCCTACCGGCGCATGCTTACTCGCGCGCGGCCGCGCCATCGCCAGGCGGTAGGACCTCCGGGACGTGCTGGTCGTACTGCACCAGCACCTCCTCGAAACCGTAGCGCGGTCGCCAATCCAGCGCCTGCATCGCGTGCTGTGCCGAGTAGACGCGGTCGATCCGCTCCGGGAGCGTCCAGCCGCGTTGCTTGAATGCATCCACCAACTCGGGTGCGCGACGTCGCAGGACCGCCGGCGCCGCGCGGTGCAGCTCGGCGCAATCCTCGCGCAGGAACGGCGTGGCTCCGGAAATCACGAACGTTGCCGCCGCCGGCCCGGCATGCCGCAATGCCGCGGCATGGGCCTCGGCGACGTCGCGCGCGTCGATGCCGCGATGCAGGCGGAATGCCGCCATCACGTTGACCGCTTCCGGGAAGCAGCGCGACATGCGCAGGATGCGCACGCTCGGCCCGCCCTGTTCGGCGGCGGCGCGCAGCAGCGCCTCGGCCTCCAGCTTGGTGTGGTGGTAGATGGTCTGCGGCTGCGGCGTCAGCGCCTCGTCGACCCAGGCGGCGGTGCCGTCGGGGCTGGCGGCACCGCCGTACAACGCGGTGGTGCTGGTGAACACGATGCGGCGCACGCCGGCCGCCGCGGCGGCATCCAGGACGCGGCGCGTGCCGTCGACGTTGACCTGGCGGAAGCGCGCCGCCGGCACATGTGCGACGTGCGGGGCATGCAGCGCGGCGGTGTGGATCACCGCGTCCGCGCCGTGCAGCGCCCGCGCCAGCAGCGCGGCATCGTCGAGGTCGCCGACCCAGTCGGCGGTGGAGCAGGGCGTGCGGTCGAAGCCGCTGACGCGGTGCTCGCGCGCGAGCCGGATGTGGATGGCGCGGCCGATTCGGCCGGCA
The DNA here is from genome assembly GCF_040529045.1 of Xanthomonas indica. NCBI lineage: Bacteria > Pseudomonadati > Pseudomonadota > Gammaproteobacteria > Lysobacterales > Lysobacteraceae > Xanthomonas > Xanthomonas indica. The sequence goes on along the minus strand of NZ_CP131914.1, from coordinate 3,348,559 downwards.
CTGCCGGTGACCACGATCTTCAGCGGTGACGAAGTGGACATCGGCATGGCGGTTGGTGGGAAGGGGCGTGGGTGGTACCGATGTGGGCGATGCAGGTCGCACCTGCGACCGGCCCCGGCTCACTCCGGGTCGTAGTCCAGGTTGGAGGCCAGCCAGCGCTCGGCCTGTTGCAGCGAGACACCCTTGCGCCGCGCGTAGTCGGCGAGTTGCTCCTTGCCCAGCCGGCCGACCACGAAGTACTGGCTCTGCGGGTGACTGAAGTAGTAGCCGGACACCGCGGCGGTCGGCAGCATCGCGAAACTCTCGGTCAGCGACATGCCGGCGTTGCGTCCGGCGTCGAGCAGCGCGAACAGGGTCTGCTTCTCGCTGTGGTCGGGGCAGGCCGGGTAGCCGGGGGCGGGACGGATGCCGCGATAGCGCTCGGCGATCAGCGCCTCGTTGTCCAGCGCCTCGTCGTCGACATAGCCCCAGAACTCGGTGCGCACGCGCTGGTGCAGGCGCTCGGCCAGCGCCTCGGCCAGGCGGTCGGCCAGGGCCTTGAGCAGGATCGCGTTGTAGTCGTCGTGCGCCGCCTCGAAGCGCGCCACGTGCGGCTCGATGCCGATGCCGGCGGTGACCGCGAACGCACCGATCCAGTCCTGCTTGCCGCTGTCGCGCGGGGCGATGAAGTCGGCCAGGCAGAAGTCCGGGCGCTCGGCGGGTTTGTCGACCTGTTGCCGCAGGAAATGCAGGGAATGGGGAATGGAGAATCGGGAATGGTCGAGCGGCGCAGTCCCGCTCGACGATTCCCCATTCCCGTCTCCCGATTCCCGGTCCGTCAGGACCACAACGTCATCCCCGACCGACTGCGCCGGCCACAGCCCGAACACCGCCTTGGCGGTCAGCCATTTCTCCTCGACGATCCGCTGCAGCATCGCCCGCGCGTCCTGGTACAGCTCGCTGGCCTGCTGGCCGACGATCTCGTCGGTGAGGATCGCCGGGAACTTGCCGGCCAGTTCCCAGGCCTGGAAGAACGGCGTCCAGTCGATCAGCGGGACCAGGTCGTCCAGCGGGTAGTCGTCGAACACGTGCAGGCCGGGCTGGCGCGGGGTCGGCGGGGTGTAGGCGTCCCAGCCGCCGTCGAAGCGCTGCCCGCGGGCGTGCGCGAGCGAGACCAGGCGCTTGGCGTCGCCGCGGTTCTTGTGGCGCTGGCGGATCTCGGCGTAGTCGGCGTCGTTGGAAGCGACGAAGGCGGCGCGCAGTTCGCGCGAGATCAGCGATTGCGCCACGCCCACCGCGCGCGAGGCGTCCTTGACCCACACCGTCGGCGCCGCATAGTGCGGGTCGATCTTCAGCGCAGTGTGCGCGCGCGAGGTGGTGGCGCCGCCGATCAGCAGCGGCATCGAAAAGCCCTGGCGCTGCATCTCGCGGGCGACGTGGGTCATCTCTTCCAGCGACGGGGTGATCAGCCCGGACAGGCCGATGATGTCGGCGTTCTCGGCGCGGGCGCGGTCGAGGATGGTCTGGGTCGGCACCATCACCCCCAGGTCGATCACGTCGAAGTTGTTGCAGGCCAGGACCACGCCGACGATGTTCTTGCCGATGTCGTGTACGTCGCCCTTGACCGTGGCCATGATGATCTTGCCGTTGGATTTGCCGGTGTCGCCGCTGCGCAGTTTTTCCGCCTCGATGTAGGGCAGCAGGTAGGCGACCGCCTTCTTCATCACCCGCGCCGACTTCACCACCTGCGGCAGGAACATCTTGCCGGCGCCGAACAGGTCGCCGACCACGTTCATGCCGTCCATCAGCGGGCCTTCGATCACGTCCAGCGGGCGCGCGGCCTGCTGCCGCGCCTCTTCGGTATCGGTCTCGACGAACTCGTCGATGCCGTGCACCAGTGCATGGCTCAACCGCTCGCGCACGGTCTTTTCGCGCCAGGCCAGCTTTTCCCGATTCCCGACTCCCGCCTCCCGATTCCCCGCCTTTTTGTAACGCTCGGCGATTTCCAGCAGGCGTTCGGTGGCGTCGCGGCGACGGTTGAGGATCACGTCCTCCACGCGCTCGCGCAGCTCCGCATCCAACTCGTCGTAGATCGGCATGCCGCCGGCGTTGACGATGCCCATGTCCATGCCGGCGGCGATGGCGTGGTACAGGAACACCGAATGGATCGCCTGGCGCACGGTCTCGTTGCCGCGGAACGAGAACGACACGTTGGAGACGCCGCCGGAGACGTGGCAGTGCGGCAGGGTGCGCTTGATCTCGCGGGTCGCCTCGATGAAGTCGACCGCGTAGTTGTCGTGCTCCTCGATGCCGGTGGCCACGGCGAAGATGTTCGGGTCGAAGATGATGTCTTCCGGCGGGAACCCGACCTGCTCGGTGAGGATGCGGTAGGCGCGGGTGCAGATCTCCACCTTGCGCGCGCAGGTGTCGGCCTGGCCGACCTCGTCGAAGGCCATCACCACCGCCGCGGCGCCATAGCGCAGCACCTTGCGCGCCTGTTCGACGAACGGCGCCTCGCCTTCCTTGAGCGAGATCGAGTTGACCACGCTCTTGCCCTGCAGGCACTTCAGCCCGGCCTCGATCACGCTCCACTTGGAGGAGTCGACCATGATCGGGATGCGCGCGATGTCCGGCTCGGACATGATCAGGTTGAGAAAGCGCACCATCGCCTTCTCCGAATCGATCAGGCCCTCGTCCATGTTGACGTCGAGGATCTGCGCGCCATTGGCGACCTGCTGGCGCGCCACCTCCACCGCTTCCTCGTAGCGCTCTTCCTTGATCAGCTTGCGGAACTGCGCGCTGCCGGTGACGTTGGTGCGCTCGCCGACGTTGACGAACAGCAGGTCCGGGGTCAGCAGCAACGGCTCCAGGCCGGACAGGCGGGTGTGGCGGGCGGAGGACATGGTCAGCGTTCCGGAAACGGGGAGGTGCCGGCGCGCACGCAGGCGGTACCGCACTGGCGCCAGGGCGCGCGGGCGGCGACGGCGGGCATGCGCGCGGCGGACATCAGGCGGCCTGCGCCTGCGCCGCCAGCGGCACGCGCGGCGGCAGCCCGCGCACCGCTTCGGCGATGGCGCGGATGTGGGCGGGGGTGGTGCCGCAGCAGCCGCCGACCAGGTTCAGCAGCCCGGACTCGGCGAACTCGCGCAGCGTCGCCGCCATTTCCTCGGGCGTCTCGTCGTACTCGCCGAAGGCGTTGGGCAGGCCGGCGTTGGGGTGCGCGCTGACGTAGCCGTCGGCGATCCGCGCCAGGGTTTCCACGTGCGGGCGCAGGTCCTTGGCGCCGAGCGCGCAGTTCAGCCCCACCGACAGCGGCCGCCCATGCGCGACCGAGGCGTAGAACGCTTCGGCGGTCTGCCCGGACAGGGTGCGGCCGGAGGCGTCGGTGATGGTGCCGGAGATCATCACCGGCAGGCGCCCGCCGCGCGCGTCGAACACCTCTTCGATCGCGTACAGCGCGGCCTTGGCGTTGAGCGTGTCGAAGATGGTCTCCACCATCAGCGTGTCGGCGCCGCCGTCGATCAGGCCGTCAATGGCCTCGCGGTAGGTGGTGCGCAGTTCGTCGAAGCTGGTATTGCGGAAGCCGGGATCGTTGACGTCCGGGCTGATCGAGGCGGTGCGGCTGGTCGGGCCGAGCACGCCGATCACGAACCGCGGCTTGTCCGGCGTCAGTGCCTCGACCGCATCGCAACAGGCGCGGGCGACCTGCGCGCCGGCCTTGTTGAGTTCGTAGACCAGGTGTTCCAGGTGGTAGTCGGCCTGGCTGATGGCGGTGGCGTTGAAGGTGTTGGTCTCGAGCAGGTCGGCGCCGGCGTCGAGGTAGGCCCGGTGGATCTCGGCGATCACCTCGGGGCGGGTCAGCAGCAACAGGTCGTTGTTGCCCTTCAGGTCGTGACCCTGCGGCGCGTGGTCGCAGCCGGGGCCATGCACGTGCGCGGCCTGCGCGTCGTAGCCCTCGGCGAAGCGCTCGCCGCGGTAGTCGGCCTCCTGCAGCCCATGGCGCTGGATCATCGTGCCCATCGCCCCGTCGATGATCAGGATGCGCTCGGACAAGGCCTGCAGCAGCGCCTCAGCGCGCTGGGGGTGGAGCCATTGGGAGGCCGGGAGTGGGGAATGGGGAGTGGGGAATGGGGGAGGAGCGATGGTGCTCATGCGACATCTCCTGCGGCCGCCTTGGCCTTGGCGGTTGCTTTTTCGATTCCCGATTCCCCAATCCCGATTCCCGGCTTCCCCGCAATCAACGAAATCACTTCGAAGTGCGGCGGGCGCTTCTCGCGGGTCACGGTTTCCAGGCTGGAGACCTCGAGCCCGGCCTTGCCGACGAACTTGCGCAGTTCCTTGGCGGCGAAGCCGAGGTTGACGTGGCCGTAGGCCTGCACCGCGGCCTTGTGTTCGTGGCGCGCCAGGCTGCACAGCAGCAGGCGGCCGCCCGGGCGCAGCACCCGCGCCGATTCGCACACCGCCTGCGCGGGCTTGGTGGCGTAGGTCAGGGCGTGCATCATCACCACCAGGTCGAAGCTGGCGTCCGGGAAGGGCAGGGCGTGCATGTCGCCCTCGCGCACTTCCACGTTGCCGAGCCGGCGCAGGCGCTCGCTGGCCGCAGCCACCACCCGCGCGCTGGTGTCGATGCAGACGTAGCGGCGCGCGTGCGGCGCCACCAGTTCGGCCAGCACGCCGTCGCCGGAGGCGATGTCGAGCACGTCGCCGGTCTCCAGCAGCGGCAGGGCGGTGCGCGCCAGCGCCTCCCAGGTGCGGCCGGGCGAATAGTGGCGTTCCATGTCGCCGGCCACCGAGTCGGCCCAGTTCTGGTCGGCGGCGCGGTTGGCCAGCACCGCGGCCACGCGTTCGGCGTCCTGGCGCAGCAGCGGATCGTCGCTACCGGTGCTCAGCGCCAGCCACAGCGCGCGCTGGGCCGGGTCCAGCAGGGTCTCGTCGAAGCGATAATAGGCCGACACGCCGGCGCGGCGGTCGCGCACCAGCCCGGCCTCCTTGAGCTTGGCCAGGTGGGTCGAGACGCGCGGCTGCGCCAGGCGGGTGATGGCCGACAGTTCGGCCACGGTCAGCTCCTCCTGCTCCAGCAGCGCCAGCAGGCGCACGCGGGTGGCGTCGGCGAAGACCTTCAGCCGGGACGACCAGTCCTCCAGATCCATAAATATCTTCCTATCGCGATATAGAGATATTTTGGTCCGCGCGGCGGTTCCGGTCAAGTTGCACACGCCGGCGTATGGTCGGCCCGGCTACAATGGCCGCACCAACAAGCCCGGGAGGGGTTCGACGTGGATTTCAGCTTTACCGAAGAGCAATTGATGATCCAGGACGTGGCGCGGCGCATCGCCCAGGAGCGAATCGCCCCCAGCGCCGAGCACCACGACCGTACCGGCGAATTCCCGCTGGAGAACATCCGCCTGCTGGGCGAGAACGGGCTGATGGGCATCGAGGTGCCGGAGGAATACGGCGGCGCCGGCATGGACCCGATCGCCTACGTGCTGGCGATGGTCGAGATCGCCGCGGGCGATGCGGCACATTCGACCATCGTGTCGGTCAACAACTCGCTGTTCTGCGCCGGCATCCTCAAGAACGGCAACGAGGAACAGAAGCAGACCTACGTGCGCGCCATCGCCGAGGGCCGCGAGATCGGCGCCTTCGCCCTGACCGAGCCGCAGTCCGGCTCCGACGCCACCGCGATGCGGTGCCGCGCGGTGCGCCAGGACGACGGCAGCTTCGTCATCAACGGCAAGAAGAGCTGGATCACCTCCGGCCCGGTCGCCAAGTACATCGTGCTGTTCGCGATGAGCGAGCCGGACAAGGGCGCACGCGGCATCACCGCGTTCGTGGTCGATACCGACAAGCCGGGCTTCCATCGTGGCAAGACCGAACCCAAGCTGGGCATCCGCGCCTCGGCCACCTGCGAAATCGAGTTCCAGGACTACGTGGCCAGCGCCGACGAGGTGCTGGGCACCCCGGGCGAGGGCTTCAAGATCGCCATGAGCGTGCTCGACGCCGGCCGCATCGGCATCGCCTCGCAGGCGATCGGCCTGGCCCGCGCCGCCTACGAGGCGACGCTGGAGTACGTGAAGGAGCGCAAGGCGTTCGGTTCGCCGATCGGCGCGTTCCAGATGACCCAGGCCAAGATCGCCGACATGAAGTGCAAGCTGGACGCGGCGCTGCTGCTGACCTTGCGCGCGGCGTGGCTGAAGGGGCAGGGCCAGCGCTTCACCACCGAGGCCTCGGTGGCCAAGCTGACCGCCTCCGAGGCGGCGATGTGGATCACCCACCAGGCGGTGCAGATCCACGGCGGCATGGGCTACTCCAAGGAGATGCCGCTGGAGCGCTACTTCCGCGATGCCAAGATCACCGAGATCTATGAGGGCACCAGCGAGATCCAGCGCCTGGTGATCGCGCGCAACGAGACGGGGCTGCGGTGAGGCCGGGAGTCGGGATGGGGGATTAGCCGGTTCCTGCATCGGCTGATGATTCAAGGAGAAGCGGCCGCAGGGCCGCTTTTTCTTTGGGGGCAAAAGGAATGAGCGGGCTCTGGCTGCAATGCGTCGGGACTGAAGTCCCTCCCACAAGGAGCGCTCGGCCTTGAAGGAGCTCTCAGCCTTGGGCCGGGTTTTGGACCGCACTTCCCGACTAGGTTCCCGGACAACAAAAAGCGGCCTTGCGGCCGCTTCTTGTTTTGCCTCTGCAGGGCGGAAGGATCAGGACCGGGAGCGGGTCGATTCACGAATCCCTACTCCCGAATCCCCAATCCCCGCCCCTCAGCGATCCGGCTGATGCCGCGCCAAACCGGCTTCCTGCATCTGCGTGAACTCCTTCGACGGCTCGTCCAGCTTGTCGCCGAGCATGCGCCGCACCATCACGAAGAACAGCGGGATGAACAGCACGCCCAGCACGGTGGCGAACAGCATGCCGCCGATCACGCCGGTACCGATGGCGTGGCGGGCGTTGGCGCCGGCACCGGTGGAGATCGCCATCGGCAGCACGCCGAGGATGAACGCGAACGAGGTCATCAGAATCGGGCGGAAGCGCAGGTGCGCCGCCTCGGCCGCGGCCTCGCGCAGGGTCTTGCCCATCGCCCGCTGCTCCACCGCGAACTCGACGATCAGGATCGCGTTCTTGGCGGCCAGGCCGATCACCGTGATCAGGCCGATCTTGAAGTAGATGTCGTTGGGCAGGCCGCGCAGCAGCGAGAACGCCACCGCACCGAGCACGCCGATCGGTACCACCAGCAGCACCGACACCGGGATCGACCAGCTCTCGTACAGCGCCGCCAGGCACAGGAACACCACCACGATCGACAGCACCAGCAGCAGCGTGGCGGTGTTGCCGGCGATGATTTCCTGGTACGACATGCCGCTCCAGTCGAAGCCGAAGCCCGGCGGCAGGTCGTTGTTGACGATGTCCTCCATCGCACCCATCGCCTGGCCCGAGCTGCCGCCCGGGGCCGGGTTACCGACGATGTTGACCGCCGAGTAGCCGTTGTAGCGGCTCAGCGAGGGCGAGCTGTAGATCCAGTCCGAGCTCACCACCGTGCTCAACGGGATCATCTGCGGCAGGCCGCTGCTGTCGGTGGCGGTGCTGCTGGGCACGTAGAAGTTGCGCAGCGACTCCGGACCGGTGCGGAACGGCGCGTCGGCCTGCATGTTGACGCGCTTGATGCGGCCTTCGTAGAAGAAGTCGTTGACGTACACCGGCGCCAGCATCAGCTGGATCGACTGGTAGATGTCGTTGACCGACAGGCCCATCGACTGCGCCTGCACGCGGTCCACCTTCAACTGCAGCTGCGGCGAGTTCTCCAGGCCGTTCGGGCGCACGCCGGCCAGGGTGTCCTGGCGCTGCGCGGCCTTGCCGAGCACGATGTTGCGCGCCTGCAGCAGGGCTTCTTCGCCGGCACCGGTCCGGTCCTGCAGCCACATGTCGAAGCCGCCGAACTGGCCCAGGCCCTGCACGGTCGGCAGGTTGACCACGAAGATCTGCGCGTCCTTGATCCCGTAGAACATCCCGTTCAACTGCTGGATCAGGTCGCCTGCGGCGATGTCGCGGTCCTCCCAGGGCTTGAGCCGGATGAAGCCCATGCCCACGTTCTCGCCGCGGCCCAGGAAGCTGAAGCCGGCCACCTGCAGCATGCCTTCGACCGCCTTCTGCTGCTGCAGCACGCCGCGCATCTGCGCGAACACCTCGTTGGTGCGGGTCTTGGTCGCACCCGGCGGCAACTGCACGATCGCCAGCGCGAAGCCCTGGTCCTCTTCCGGCAGGAAGCTGCCCGGCATGCGCGTGAACAGGAAGCCGCACAGCACCAACAGCAGGGCGAACACCGCCATCCAGCGCGGCGCGCGGCGGATGGTGCTGCCGACCGCGCCGACATAGCGGTGCGCCAGCTTGTCGTAGTACTTGTTGAAGGTGCGGTAGACCCAGTTCGGGTTGTCGTTGTGGGTGGGCTTGAGGAAGGCCGCGCACAGCGCCGGGGTGAAGCTCAGCGCCAGGAACGCCGAGAACGCCATCGACATGGCGATGGTGATCGCGAACTGCTTGTAGATCGCGCCGGCCGCGCCGGGCTGCATTGCCGAGGGGATGAACACCGCCGCCAGCACCACGGTGATCGCCACCACCGCGCCGGTGATCTGGGTCATCGCCTTGTGCGTGGCCGCCTTCGGTGCCAGGTGCTCCTCGGACATGATGCGTTCGACGTTCTCGATCACCACGATCGCGTCGTCGACCACGATGCCGATCGCCAGCACCATTGCGAACAGGGTCAACTGGTTGATGGTGAAGCCAATCACCCACATGCCCAGGAAGGTGCCCAGCAACGCCACCGGGATGACCAGGGTGGGGATGATGGTGGCGCGGAAGTTCTGCAGGAACACCAGCATCACCAGGAACACCAGCACGATCGCTTCGGCCAGGGTCTTGACCACTTCCTCGATCGAGATCTTGACGAAGGTGGTGCTCTCGTACGGCGTGAACCAAGTGACGCCCTGCGGGAAGCTGGGCTGCAGCTCGTCCATCTTGGACTTGACCGCCTCGGACACGCTCAGCGCATTGGCGCCGGGCAGCAGCTGGATCGCGAAGGCGCCGGTCGGCTTGCCGTTGTACTGGGTATCGAAGCCGAAGTTGGTCGGGCCGAACGCGACCCGGGCCACGTCCTTCAGCCGCACCACGGTGCCGTTGCCGTCGGCGCGCAGGATGATGTTCTCGAACTGCTCGGGCGAGGTGAAGCGGCCTTCGGCGCTGACCGTGGCGGTGAACGACTGGCCCTGCGGTGCCGGGTCGGAACCCAGTGAGCCGGCCGCGAACTGCACGTTCTGGGCGCGGATCGCGGTGTACACGTCGTTGGCGGACATGTGGTAACCCTGCAGCTTCTCCGGGTTCAGCCAGATGTCCATGGCGTACTCGGCACCGAACTGCTGGGTGCTGCCGACGCCGGGCACGCGCGAGATCTGCTCCAGCACGCGCGAACCGACGATGTCGTTGAGCGCGTCGCGGTCGATCGACGGGTTGTCCGAACGCAGCGCGATCACGCTGAGGAAGCCGGCGTTGGCCTTGGCCACCACCACGCCCTGCGCGGTCACTTCCGAGGGCAGGCGCGGGGTGGCCAGCGACACCTTGTTCTGCACCTGCACCTGGGCGATGTCCGGATCGGTGCCGGTCTCGAAGGTCAGGGTGATGGTGGCGGTGCCGCTGGAGGACGACGACGAGCTGAAGTACAGCAGATGGTCGATGCCGGTCAACTGCTGCTCGATCACCTGGGTGACCGAGCGTTCGGTGGTGCTGGCGCTGGCGCCGGGATAGGTGGCGGTGACGGTGACCTGGGGCGGGGCGATCGAGGGATACGACTCGACGCCGAGATTGAGGATGGCGATCACGCCGCTGAGCGAGATCAGGATCGCCACCACCCAGGCGAAGACCGGGTGTTCGATGAAGAACTTAGGCATGGGGGGAGTCCGTTACTGCTTCGGCTGGTCGGAATGCGAGGCGGCGTCCGGCGAATCGCCGTGCGCTGCGCCCTGCGCCGGGGCGGCGCCCTTGGCCTGCGCGGCAGCACCCTGGGCGCCCTGGCCGGGGGCCGCGCCAGCGCCCGGGCCCTGGCCCTGCGCAGCGGCGTTCGGGTCCCACGGCTTGGCCACGGCCGGTGCGCCTTCCTTGACCTTGGGCAGGCCACTGACGACCACCTGGTCGCCGCTCTGCAGGCCGCCGCTGACGATCCACTTGTCGCCCTGCTGGCCGACCGTGGTCAGGTCCTTGCGCACCACCTTGCTGTCCTTGCCGACGACCATGGCGTAGGCGCCCTTGGCATCGCGCAGCACCGCCGCCTGCGGGATCAGGTAGACGTCCTTGCGCTGGCCCAGGTTGGCCGCGAAGCTGACAAAGGCGCCGGGCAGCAGCACCCGGTCCGGGTTCGGCAGCAATGCGCGCAGCGTCACCGAGCCGGTGCTCGGATCCACCGCGGCGCCGGAGAAGTCCAGGGTGCCGGCATGCGCATAGGTGCTGCCGTCGCCGAGCTTGATCTGCACGGTGGACTTGTCCTCGGCGTTGAGGGCGACGTTGCCCTCGGTCTGCGCCTGGCGCAGCTGCGCCAGTTCGTCGGCGCTCATCGAGAAGTTGACGTACAGCGGGTCGAGCTGGTCGATCGTGGTCAGCAGGGTGCTGTCGCCCTGGCCGACCAGCGCGCCCTCGGTGACCTGCTGCTTGCCGGCGCGGCCGGCGATCGGCGCGGTGACGGTGGCGTAGCCGAGGTTGATGCGCGCGGTTTCGACCGCGGCACGGGCCTGCTGCACCGACGCGGCGGAACTGCGCTCGGTGGCCTCGGCGTTGTCCAGGTCGGACTTGGACACATAGGCCTGCGGTGCCAGGCTGCGCGCGCGGGCCGCGGCGGCCTTGGCGTTGGCGTAGGTGGCTTCGGCGGCGGCCAGCTGGCCCTGCGCCGAGGCCAGCGTCGCCCGCAGCGGCGCCGGGTCGATCTGGAACAGCGGCTGGCCTTCCTTGACGTCGGTGCCTTCGGTGTACAGGCGCTTTTCCAGCACGCCGGCCACGCGGGCGCGCACATCGGCGCTACGGAACGCGGACAGGCGGCCGACCAGGTCGCGCTGCAGCGGCACGGTCTGCGGCTGCGCCTGCAGCACGCCCACCTCCGGCGGCGGCATGGCCTGCTGCTGATCCTGTTTCTTGCAGGACGCCAACACCACCACGACGGCGCAGGCCAGGGCGAGAGAACGCAACGGGGAGGTCATCGGGTGGTACTCCGGTCTGGTTTTGTAGAAGGAAGGGAAGGGGCGGGGGTGAAGGCGCGCAGGAAACCGTCCACGGCGAACTCGGCCCAAGCACGCTGCGCGGCGGGCGCGTCGCGATGCGCGCTGTGGAAGCGCCGACGCTCGAAATCCATGCCGACGATCATGCTCAACAGCAGTTCGGCCATGAAGTGCGGATCGTCATGCCGGAGCTGGCCGCGGGCCATGGCATCGCGCAGATGCTCGCTCAGGCGCTGCATCAGTGCACCGGCGCTGTCGTGGAACAAGGCGCGGGCTTCTTCGGGGAAGTGCCGGGACTCGGCGGCGATCAGCTGGGAACTCTGCAGAACGCTCGGCTCGAACAACTGTTCCAGGTATTCGCAGGCGAAGCGCAGCAGGCTGCCGCGCAGGTCGCCCTGCGCCGGCTCCAGGTGCGCGGTGGCCAGGTCCAGGTGGTCCTGCAGGGCCCGCCGCAGCAAGGCCTGCTTGCTGCGGTAGCGGCTGTACAGGGTCTGCTTGGAGCAGCCAGCGCGTGCCGCCACCGTGTCCATGCTCAGGCCCATGCCTTCCTCGGCCAGCAGCTCGCGCACGACCGCGTACACGCGTTGGTCGCGCGCCTGGCGCTGTGCGGCAGAGGCGAGGGGGGTGCTCATCGATTGTGGACTATACCGTCCAGTTTAGAATTAGAACAGCCTTGACACCGCGGCGTTCTTGCTGACAACAACACGGCCCGCAAAGCATGGTGATCGCGGCGTGACGATGGTGTTGCGAGCCGCTTTGCCCGATTTGGCGCCTCGTCTCCGCCACGCCCTCGGTTTGCGATGCAGCAAGGTAGTTGAACGGAGCACCGGTACAATTCTCGCTTTCCCATCGAGCATCGTTGCTGCTCTCCGTCATGAAACCCAAACACGCCGCTTCCCGTTCCAAATCTCCGGCCGCCACCCGCACCACCGCGACCCCGTCCGCCACCAAGCCGGCCAAGGCACCTGCCAAGACTAAGGCGGCCGCCAAGCCTGCGGCCAAGCCCGCCGCCCCGCGCAAGGCCGCGACGCCGCCCAAGCTGGCCGCGACCGTGCCGGCCACGGCCAAGGTGATCGACGCGGCGCCCGCCGCCAGCGGTTTCAGCCTGACCCCGGTGTTCGCGGCGCTGCGCAAGCGCTATCCGGCCGCCCGCCAGGAGGAAGCGCAGACGTTCGCCGAGGAGTTCTACAAGCGCATGGAGGAGGACGAGTTCCCCCACCACAGCGCGCAGGAGTGGGCGGCGCTGGCCGCGTCGATGCTGGAATTCGCGCGCAAGCGCAAGCCGGGCACGGTCAACGTGCGGGTGTTCAATCCGAATCTGAAGGACGACGGTTGGGAGTCGTCGCACACGGTGCTGCAGATCGTCAACGACGACATGCCGTTCCTGGTCGATTCGGTGAGCATGGCGCTGGCGGAACTGGGCATCGGCGTGCACGTGCTGGGCCATCCGGTGCTGCGCATGCAGCGCGACAAGAGCGGCACGCTGGAGAACGTGGGCGAGGGCAAGGCGGAATCGCTGATGGCGCTGGAGATCGACCGGCAGCCGCCGGAAGACATGGCGCAGGTGGAAGCGGCGATCCGGCGCATCCTCGGCGAGGTGCGCAACATCGTGCGCGACTGGGGCAGCATGCGCGAGAAGATGCTGGCGCTGGCCGACGACCTGACCACCCGGCGCCTGCCGGTGGACGACAAGGGCCGGCGCGAGGCGCAGGAATTCCTGCGCTGGGCCGCGGCCGACCACTTCACCTTCTTCGGCTACCGCGAGTACCGCGTGGAGAAGCAGGGCGGCGAAGACGTGCTGGCGCCGCTGGAAGACAGCGGCCTGGGCCTGCTGCGCGGGCAGGACAAGTCGCCGGCGCGGCCGGTGCGCACGCTGGCCGCGCACGGCCTCAGCGAGTCCGGCACCAAGGAAGCGCTGATCCTGACCAAGACCAATGCGCGCTCGCGGGTGCACCGCAGCGGCTACATGGACTACATCGGCGTGCTGGAGTTCGACGCCAAGGGCCGCATCATCGCCGAGCAGCGCTTCCTCGGCCTGTTCACCTCCAGCGCCTACAACCGCCGCCCGTGGGAGATTCCGCTGGTGCGCGAGCGCTTCGACTCGGTCATGCGCAAGTCCGAGCTGACCCCGAGCAGCCACAGCGGCAAGGCGCTGCGCCACATCCTGGAGACGTTGCCGCGCGAGGAACTGTTCCAGTCCAACGAGGAAGAGCTGTACCGCACCGCGATGGGCATCCTCGGTCTGCAGGAGCGGGTGCGCAGCCGCCTGTTCCTGCGCCGCGACAAGTACGGCCGTTTCATTTCCGCACTGGTGTACATCCCGCGCGAGCGCTTCAACACCGACGTGCGCCTGCGCATCGAGGCATTGCTGAAGGACGCGCTGCACGGCGAATACATCGATTCCAACGTGGTGCTGGGCGAGTCGCCGCTGGCGCAGTTGCACATGATCGTGCGGCCGAAGCCGGGCGAGGCGCTGGAGTTCGACACCACCGAACTGGAATCGCGCCTGGCGCACCTGCTGCGCAACTGGCACGACGACCTGCGCGAGGCGCTGGTGGCCAGCCGCGGCGAGCGCGATGGCCTGCGCCTGGCCGCCGGCTACGGCCGCGCGCTGCCGGCCGGCTACATCGAGGAGTCGACCGCGCAGATCGCCGCGCGCGACGTCGAGCGCCTGGCCGCGCTGCGCGGCCCGGAAGACCTGCACCTGAGCCTGCAGGCGCTGCGCCGCGACGGCGCCGACAGCCTGCGCCTGAAGCTGTACCGCCAGCACGACGACCTGCCGTTGTCGGACGTGCTGCCGATGATGGAGAACCTGGGCCTGCGGGTCATCTCCGAGCGTCCGTACCGGCTGGTAGTGGACGGCACGCCGCTGTCGATCCAGGACTTCGAGGTCGAGCCGCTGGCCGGCAGCATCGACGTGGAAGCCGCCGACGCGCCGCTGTGCGAGGCGTTCGTGCGGATCTGGCGCGGCGACGCCGAGAACGACGGCTTCAACCGCCTGATCGTCGGCGCCAGCCTGAGCTGGCGCCAGGTCGCGGTGCTGCGCGGCTACTGCAAGTACCTGCTGCAGACCGGCGTGCCGTTCTCGCAGGCCTACGTGGAAGAGACCTGCAACCGCTATCCGCTGCTGGCACGGCTGCTGGTGGAACTGTTCGAGGCGCGCTTCGATCCGGCCACCGGCAGCGAGAGCAAGGCGCAGATCGCCGAGGGCCAGGCCGCGCTGGCGGCGCAGCTGCGCCTGCTCGCCCACGGCGACGAGGCCGCGCTGAAGGCGCTGCAGCCGGTGATCGACGCGCGCAGCGGCAACCGAGAGGCGCAACTGGAGGCGGTCTCGGCCGCGCTGCTGAAGCTGTTCGACCAGGTGGCGAGCCTGGACGAGGACCGCATCCTGCGCAGCTTCAAGGGCGTGATCGAGGCGACCCTGCGCACCAGCCACTACCAGCGCAACGCCGATGGCGGGCTGGGCCACTGCATCAGCTTCAAGCTGGATTCGGCCAAGGTGCCGGACCTGCCCAAGCCGCGTCCGTACCGCGAGATCTTCGTGTACGGCCCGCGCGTGGAAGGCGTGCACCTGCGCTTCGGCGCGGTGGCGCGCGGCGGCCTGCGCTGGTCCGACCGGCGCGAGGACTTCCGCACCGAGGTGCTGGGCCTGGTCAAGGCGCAGATGGTCAAGAACACGGTGATCGTGCCGGTCGGCGCCAAGGGCGGTTTCTTCTGCAAGCGCCCGCCGGTCGGCGGTGACCGCGATGCGGTGCTGGCCGAAGGCATCGCCTGCTACAAGCTGTTCATCCAGGGCCTGCTGGACATCACCGACAACATCGTCGGCGGCAAGATCGTGCCGCCGCCGCAGGTGGTGCGCCACGACCGGGACGACCCGTACCTGGTGGTCGCCGCCGACAAGGGCACGGCCACCTTCTCCGACATCGCCAATGGCCTGGCGCTGGACCACGGCTTCTGGCTGGGCGACGCGTTCGCCTCCGGCGGCTCGGTCGGCTACGACCACAAGGGCATGGGCATCACCGCGCGCGGCGCCTGGGAGTCGGTGAAGCGCCACTTCCGCGCGCTGGGCCGCGACTGCCAGAACGAGGACTTCACCTGCGTGGGCATCGGCGACATGTCCGGCGACGTGTTCGGCAACGGCATGCTGCTGTCGCGCCACATCCGCCTGCTGGCCGCGTTCGACCACCGCCACATCTTCCTCGACCCGAACCCGGACGCGGCAGCGTCCTTCGCCGAGCGCGAGCGCCTGTTCAAGCTGCCGCGCTCCAGTTGGGCCGATTACGACGCCAAGCTGATCAGCGCCGGCGGCGGCATCTATCCGCGCACGCTCAAGTCCATCGAGATCAGCGCGCCGGTACGCGAGGCGCTGGGCCTGGAGCCGGGGGTCAAGCAGCTCTCGCCGAACGACCTGATGCACGCCATCCTCAAGGCGCCGGTGGACCTGTTCTGGAACGGCGGCATCGGCACCTACGTCAAGGCCGCCAGCGAGACCCACGGCGACGTCGGCGACCGCGCCAACAACGGCCTGCGCGTCAACGGCGGCGAGCTGCGCTGCAAGATCGTCGGCGAGGGCGGCAACCTCGGCCTGACCCAGCTCGGTCGCATCGAGGCCGCGCAAGTCGGCGTGCTGCTCAACACCGACTTCATCGACAACTCGGCCGGCGTGGACACCTCCGACCACGAGGTCAACATCAAGATCCTGCTCAACGACGTGGTGCAGGCCAAGAAGCTGACCCTGGACGCGCGCAACAAGCTGCTGGCGTCGATGACCGACGAGGTCGCCGAGCTGGTGCTGTGGGACAACATCCGCCAGAACCAGGCGCTGAGCCTGATGGAGCGGATGAGCGTCAAGCGCCTGGGCTCCAAGCAGCACTTCATCCGCACCCTGGAAGCGCAGGGCCTGCTCGACCGGCAGATCGAGTACCTGCCCTCGGACGCGGAGATCTCCGCACGCAAGGCCCGCGGCCAGGGCCTGACCCGGCCGGAACTGGCGGTGCTGCTGTCCTACTCCAAGCTGGTGGCGTTCCAGCAGTTGCTGGAATCGGACATCCCCGAGGACCCGTACCTGTCCAAGGAACTGCAGCGCTACTTCCCGCAGCCGCTGCAGAAGAAGTACGCCGACGCGATGGAGCGGCACCGCCTCAAGCGCGAGATCATCGCCACGGCGGTGACCAACACCACCATCAACCGCATGGGCGCCACCTTCCTGATGCGCATGCAGGAAGACACCGGCCGCAGCATCGCCGAGGTCGCCAAGGCCTACACCATCAGCCGCGAGACGCTGGATGCGCGCGCGCTGTGGACGCAGATCGATGCGCTGGACGGCAAGGTGCCCGAGTCGGTGCAGATCGACGCGCTGGAGGTGATCTGGACGCTGCAGCGCGCCTTCGTGCGCTGGCTGCTGTTCCGTCCGGGCCCGATGCCGGGCATCACCGCGGCGGTGGAGCGCTACTACGAGCCGTTCAACGACATCCGCGTCGCCTCCGGCGTGCTGCCCGATTCGCAGCGTCCGCGCTACGAAGCCCTGGTGCAGGAGTGGCAGGACAAGGGCCTGCCGCCGGCGCTGGCCCAGCAGCTGTCGGAACTGCGCTTCCTGGAGCCGGCGTTCGACATCATCGAGATGGCGCGCACCCGCAAGCTCAAGCCGGTGGAGGTGTCGAAGGTGCACTTCCGCCTCGGCGAGGCGCTGCAGTTGCCGTGGCTGTTCGAACAGATCGACGCGCTGGAGGTCAACGGCCGCTGGCACGCAGTGGCCCGCGGCGTGCTGCGCGACGAACTGGCCAAGCACCACAGCGCGCTGGCCGGCCAGGCGCTGAGCCTGCCGGGCGGCACCGCCGAGGCCAAGGTGCAGCATTGGCTGCAGCGCGACGACAGCAGCCTGCGCTTCACCCTGAGCATGCTGCAGGAACTGGCTGCGCAGAAGACGCTGGACTATCCCACCGTGTCGGTGGCGGTGCAGCGGCTGGGCCAGCTGGCGGCGCACGGGGTGTAGCCCCGTGGTCAGGCCCGTGCGGGCCTGACCCAACCGTTTGCGGCGCAAACGGTTGGCGCCGCAAGGCCACCTTGCCTATCCCCCGCGGCTTCGCCGCGCCCCCCTTAACAGAAGGGGGGCTTTCCTCCAGGGAGGAATGTGGGGGTGGGCGAGGGGGCTGTCGTGGTGGGGGGATTGGGGCGTCGAGAGTGGGGATTCGCGACGGTGCATCGCTTTCTCGATTCCTCTTTGCACCTTCCGATCCCGTTGCCCGCTTTTGCCAATCCCGAAGCGCCACTCCCGAATCGCATCCTTTCGGGCTGCGCAATTTCGCGCTCTTGGCTGTCCCGTTTCCGACGCGATAGCCCGCTTCTGCCAATCCCGAATCCCGACTCCCGAATCCCGGCTTTACACCCGGACAGGTATGATCGGCGCCATGAATGCGTCCATGCCGTCCTCGCCCCGCATCTGTTTTCTTGCCAGTGTCCCCACCGAGTCGCAGCGGGCGCGCGAACAACTGGTCGCGCGCTATGGCGATTGCGAGCCGGCCGAGGCCGATGTGCTGTGCGCGCTCGGCGGCGACGGGTTCATGCTGCAGACCCTGCATCGCCACGGCAGCCTGGGCAAGCCGGTGTTCGGCATGAAGCTGGGCACGGTCGGGTTCCTGATGAACCAGTTCCGCGACGACGACCTGGTCGCGCGCCTGGCCCAGGCCGAGCCGGCCAAGCTGCGGCCGCTGGAGATGCTGGCGCAGACCGAATCCGGCGCCACCACCGGCTCGCTGGCCTACAACGAGGTCTCGCTGCTGCGGCAGACGCGCCAGGCCGCGCACGTGAGCATCGATCTCAATGGCCAGACCCGGGTCGACGAGTTGATCTGCGACGGCGTGCTGGTCTCCACCCCGGCCGGCAGCACCGCCTACAACTCCTCCGCGCACGGCCCGATCCTGCCGCTGGGTTCGCACACCCTGGCGCTGACCCCGATCGCCCCATACCGGCCGCGGCGCTGGCGCGGCGCGATCCTCAAGGCCGACATCGAAGTGCGCTTCCGCGTGCTGGACCCGTACAAGCGCCCGGTCAGCGTCACCGCCGACTCGCACGAGACCCGCGACGTGGTCGAAGTCACCATCCGCGAATCCCGCGACCGCCTGGTCACCCTGCTGTTCGATCCGGAGCACAACCTGGAGGAGCGGATCCTGAGCGAGCAATTCATGGTGTAGCGGCTGGCAGTGGGGAATCGGGAATGGGGAATCGCAAGAGCGGTTTCCTGGCAATTTCCTTTCCCTGGATAACTTCCACGCCTGCAAGCCGCTTTTACCTATTCCCCATTCCCGATTCCCCACTGCCAGCCCAAAATGTCCGACAACTCCCCCCGTCTGCTCACCGTCGCGGTCACCTCGCGCGCCCTGTTCGATCTGGAAGAGGGCCATGCCCTGTTCGAGCGGGAGGGGGTGGAGGCGTACAGCGCGTACCAGCGCGAGCGCGAGGACGATGTGCTCGCGCCTGGGGTGGCGTTTCCGGTGGTGCGCAAGCTGTTGGCGCTGAACCAGGGCACGCCGCCGGAGACGCCGCCGGTGGAGGTGATCCTGCTGTCGCGCAATTCCGCCGACACCGGGCTGCGCATCTTCAATTCGATCCAGCACTACGGCCTGGGCATCGTCCGCGCCACCTTCACCTCCGGCGAGGCCACGTGGCCCTACGTCAAGCCGTTCGGCACCGACCTGTTCCTGTCGGCCAACCCGGAGTCGGTGCGGCGCGCACTCAGCCACGGCATCGCCGCGGCGACCATCCTGCCCAAGCCGCCTGGCGAGCATGCGCAGGAAGCGGCCGCGGCGGCCGGCGCGATCGACGCCGACCGCCTGTCCACCCAGTTGCGCATCGCCTTCGACGGCGATGCGGTGATCTTCGGCGACGAGGGCGAGCGCTTCTCGCGCGAGCAGGGCGTGGAGGCGTTCGGTCGCTACGAACGCGAGAACGCGCGCGAGCCGCTGACGGGCGGGCCGTTCCGCAATTTCCTGTCGGCACTGCATGCGCTGCAGTCCGCGTTCCCGGCTGGCGAAGCGTCGCCGATCCGCACCGCGCTGGTCACCGCGCGCTCGGCGCCGGCGCACGAGCGGGTGATCCGTACGTTGCGCGAATGGGGCGTGCGCCTGGACGAGGCGCTGTTCCTCGGCGGCCGCCACAAGGGCCCGTTCCTGCAGGCCTTCGGGGCGGACATCTTCTTCGACGATTCGCAGCACAACATCGACAGCGCCGCCCGCGAGCGCGTCGCCGCCGGACATGTGCCGCACGGGGTCGCCAACGACATCGCCAAGCCGTGAGCGCGGCGCCCGGCGGCCGCTGGGCCGCGCTGCGCCGCCTGCTGCGACAAGGAGCGGACGCACCCACCGACCTGCGTCCCGGACGACCCTATGTCCGCCACGGCTGGCGCTACACCAGCCTGCAGTTCAAGGGTGAGGTGACCCAGAGCCGCATGTACACCTGGTGGCCGGACGTGCTGCAGGTGGGCTACACCCGCAGCATGCTCGGCGCGCTGCTGCTGCGCCCGGATCCGCGGCGGATCGGCATCGTCGGTCTCGGCGGTGGCTCGCAGGCCAAGTTCTGCTACCGGCACCTGCCGCAGGCGCGGATCGAGGCGATCGAAGCCGATGCCGACGTGCTGGCCCTGCGCACGGCCTTCCGCATCCCGGACGACGACGCGCGTTTCGAGGCCGTGCACGGCGACGGCGTGCGGCTACTGCCGCAGCGGCGCGACCGCTACGACCTGCTGCTGCTCGACGCCTACGACGCCGACGGCATCCCGGCCGCGCTGCTCAGCCGCAGCTTCTACGAGGACTGCCACGCGGCGCTGGCGCCGGGCGGGGTGCTGGCGGTGAACCTGTACGACACGGATACCCGCCGCCATCTGGCGCATCTGCGCGCGCTGTTCGGCGGCCGCGTGCTGCGCCTGGACGAGCCGCAGATGGACAACCACGTGGTGTTCGCCTGGACCGGCGCGCTGCCGGCGCTGGACGCGCACGCGGCCCTGGCGCGCCTGCCGTGGTCGGCACGCTGGCAACTGCGCATGCCGTTCCTGCGCGTGCAGCAGGCGATGGTGGGCGGGACGAAGGCGGGCGCTCAGCGCTAGGCGGCGCCTGGCTGTATCGGGTCATTGGGCTGCGCGTGCCGAGGGTGCGCTGCGTGTCTGTCTCCTTCAGACGGTTGCGGTTGCGACCGGCTGCTCATCAGACGCGTCGCCTGGCGCGTACCGGCGCTGGTTGGGGCGTGCACTGGCGCGATGCGCGGGATGGCGCGCAGTCGCTGCGGGGCAAGTGCGTCATTGCGAAGCGCGGGTCCGGTACGCGATGCCGCGTGCGTTCGTCCGTCCTCGCGCAGCGCCTGCAATCGCTCGCACACGGCGCCTGTCTGACGTTGCACGCCAACGCTGGCAAAACACGTTGCGCTCAGGTGCGATTTGCAAGAGTTCCCGCTTCGTTGATGGAAGAGTCCGCGCATCGATGCGTCCGCAACACGATTCATCCGCGTCCCCGCCTGCGCACGCGAGCGCAGATCCCGAAGCTGCCACGATTCTGTGGCGGACCACCGTGCCCGGCGTGGCCGCCCATCGACTCTGGCTGGAAGAGCGGACCGGGCAGGTGCTGGTCGCGGATGGATGGGGCGTCAGCGTCGGCGCGCTGCGGGTGCGCGCGCTGTCCATGGCGACAGGCGACGAAGTGGCGTCGGTCGCCCTCGGCAACCAGGCGCGGGCCTTCGCCAGCGACGGCGAGGGCAGCGTGCTGGCGGCCACCGAGACCAAGCTGTTCCGGCTCGAGGCCGGCACGCTGCGCGTCGCGGAAAAATGGACGTCGCGCATTCCGCGTTACATCGACCGCCTGCTGCCGCTGCACGGCCATGTGCATGCGGCCAATGCCCGCTCCGCACAGCTCAGCGCCATCAGTCTGGCGGATGGCAGCGTGCGGCGCAGGGCGTTGGCGGAGGAACTGCAGCTGCACGCGACGCCCGATGGCAAGATCCTGGCGGTGGCGGCCGAGGGCAGCCTGTGGCTCGCGGAGCCGGGCCTGCCACGGCCGCCCAAGCGCATCGCGCGGACGCCGCCGATCTGCCAATCGGCGATGGACGAACAGGGCCGCCTGTGGCTCTCGCTCGGACCCGGCCGCATCGCCGACGGCAACCGCGTGTCGTGGGCGGCACCGACCGCGAGCGCCGGCGTCATGGACCCGCCGTACACGTCGGTGACGGAGATCGACCTCGGCACCGACTTCTGGAACACCGCGGTCACCCGCGATGGCCGCATGCTGACGGTGGCCGCCACCACGGCGACGACGGGCGAGCAAGCGCGGCATGTCCAGACGGGTGTCGCGTCCTTCCGCACCGACGAGTGCGCGCCACACCGCTGGGTGCAGGCGCCGCCGGAGTTCGAGATCGCGTTGATGTGCCCGGACGCCGGGCGCGCATTCGCCACCCGCAACCTATGGCGCAGCGCCGGCGATCCGGAAGTGTCCGAGTTGATCTGCCTGCAGTTGTAGCGACTCTGCCTTGCCGAGGCCGGGCAGGCGACGGTGGAGGAACTGCATGTGTGAGTCCAGTCGAACAGTTGATCCACACCCAACAGAAGGCGGATGGCGGGAGATAGCCGGATGTGCCTCCTGTGGGAGGGACTTCAGTCCCGACTGCATGCTGCCTGGGGAGACATCCGCGCTTCGTTCGTCGCGACTGAAGGAGCCTCCGATCATGACAGGGCGCCCGCGTAGGAGCGGCTTCAGCCGCGACAGCCATGCAGGGAACGTCTCGTCGCGGCTGAAGCCGCTCCTACGAGACAGGACGATCCCAGACAAAACGGGGTGTTGGAGATGCTCCGAAAGGCGATCACAGCCCAGTCGCACGCCGCCGCCATTGCCTACAGCGGCAGCAGGATGTTGCTGAGCTTCCAGCGCAGGCCGTCGCGGGTGAACACGAAGGGCACCGCGGTGCCGTCGGCCGTGTGCACAGTGGCGACGAAGCGCGTGGTCGATTCGAAGCGGTGTTCGGCCTGTCGCAGCGGTTGCGGCGGACGCGGCGCGGCGTAGGTGTCGCCGCCGACGGTGTCGCCGCTGGCGCGTTTCCACAGCGCGTCGCCCTGCATCAGCGCGCCGATGCCGGCCGGGGTGACCAGCGCGTCCACGCTCATCCCACCGAGGCCGCCGGCCAGCGACAGCAGCGCGCCGCCGAACAGGCTGGACTGCAGGTCGGGTCCGGCGCGGCGTACCAGCGCATCGTCCACCTGGGCCTTGAGGTTCACCCGCAGGGTGGGGAAGTCGACGTAGCGCTCCAGCGCCGCGGCATCGCGCTCGCGCAGCGCCTGGTCGATGCCGCGGATGGCCAGGTACGGCCCCGCGACGACGTAGCCGCCGAGGGCGAACAGGGCGAGGAACAGCAATGCCAGCCATTTCTTCATGGGATGTCCTCCGGTCGCGTAGGAGCGGCTTCAGCCGCGACGGGCGTCGATGGGAATGCCTGTCGCGGCTCAAGCCGCTCCTACGGGAAAACGCTGCCGTTCTAGAATTCCAGGTCCAGCGCCGCGCACAGATAGTCCACGAACGGGCCCAGCGTCTGCAGGTCGGCGGCGATCTGCGTGCGCAGCCGCGGGCCGGTCATCGCCGCATCGTCGAGCTGGCGCCAGAACACCCAGTTCTTGTGCTTGAGGTCGTCGATGCACTCGAAGTCGGCCGGGAAGCCGCGCGGCGGCCGCACCAGCATCTCGCTTTCCTCGAAGTCGAAGCGGCGGCGCAGCGCCGGCGCGTGCGCGGCGGCCTTCCAACTGCCGGGATTGTCGAAGATGAACTGGCGCACCTTGCGCTGCGTGTCCGGTTCCGGATGCCACAACCCGGCACCGACGAAGCTCTCGCCCGGCTGCAGGTGGATGTAGAACGATGGCGCCGGCACCTGCTTGCGCCGCTCGTGGAACAGGCGCGCGCCCTGCCAGGTCTTGTACGGCGACTTGTCGTGGGAGAAGCGCGCGTCGCGATGGATGCGGAACAGCGAGCCGCCGACGCCGCGCGGATCGGCACGGAAATGTTCGCTGACCTGGGCCAGGTCCGGCTGCAGGTCGGTGATCAGGCGCAGGAACGGCTGGCGCACGTGTTCTTCGTACTTGTGCCGGTTGTCGTTGAACCAGGCCTTGTCGTTGTGCCGGGCCAGGGCCCGCAGGAACTTGAAGCTGGCGTCGCTGAAATAGCTGGTCATAGGCTGCGTTGCAGGTCGTGGCCCCAGGCGGCCAACTGGTCGAGCAGGGCTTGCTTGGTAGCATCCTGCGAGTGAGCCAGGCGTAAATCGGCCAGCTCCGCATAGAAGGTGTCGAAGTTCAGTTCGGACAGGCCGCTGTCCTGTTGCAGGCGCTGCCGCCGGTAGTCGTCCCAGCGTGCCTGCTCGGCGATGGACAGGCTCTGCGGCCAGTTGCGCGCGCGGTAGCGGAACAGCAGTTCGGGCAGGCGCGGATCGCGGAACTGGCCTTCCAGCGCGGCCAGTTGCGCCGGTGGGCTGGCGCGCACCTGGGCCATGGCCCGCTTGTCGCCGTCGGCCAGGAAGCCGTCGTACAACGAGGCGTCGACATCGGTCGGCACCGCGGCACGCTCGCTGGCGAACACCCGCCGTACCTTCTCCGCCAGCGCCGGGCCGGCCTCGCGCAGGCGCGCGGCCTTGGCCAACAGCTGCGCCGGGTCCAGCCGCAGCCGGGCGAAGTCCGCCTCGCGCAGGTGCGCCCAGGCGACCAGCGCCGGCGCCTTGTTCAGGTGCACTTCCTTGAGCGGGATGCGCTGTTCGCCCTCGGGCAGGTCGGCCTGCGGGGTGTACAGGCGGTCGGCGATCTGGTCCGGCGTATAGCGCAGCAGCGGCTCGATGTCGCCTTCCAGGTCGAACACCAGCACCCGGCTGTCGATGCGTGGATGCCGTGCCAGCGGCAGCACCGGCGCCGCGCACAGGCGCGCGGCCGGATAGCGCATCGACACGTGCAGCACCGGCTGCATCGCCACTGCGTCGAGCAGGGTCCCGCAGAAGCGCTTGTCGCGCAGCTTCAGCGCGTACTCCCACAGCCGCGGCTGGCTGCGGCGGAAATGCCGGGCCATGCCGATGGTGGCGTACACGTCGGACAGCGCCTCGTGCGCATCGCCGTCGCGCACGCCGTTGGCCAATGCCAGTTGCTCCAGCTTGAACGAGGTGGCGCCGTCCTCGCGCTGCGGCCAGACGATGCCCTCCGGGCGCAGTGCGTGCATCAGCCGCAGCATGTCCAGCAGGTCCCAGCGCGAGTTGCCGTTGCGCCACTCGCGTTCGTAAGGATCGTAAAAATTGCGGAACAGGCCGTGGCGCACGAACTCGTCGTCGAAGCGCAGCGAGTTGTAGCCCAGGGTGCAGGTCTGCGGCCGCGCCATCTGCTCGGCGATGCGCGCGAACGCCTCGGCTTCGCTGACGCCCTCGCGCAGCGCCTGCTGCGGGGCGATGCCGGTGATCAGGGTGGCGACCGGCGAGGGCAGCAGGTCGTCGGCCGGCTTGACGAAGAAACTGATCGGCTCCTCGATCACGTTGAGATCGGCGTCGGTGCGCACCGCGGCGAACTGCGCGATGCGCGTGCGCCGCGGATCGGCGCCGAAGGTCTCCAGGTCGTAGAAGAGGAAGCTGTCGGGCATGACGAGTCGAATGGTGCGGGGCAGGCGAGGCGCGGAGCGCGGATGCTTGTGTAGGAGCGGCTTCAGCCGCGATGGGCGTTACCGGGAATGCTGTCGCAACAGATCGCCCCAGACCAGGGAGAGCCGCTCCTGCGGAAGACCGGGTGCCCGCACAGGGTACGCCGGTTCAATGCGCCCCCTCCAGCGGCGCCAGCCGCGCGTGCACGATGCGCTCCAGCCACTGCCAGTCGATCCGCGACAGATCGCTGTGGCCCTGCGTGGCCTGGACCAGGATGTCGCGCTGCACCTCGCTGCGTTCCAGCGCCTGCGCGTACGGCGTGCGCAGGAAGGTGACCATGGTGTAGTGCGGCACGAAGCGGGTCGGGTGCCGCGCCTGCAGGGCCTGGCCGAGTTCGCGCTGCAGCAGGAAGCCGGCGTCGCCGACGCGGTCGCGCATTTCCACGTAGTTCTCCAGGGCCATCTGCTGGATCGCGCCGGCATTGGGCTTGCGTTCGGCCTCGAAGGCGGCATAGGCACGGGCCAGGTCCGGCTCGCGCTGCAGGTGCGCGGCCAGCGCCGCGCAATCCTCGAACGCGCAGTTCATGCCTTGCCCGTGGAACGGCACCATCGCGTGCGCGGCGTCGCCCAGCAGCACCGCGCGGCCGTCCAGGTGCCAGCGCTCCAGGCGCAGCGTGCCGAGCAGGCCCGGCGGGTGCTGTTCCCAGTGCTCGGCCAGTTGCGGCATCAGTGGCAGCGCATCGGCGAAATCGCGCGCGAACAGCGCCAGCGCCTCCTCGCCGTTGCGCACGGTGGCGAAGCTGGGCTCGCCCTTGTTGGGCAGGAACAGGGTGACGGTGAAGGTGCCCTCATCGTTGGGCAGGGCGATGCACATGTAGTGCCCGCGCGGCCAGATGTGCAGCGCGTTGGGTTCGATGCGGAAGCCGCCGCTGGCGCTGGGCGGGATCTCCAGTTCCTTGTAGGAATGATCGAGGAACTCGATGTGTTCGGCCATCGGCGCCTTGCGCTGCATCGCCGCGCGCAGCGCCGAGCCGGCGCCGTCGGCGCCGATCATGCTCTCGAAGCGGATGTCGTGCGGCTGGTCGTCGCGGTCGTCGATGAAGCGCGCGTAGCCGGCGTCGAAATCCACCGTGTGCAGGCGCCGGTAGAAGTGGATGCGCGCGCCGGCCTGCTCGGCCAGTTGCAGCAGGGTGATGTTGAGATCGTTGCGGTGCACCGACCAGATCACTTCGCTGTCGTCGCGGCCGTAGCGTTGCAGCTGCTGGTGGCCGTCGGCGAAATGCACCATGCGCCCGCGCATCATCACCGCCTTGGCCATCACCGCGGCATCGGCGCCGGCCTGGCGCAGCACGTGCAGGCCGCGTTCGGCCAGGGCCAGGTTGATCGAGCGGCCGCGCTCGTAGTCGTGCACGCGCGGGTCGCCACGACGCTCGTAGACGGTGACCTGCCAGCCCTGGCGCGAGAGCAGGATGGCGAGCAGGGAGCCGGCCAGGCCGGCGCCGATCAGGGTGATGCTGCGGGGGGATGCGTTCAATGCGGTGTCCGGAAAGCGCGGCTGCGGGCCGCGCGAAGAAGGCGGGTCAGACCCCGGCCCAGGTTTCCACTTCCTCGACGAAGCGGTAGACGTCGCGGTAGCGGTTGTACAGCGGCACCGGGCTGATCCGGATCACGTCCGGTTCGCGCCAGTCGCCGAGCACGCCCACCGACTGCAGATACTCGAACAGGGCGCGGCCGCGCTCGCGGCCGCCGGCCACGCGCAGCGACAGCTGGCAGCCGCGTTGCGCCGGGTCGGACGGGGTGATGATCTGCAGGGTGTCGGCCAGGCGGGCGCGGATCAGCGTCTCCAGGTAGCCGGTGAGCTGCTGCGACTTCTGCCGCAGCGCGTCCAGCCCGGCGCGTTCGAACAGGTCCAGCGAGGCGCGCAGCGGCGCCATGCTCAGGATCGGCGGGTTGCTCAGCTGCCAGCCGTCGGCGCCGGGTGCGGCGACGAACTCGGGTGCCATGCGGAAGCGGGTGCGCTTGTCGTGGCCCCACCAGCCGGCGAAGCGCGGCGTGTCGCCGTGGCCGTGGCGCTCGTGCACGAAGGCGCCGGCGACCGCGCCGGGGCCGGCGTTGAGGTACTTGTAGTGGCACCACACCGCGAAATCCGGCGCGGCATCGTGCAGGTGCAGCGGCACGTTGCCGATCGCGTGGGCCAGGTCGAAGCCGACCGCCGCGCCGGCCGCGCGCGCCAGCCGCGCCACCGCGGCCAGGTCGAAGGCCTGGCCGGTGCGGTACTGCACCCCGGGCCACAGCACCAGTGCCAGGCGCGGGCCGTGCTCGGCGATGGCGTGCTCGATCGCCGCCAGCGACACGGTGCCGTCGGCGCCGTCGGGCTGCACTTCGATCAGGTCGGTGGCCGGGTCGAAGCCGTGGAAGCGGATCTGCGAGGCTACTGCGTGCTGGTCGGAGGGGAACGCGCCGGCCTCGATCAGGATCGCCGGGCGCTCGCGGGTGGGCCGGTAGAAGCTGACCATGAGCAGGTGCAGGTTCACCGTCAGCGTGTTCATCGCCACCACTTCGTGCGGATGCGCGCCGACCAGCCGCGCCAGCGGCGCAGCCAGCAGTTCGTGGTAGGTCATCCACTGGGTGTCGCCGTTGAAATGGCCTTCCACCGCCAGCGAGGACCACTTGTCCAGCACGTCCTGCACCGCGGCGCGCGCCCCGCGCGGCTGCAGGCCCAGCGAGTTGCCGACGAAGTAGGCCTGGTCGGCGCCCTGGTGCTGCGGGAACAGGAACTCCTGGCGCAAGGCGCGCAGCGGATCGGCGGCGTCGAGGGCGATGGCGTGCTGGCGGGACAGGATCTCGTTCATCGGCATTGGGTTCCGGGAAGCAGGGCGAGAGTCTAGAACGTGGGTGATGACCTGAGGTGACTGTCCGGCGGCGTGGCGCTGCGGCGGGCTGCGCGCTTTCCGCGCCGCCGGCACGACAGGCCTGCGCCTTCACCCGCTGCGCTGCGCGCCCACCGGCGGCGGTTCCTTTGCGGCCGCCGCGGCCGGCAGCAGCGCACTGCGGACCAGGTGGGTGAGGGTGCCGATGCTGTCGGCGACACGGTCGCCGGTATCGGCCAATGCCGCCAGGGCGCCGCCGTCGCTGCCGTCCTGCAGGTGCGCGGCCAGCGCCTCGGCCAGGCGCCGCTCGTCCGTGCGCAGGCTGGCCTGCGGCGGTGGGGTGCCGGTGCGCAGGCCCTCGGCCAGCTCGGTGAGCGCGGCATGCGCCTGTTGCCGGAACTGCTGCAGTTCCGGCAGCGGCGGCAGCGGCGGCGCATCGCGCAGCACCGCTTCCAGCGACAGCGAGGCGCGGATCAGCCGGTTGCCGTTGGCCAGCACCGATTCGGCCAGGGTCAGCTCGCGCAGGTTGCGCTTGCGCCGCGGCTCGCCGCGCAGGCGTTCGATCGAGGCCTGCGCGTTGGTGCGCGCGGTGCGCGAGGCCGCGCGGGTGTCCGGCAGCGCCTGCAGGCGCCCCTCCAGCACCGCGCTCAAATGGTCGCGATAGGCGAGCAGCAACTGCGCGAGGATGGCGCGGATGTGCTTGCGTTCCCAGGTCGGCCACAGCGCATAGGCCGCCAGTGCCAGCGCGCTGCCGAGCACCGTGGCCTGGATGCGCTCGCCGATCGCCTCGCCCGGGGCCATGCCCTCGAACGACAGCAGCAGCACCAGCATGCCGGTCAGGCAGGCCACGCCGAGCCCGTAGTTGACCTGGGTCAGCAGGCGGAAGCCCAGGCAGAACACGGTCAGCAACAGCAGCCGCACCACCGCCCCGTCCATCACGAAGTGCGCCAGCACGGTGGCCAGCAGCAGCCCGGCGAAGGTGCCGGCCACGCGCAGCGCGCCGAAACTGAGGGTGCCGCCGAAATCCGGTTTGAGCACGATCGCGGTGGTCATCGGGATCCAGTAGCCGTGCGGGATGGCCTGCCAGCGCGCGAACAGCACCGCCAGCGCCAGGCACACGCCGCAGCGCAGCGCATGCCGGAACGCGACCGAGGACAGGTTCAGGTTCGCCCGCAAGGTCTGCAGCGGCGCCAGCGGGCGCAGCGCCGCCGGCAGCCGCGCCTCGGCCAGTTCGGCCTGGATCTCGCCGCGGCTGCTGGCCCAGCGGCCGTTGCGGACCAGTGCGCGCAACTGCCCGCCCAGGCCCTGCGCACGCGCCACGGCGATGCGCAGCAGGCGCCGTTCGCGGGTGTCCTCGGTCTGCGCCTGCACCTGCGCCAGCGCGTCGATGAGATCGTCGAACCCGGTCATCGAGGCATTGGCCGCGTCGGGATCCTCGGCGCCGTCCAGCGCGTGCGCAAGCTGGTCCAGCACCACCGCGCTGCGTTCGAGCACGCGTTCGATCGGCAGCCGCGCCGGCGACGTCGCCTCCAGGCGCCCATGCAGGTCGGCCAGGGTCAGCAGCTCCAGCCGCGCGCGTTCGCACAGTTCGGCGATGACCCGGAACGCCTGCACCGCACGCCCGCGCGAGCGGTGTTCGCCATGCAGCATCACCATCGCCTCGAGCACCGCCTCGGTGGCCGGCGGCGCTGCGGTCGCGCTCGGCCGCTGGCGGGCGAGGCCGGCCAGTTGCCGCATCAGGTCGGCCAGGGCGAAGCGCTCCGGCCGGTAGCGCTGCAGCGGCCAGGCCGCCAGCGCCATCAGCATCTGCAACACGCCGCCGGCGAAGATCAGCGCCGCCACGCCCACGCTCTGCGGTGGGGGCAGGCGTACGTCGGCGCTGACCACCAGCAGGATCATGCTGGTCAGCCCGACCCGCGCCGCGACCGGGCCCAGCGCCACCAGCAGGCCGCCGCCCAGGCCGAGCACCAGGGCGCTCAGCGCCAGTGCGACCGTATGCGCGCCGATCAGCATGCCCAGCAGCGCGGCCACGCCCGCTGCCAGGGCCGCCATCAGCATGCGCTGCATCCGCGCCCGGTACGGGCCGGGTTGGTCGGAGAACATGGTGTTGAGCGCGCCGGTGGACACTGCCAGGCCGAGTTCGGCATGGCCGGCGGCCACGCCCAGCGCCAGCGGCGCGACCACCGCGGCGGTGTTGCGCAGGGCCACGCGCACCGGCACGTCGCGCGGCTTGAGCGCGATCAGGCTGCGCAGCATCGCGATCCGGAACGGTGCAGGCGCAGGGCGGTCACGGCGCGGCGGCCGCCGGCGGCCGCGGATGCACGTGACCGCAGCGGGCGCAGGTGCGCAGCGCGTCGGAGGCGTAGAAACGCGCGAACACCGGCGGGAAGTCGGTCTCGATGTCCTGCAGCGGGAAGTAGGCTTCGTACAGCAGGTGGTTGCAGTGCGCGCAGTACCACAGCAGGCCGTCCTGTTCGTGCGGCAGGCGTCGCCGTTCGATCACCAGGCCCACCGAGTCGGGCCCACGCTGCGGCGAGTGCGGCACCTTCGGCGGCAGCAGGAAGGTCTCGCCGGCGCGGATCGGGATCTCGCGCACCGCGCCGTCCTCCTGGATCTTCAGCACCATCTCGCCTTCGAGCTGGTAGAACCACTCCGGGCCTTCGTCGTAGTGATAGTCGCTGCGCGCGTTCGGCCCGCCGACCACCATCACGATGAAGTCGCCGGCGTGGATGCACTTGTTGCCGACCGGCGGCTTCAGCAGGTGCCGATGGGCGTCGATCCAGGCGTGCAGGTTGAGGGGGCCGGGGAGCATGCGGATCCTAGCGGGGAATGACGGGGCCGTGCGCGCCGCTCAGCGGTCCTCGCGGTCCTGGCTGATGCGCGCCAGGGCGGCATCGTAGCGCGGCGCCAGGTCGTCGATGCGGTCCAGTTCCATGCCCAGGTCGTGCACGCGGCCGTCGCGCAGGCTGTAGACCCAGCCGTGCACGGTCAGTTCCTGGCCGCGCGCCCAGGCGTCGAGCACGATCGAGGTGCGGCTGACGTTGACCACCTGCTCGAGCACGTTGAGTTCGCACAGGCGCGCGTGCTGCACGTTGAGGTCGCCGGCCTGCTGCAGGCAGTGCTCGTGCTTCTCGGCCACGTCGGTGACGTGGCGGATCCAGTTGTCGACCAGGCCCAGCCGCGCACGGGTCAGACCCGCGTGCACGCCGCCGCAGCCGTAGTGGCCGACCACCAGGATGTGCCGCACCTTCAGCACCTCGACCGCGAACTGGATCACCGACAGGCAGTTCAGATCGGTGTGCACGACCACGTTGGCGATGTTGCGGTGGACGAACACTTCGCCCGGCGCCATGTCGATGATCTGGTTCGCCGGCACCCGCGAATCGGAACAGCCGATCCACAGGTACTCCGGCGTCTGCTGCTTGGACAGGCGACTGAAGAACTCGGGATCCTCGCGATTGATGCGTTCGGACCAGGAGCGGTTGTTGTCCAGGAGTTGCGCGATTTTGCTCATAGCCCGGCATTATCCCAGAAGCCCGCGGCCGGTGCGCAGCCCGGCGCGGCGCACCGGCATGCACGCCGGCGCGCCGGATCGCCGCGGCGCCTCAGTGCGCAGGCGCCGCCGGATCGGGCTTTTGCCGATCCCGCCGCCGCGCACCGCTGCGCAGACTTCCTCCACGCCCACCAGCGGGCACCAGCGGAGGAACCCATGGCCGACTTCAACGCATTCTTTCCGACCCTGCTCAAGCACGAGGGCGGTTTCGTCAACGACCCGGTGGACCCGGGCGGCGCCACCAACAAGGGCATCACCCTGGCGACGTTCCGCGTCTACGCCAAGAGCCTGCTGCAACTGGAGCCGACCCTGGACAACCTGCGCGCGCTCACCGACGCGCAGGCCGGGGTGATCTACAAGACCTGCTACTGGAATGCGGTGCACGGCGACGAGATCGCGCTGCAGCCGCTGGCCAACATCCTGTTCGACTTCCAGGTCAACGCCGGCAGCAACGCGATCAAGCTGCTGCAGCGCGTGCTCAACGCACAGACCCCGACGCTGAAGCTGCCGGAGGACGGCAAGATCGGCCCGGCCACCCTGGCCGCGCTGAAGGCGGCGGACCAGCGCGATCTGTACGCGCGCTACAAGCAGGGCCGACGCGACTACTACCAGCGCCTGGTCGCGGCCCGGCCGCCGCTGGCCAAGTTCCTCAAGGGCTGGCTGGCGCGCACCGATTCCTTTCCCGACCTGAGTTGAGCGCGCGCGCGGCGCATGCTGCCGATCCGCCGCCGTCGCCGACGGCGGCCTTCTTTCCCCAGGAGCGACCATGGCTGGACCGACCGCATTGAACGACCTGATCGAAGCGCTGGCCGGCGCGGTGATCGAGGCGCAGGACCGCATCGAGCAGCACCAGATGGCCAACCTCGGCGACTACTTCGACGAGTTCCACCGGCCCAAGAGCGTGATCATCCGCCTGCCGTCGCAGCACCCGCAGGCCGCCGAGGGCGACGAGGACTACTACCGCGCGCCGCTGCTGCCGCTGGTCTCGACCAATGTGCTGCGGATCAAGGACGTGGAGATCAGCTTCGATGCGCAACTCGGCGACCTCGGCGGCCTGCAGTCGGCCGACGGTTTCTTCGCGCCGGAGCCGCCCGGCCCGAAAGCGGCCTGGCAGGCCAAGCGCACGGCCACCCGTTCCAGCGTGCGCGTGGATACCAGCGCCAGCGCGCGGAGCCAGCGCCAGAGTGCCGTCCACGTCGTGCTGCGCGTGGAGGGCACCGAACCGACTGACGGAGCGGCCAGATTGCTCAACCATCTGGCGCAGACGCAGGGCGTGTTCAAGACGGTCATGGCCGACAAGCCGGACGTCGCGGGCACGGACGATGTAACCAATCCCACCAACTAAGGAGTCACTGCAATGGCTGACGAACTCGTCAACATGTCAAGTCAATTCAAGGGTCTGCCGATGGGCGACCTGATCGGCGGACCGCTGGATGCGGCCTGCGACGCACAGGTCAAGCTGGCCCGCGCCACCGCCGATTTCATCCGCGTCATCGGCTTCCTGCCGCCGACCGATCCCAAAGATCCGCAGGGCACCGGCGCGACCCGCACCGCCAGCTTCCGCTTCAAGCGGCCGGTCGACGACCCGGACAAGGCCGGCGGCATCGCCGAGGAAGAGGTCGAACTGGAAGTGCCGCTGCTGGCCATCGTCAACGTGCCCAGCCTGAGCATCCAGACCGTGGACGTCACCTTCGACATGGAAGTGAAGTCGTCCTTCTCCTCCAAGGAAAAGACCGATGCGGCGGCATCGATGTCGGCGGACGTGGAATACGGCTTCGGCCTGTTCAAGGCCAAGGTGCACATCCAGGGCTCGGTCTCCACCAGCAAGGAGAACACGCGCAGCTCGGACAACTCGGCCAAGTACCACGTCTCGGTGCACGCCGCGGACAAGGGTCCGCCGGAAGGCCTGGCGCGGGTGCTGGACATCCTGCAGACCGCGGTGGCGCCGCGCAAGATCGGCAAGCCGGTTGCGGTCACCCCGTAATCCCAGAGCGGTCCGTTGAACCATCTCGTCGGGGAACTCGTCAACGATGTTCGACCTTACTGAAGTCAAGTTCGTCAAGCGGGTCGTGGTCGGTAGCGACAACCCGACGCAGATGCAATCGCCCGAGCAGATCGAAGCGGCGCGGGCCTTGCTCAACCGGTGCCTGAGCGATTCGCCCAAGGGTGCGATCATCGGTACCGAGAAGAATTTCGCCGTGCTGCAGATCGGCGAGCACCAGGTGGTGATGCAGTGGCTGTGCTACCACGTGGGGTTTCCGCGCAAGCCCGGCTGGCTGAAGGACGAGTGATGGCCAGGTTGCGCTGCGAATTCGACCTGCTGCTGCAGGGGCTGTCGGCGGCGCTGCTGGACGCGCAGCGCCGGTGCCGGGCCCGCCATGAGCAGGCCTTGCGCGCGTGCTTCGGCGCCGCCGAGACCGTGCAGGTGGTGACGGAGGAGGCCGAGCCGCCAGCGTGGCGGATCCCGTTGTGGGAACTGCGCGCCTGGCAACTGCCGCAGATCGGCGAGCTGGCCCTGTCCTTCGACGTGGAACTGGACGTGGTGGAGATGCCGGACGAGGCGCCGCGCCTGCTGCTGCAGGTCTTGCCGCGACGACCACGGCGGCCGGGCCACCGCCTGCAGGTGCTGTTCCGCGGCACCCACACCCCGGTCGGCGAAGTGCTGTTCGATGGTCAGCTGCTGAAGCTGTGGCACCTGTCCGAACCGGCCGCGCCGCACGATCCCGCCCAGGAGACCGCACATGCGTAGACACGGCTTTCTGCTGTCCCGGCACGACACCGACCTGTGGTGCCGAGAACTGCACATCGACCTGCGCTCGCTGGCCCGCGCGCAGCGCTTGCGCCGACGCCGACGCCGGGCACTGTGGCTGCTTGCCGTACTGTGCTTCGTGGCGGCCGTCTTGGCGCTGCTCTGGCGCGGTCTGTCCTGACCGTGCCGTCGTTTTTCCTTCGTATCCAACAGGAGAGTCGCATGCGTATCCGTTCGCGTGGTGTTGCGCGTTTCCCGCTCTGGCTGGCGCTGTGCCTGGCCATGCCGTTCGCCCTCGGCGCCGTGCCGCAGGCGCCCACGCCGGCCGCCGCGGCCAGCGTCGAGGCGCTGCCGGCCGGCGAATGGAGTGGCACCCTGGCGCTGGACGCGCAGCGCCTGGCGACGGTGCGCCTGGTGCAGCGCGACGGCAAGACCAGGCTGATGTTCGGCTCGCCGCTGAACTGCACGCTGCTGGTCAAGCCGCAACCGGGTGGCGCCTTCGTGCTGGACTCGATCAATGGCGGTGCCTACTGCGACAAGCTGATGGGCAAGCCGCTGCGCGTGCAGCGCAGCGGCGACGACCTGCGGCTCACCGTCGACGGCAAGGACCTGCCGGTGGTGCTGCATAGCGATCCGGGCCAGCCCAGCCTGCTGCAGGGCAAGTGGCGCGGGATGGTCCGCCCCGAGCGCGGCGATCGGGACGTTGCGGTGGAACTGAGCGTTGCTGCGACGCCGCAGGCGCCGGGCAACCCCACGGTGCAACTGCGCTACGGCGCGCCACGCGAGTGCAGGGTGCAAGGCCGTTACCTGGGCATGCGCGAAGCAGGCGCGCTGTATGCGCTGGACATGAACGATCAGGGGATCTGTGCGCGATTGAGCGACGGCCAACTGACCTTGCGCGCAACGCCGGATGGACACGTCGAACTGCAGATCATCGACCGCACCGGGGCGCGTCGGGAACGCGCACTGCTGGAGCGCGCGCCCACCAACCCGTAATCCGCCGCGCGCAGGCGCCGGCCACCGTGTCCGTCCAGGAGTGATGCGATGAACGTCTGGATCAAGGCGCTGGCCGGCGCGCTGCGGCGCCGGCTGACCGCTGCCCGCAGTGCCGGGCCGCGCCTGCCGCCGCCGGGCATCCTGCCGCAATTGCGTGCGGAGTGCGAAGCGATGGCGCGTTACGCGCTGGAGCACGGCATGGCGGTGCCGCCGGAACTGATCGCGCGTCTGTCGGTGCTGGTCGGCACCGGTTCCGCGGAGGGCGCGGCCGACGATGGCGAGATCGAGCCGCGCGCGCACGAACTGGCGGTGACCCATCGGCGCCTGGCGCAACTGATCCGCCCGGCGACGCCGCAGGCGGTGTTCCTGCTCGATGCCGAGCGCCGCCGCCCGCACTGGGCCACGTTGCTCGGCCCGCTGCCACTGGTGCGCGCGCTGACCGTCACGTCGCTGCTGTTCCTGTTCCTGGTGGTGGCGTCGGCGCTGTCCAGCAAGGTCAGCGCGGACAACGTGCGCCTGGGGTTCCTCGATTCGTCCGGCAGCGTGCTGTTGTGGAATGCGCTGTTCCTGCTGTTCTGCGCCGGCCTGGGTGCCTCGTTCTCTTCGCTGTTCCAGGTGCATCGCTACGTCGCCGACGCCACCTACGACCCCAAGTACGACGCCTCCTATGGCGCACGCATGATCCTGGGCCTGATCGCCGGCCTGATCCTGGTCGAGGTGCTGCCGCCGGATCTGTTCGAGAGCGGCAGCATGCGCAGCTTCGGCAAGCCGACCCTGGCGATGCTGGGCGGCTTTTCCGCCACCGCGGTGTACCGCCTGCTGCAACGCCTGGTCGATTCCATGGAAACGCTGGTGCGCGGCGACACCTCGGCGCAGGCGCAGGCCTCGCTGGAAGTGCAGCGCGCCAGCAACGACACCGAGCGCATGCGCTGGCAGGGCGAACTGGCCGCGCAGTTGATGGCGCTGCAGCAGTCGATCGCCGCCGGCACGCCGCCGGCGGCGATCCAGCAACGGCTGGCCGAGTTCGCCCGCGCGATGCTGCAGGTGGAGGCCGCCCGGCTGCCGCCACCCTCGGCGCCGGCCGACTGACGACGTCGTCGAGACGCGCGCAGCGCGCCCGGCCTCAACACCGATTGCGTCGCAGGACTTCGTTCTGCGTCACAGCGCGAGCGTGCTAGCACACGATTCTGTCTACGAGGCTAGACGAATGCGGCAATTCGCACAATTTCAGCCCTCCTGCTCGCCCATATCAGCCTGAAGCCGATGGCTGCCATAGCGCAGCGTGACAAGCTGAGGACGTAACGCAAGCGCAGGTTCAGCGCTGTCGCATCGGTTGAAAAAAGGGGCGCGTCGCACTGCAGGGGACGCGGGTTGCCGCGCGGTCGCGCGTTGGGAGTTCCATTGCCAACACAGGTAGAGAATGAACACACGTATCGTGATTGCCGCCGAACGCAGCATCGTGCTGGAGGGCATGGTGGCCCTGCTCAACAACACGCCGGACATCGACGTGGTCGGCCATGCGGTCGACGGACTGGAGTGCGTGCAACTGGTGACCCGACGGCAGCCGGACGTCGTGCTGATGGACGTGATGCTGCCGGGTCTCAACGGCATCGAGGCCACCCGCCGGCTGCTGCAGCGCAGCCCGCGCAGCAAGGCGATCTGCATCGCCGCCTCCGATGCCGCGGCCAACGTGCGCGCGGCCATCGACGCCGGCGCCAAGGGCTACCTGGCGCGCAACAGCACCTTCCACGAACTGTTGCGCGCGATCCAGCAGGTCGGCAACGACCAGTTGTACATCAGCCCGCAGCTGTCGCAGTCGCTGGTCAGCGAGTACCGCTGTCCGCCCGGCGACACGGTCTCCGCGTACACCCTGCTGACCTCGCGCGAACGCGAGATCGTGCAGTTGCTGTCCGAGGGCCTTTCGACCAAGGAGATCGCCGCGCGCCTGCACATCAGCGTCAAGACCATCGGCACCCATCGCGAGCACATCATGCTCAAGCTGGGCATGCAGAGCATCGCGCAGTTGACGCGCTATGCGATCCGCGAAGGCCTGTCGCCGCTGGAAGGCGGGCGCGCTAGTGCGCGCCGTGCCGAGCACGACCGGCAGGGGCCGGCCAGCCGCTGCGGATGAGACGGCGAACGCCACGGCGGCGCGGCCGTGCGGCGACGGCGCAAGGTGCAGTCAGTCCTGCTGCAGGGCAGTGAGGTTCAGTCCGGGCGGCGCGCGTGCATCAGCGCCGCGATGGCCTGCGCACCGGCGCCGGCCTGGGCCTGCAACGCCTCGCGCACCGCGGCCTGGTTCGCCGGCGGATGGTTCTGGCTGAGCTTGAACTTCAGGTCGACCCGCTCGATCTCGAGCCGGAAGCCGACAATCCCGCGCAACTGGCGCCGGTGCGCGTCGTTGTCCGGCTCGTAGCGCCAGTCGCTGCCCAGCGCACGCTCATGGTGTTCGCTCAGCCGCGCCACCACGTCGGCCAGCAGTGCTTCGTCGTCGCTGGGCTGCAGCTGCCCGTGCAGGTGCGCGGTGGCGTAGTTCCACGTCGGCACCCGCGCCATCGCCTGCTTGTCCGGATACCAGCCCGGCGAAACGTAGGCATGCGGACCGTGCACGATCAGCAAGGCCGGCCCGACGTGCCGCGCCTGCGGGTTGGCCCGTGACCAATGGCCTTCGACCAGGATGCGCGCGCCGTCGCGCCGGTACAGCACCGGCAACGGCGTGGCGCAGGGCAGGCCGTCGGCGACGGTGACCAGGGTGGCGAACGGGTTGTCCGCGATCAACGCGTCGAGCGCACCCAGGTCGTGTTCGGCGAAGGCGGGCGGAACATGCATCGCCGGCTCAGGCGCGTGCGCCCAGGCTCTGGGTCATCCGCCCGCGCAGATCGGCGTCGTGATCGGCCTGTGGCGGCGACACTTCGCCCAAGGAGAAACCGCGCGCCCGCGCATCGTCCTCGTCGAGACCGTCGAAGGCGACGAACTCGGCGTCGAACAGCGCCGCGCGGGCGGTGTCCTCGCTGTCGTAGCTGAGGGTGTTGCCGTCGCTGTCCAGCACCTCGGCGGTGCCGGCCGCGCGCACGCGCAGGCGTGCCCACACCAGCAGGCGGCCGAGACTGGCCAGGTACCACTGATCGTGGGCGGGGGAATCTGAGGTCATGGGATCACCAGGGAAAGCAGCCAGAGCAGGGCGGCCATGCCCAGGCCGAAGAAGATGGTCAGCAGCGACAGCCAGGCCGGCGTCGCCAGCCCGGACAGGCCGCGGTCGCCGAGCGGACGGTAGCGCCGCGCCAGCAGCCAGCCCAGCGCTGCCGGCTTGAGGAAGGCGCCCGGCCCGAACGCCGCCACCAGCGGCGGATGGCGGTCGCGGATGTGCACCAGGGTCAGCGGCCAGAAGATCAGGAACGCGCTGGCCCCGGCGATCGCCACGCCGACGAAGCACAGCGCGAAGAACAGGATCATGGCGCGCGCTCCCCGGCTCGCCTCAGAACTCGGCGCTGCCCGGCGCGCGCGGGTAGGGGATGGCGTCGCGGATGTTGCTCAGTCCGCACACGTACACCACCAGGCGCTCGAAGCCCAGGCCGAAGCCGGCGTGCGGCACCGTGCCGTAGCGGCGGAAGTCGCGGTACCAGCCGTAGTGCTGCGGATCCAGGCCGAACTGCAGCATGCGCGCATCGAGC
Source organism: Xanthomonas indica (assembly GCF_040529045.1). Taxonomy (NCBI): domain Bacteria; kingdom Pseudomonadati; phylum Pseudomonadota; class Gammaproteobacteria; order Lysobacterales; family Lysobacteraceae; genus Xanthomonas; species Xanthomonas indica. Next base: position 3,309,867 of record NZ_CP131914.1, on the reverse strand, counting down.
ACGTCCAGACGCTCCTCGCGCTGGCTGCCGCCGATGATCTCGCCGATGCCGGGCGCCAGCACGTCTATCGCCGCGACGGTCTTGCCGTCGTCGTTCAGGCGCATGTAGAAGGCCTTGATGTGCTCGGGGTAGTTGGTCACCACCACCGGACGGCCGACGTGCTGCTCGGTCAGCCAGCGCTCGTGCTCGGTCTGCAGGTCCAGGCCCCATTCCACCGGGAACTCGAACTTCTGCCCGGACTTCTGCAGCAGGCCGATCGCGTCGCCGTACTCGATGCGCTCGAACGGCGAGTTGATGAAGGTCTCCAGCTTGCTGATCGCGGTCTTGTCCACGCGCTCGGCGATGAACGCCAGGTCGTCGGCGCGCTCGTCCAGCACCGCGCGGAACAGGTACTTGAGGAAATCCTCGGCCACGCGCGCGTCCTCGGCCAGGTCGGCGAAGGCGATCTCCGGCTCGATCATCCAGAACTCGGCCAGGTGGCGGGTGGTGTGGCTGTTCTCGGCGCGGAAGGTCGGGCCGAAGGTATAGACCTTGCTCAGCGCCAGGCAGTAGGCCTCGACGTTGAGCTGGCCGGATACGGTCAGGAAGGTTTCCTTGCCGAAGAAGTCGCGGCCGAAGTCGACCTGGCCGTGCGCGTCGCGCGGCAGGTTGGCCATGTCCAGGGTGGAGACGCGGAACATCTGCCCGGCGCCTTCGGCGTCGGAGGTGGTGATGATCGGCGTGCTGATCCAGGAATAGCCGTTGCTGTGAAAATAGCGGTGCACCGCCTGCGCCAGGCAGTTGCGGATGCGCGTCACCGCGCCGAACAGGTTGGTGCGCGGGCGCAGGTGCGCGACCTCGCGCAGGAACTCCGGCGACATCGGCTTGGGCTGGATCGGGTAGGTCAGCGGGTCCTCGACCCAGCCCACCACCTCGACCGCGCTGGCCTGGATCTCGTACGACTGGCCCTTGCCCTGCGACTTCACCAGCACGCCCTTGGCGATCAGCGAGCAGCTGCCGGTGAGCCGCTTGACCTCGTCGAAGTTGGGCAGCGCGTCGGTCGCCACCACCTGGATCGGGGCGAAGCAAGAGCCGTCGGTCACGTTGATGAAAGCCAGTCCGGCAGATCCGCGCAGCGTGCGCACCCATCCCCGCACCGTGACTTCGCCGCCTTCCGGGATCTTCCCGGCCAGCGCATGTGCAACGCTCACCACCGTCATGACTTGAATCCTCGCCGCAGCGACTCGATATGGAAGGGGCAAGTGTACTGGCTGGAGCGCAGCGCTTGCGAGGCGTGGCGGCGATCGGCCGCCGTCCTCCCTATAATGATCGTTCGCAGTCGCCGGAGTCGTTGCCATGGCCATCCGTCTCACCCCCGTCGCCCATGCCCGCGTGCAGCGCTTCGTCGCGCAGACGCCCGGTGCGTTGGGGTTGCGTTTCGGCGTGGAGCGCACCGGCTGTTCCGGCTGGGGCCACGTCACCGACCTGGCGCGCGAGGCGCGTCCGGACGACGCGGTGTTCGAGCAGGACGGCGTGCGCATCTACGTCGATGCGACCAGCCTGCCGCTGGTGGACGGCACCGAGATCGACTTCGCCAAGCAGGGCCTGGGCGAGACCTTCGTGTTCCGCAACCCGAATGCCACCGCCGAGTGCGGCTGCGGCGAGAGCTTCACCACCGACGCCACGCACGCCACCGCGCCGTGAGCGTCGCCGCGCCGGCCAGGCCGCCTCCATCCCGCCTCCCGCCCCGGCACCTTGTCCGCAGCGGCACTTCTGCGCCATAATGTGCGGCTTCCTGCCTTCCCGGCGGGAGTCCTTGCCCCACCGCCGTCGCACCGCGGGGGGCTGTCCGGCCGCAAGGCCACATCCGAAAGGTACACACCATGAGTCGTCATTACGAAATCGTGTTCCTGGTCCACCCGGACCAGAGCGAGCAGGTCCCGGCCATGATCGAGCGCTACAAGTCGCTGGTCGAGAACGGCAAGGGCACCATCCACCGTCTGGAAGACTGGGGCCGCCGCCAGCTGGCGTACCCGATCCAGAACCTGGTGAAGGCCCACTACGTCATGCTGAACATCGAAGTGGACCAGGCCGTGCTGAGCGAGCTGGTCGAGAGCTTCCGCTTCAACGACGCCGTGCTGCGCCACCTGGTGATCAAGCGCGACGGCGCCGACACCGAGCAGTCGCTGATCATGAAGAGCAAGGACGAGAAGGCCGACAAGCCCGAGCGCGGTGAGCGCCGTCGTCGCGACGACGAAGAGGGTGATGCGCCCGCCGCCGCCACCGAAACCGACGGCGACGCCGCCGAAGCCGCCTAAGGAGCACGCTCATGTCCAAGTTCTTCCGTCGTCGCAAGTTCTGCAAGTTCACCGCCGAGGGCGTCAAGGAGATCGACTACAAGGATCTCAACACCCTGCGCCAGTACCTCACCGAGAACGGCAAGATCGTGCCGAGCCGCGTGACCGGCACCAAGTCCAAGTACCAGCGTCAGCTGGCCACGGCGGTCAAGCGCGCGCGTTTCCTGGCGCTGATCCCGTACACGGACAACCACGACGTTTGATTCCGGGGTTTCCCGGAACGCCTGGCCCGCACCCTCCGGTGCGGGCATTCCACTGAAGTCTGGCGATTGAAGAGTGCGGTGCCGATCGGGCGCAATCCCGATTCCCGAATCCCGAATCCCGGCTTCTCCTATTCGGACAGCACCCGTTGCGGCGGCCGCGTGCCGACGCTAACGAATAACGGAGCAAGACCATGCAACTGATTCTTCTGCAGAAAGTGACCAACCTGGGCGGCCTCGGCGACAAGGTCGACGTCAAGCCGGGCTACGGCCGCAACTACCTGGTGCCGCAGGGCAAGGCCGTGCCGGCCACCGCCGCCAACATCGCCGAGTTCGAAGCCAAGCGCGCCGAGTACGAAGCCAAGGCCAAGTCGATCCACGACGACGCCGAAGCCCGCGCCGCCAAGCTGGAAGGCGCCAGCGTGACCGTCAAGGCCAACGCCTCCACCGAAGGCAAGCTGTACGGCTCGGTCGGCCCGCGCGACATCGCCGAGGCCTTCACCGCCGCCGGCATGCCGCTGGAGAAGGGCGAAGTGGTGCTGGGCGAAGGCGCGTTCCGCAACATCGGCGAGTACGAGGTGCTGGTGCGCCTGCACGCCGACGTGGAAACCACGGTCAAGGTCGTGGTCGAAGCCGACGCCTGATCGTTGCGTCATCGCTGGACCGACACGGGCACCGCAAGGTGCCCGTGTCGTTTTTGCGGACCTGCGCCGCCACCGGCGGGTCGTGCGGCCTGGCCGGCACGGCCGGCAGGCACGATCTCCTGCGTGTGCGACCGCCGTCGCATCGCTGCCGCCCGGGCGCGGGCCGCCCCAGCCTCGCGCAGGGGCCGCTATACTCAGCGACTCGTGTCCGATGTCGGCCCGGCGGTGTAGCCGCATCAATGGGTTGGACGCAGGACCTCACCTGGATCTTCATTAGCGGCAGCGCAGCTCGGAATGCCGGCGGCGCCTGCCATGGATTGCCCGCACCATGCGCCTGTCGACCATCAAGCTGTCCGGCTTCAAGTCCTTCGTCGATCCGACCACGCTGCACCTGCCGACCAACATGACCGGCATCGTCGGTCCGAACGGCTGCGGCAAGTCGAACATCATCGACGCGGTGCGCTGGGTGATGGGCGAAAGTTCGGCCAGCCGGTTGCGCGGCGATTCGCTGACGGACGTGATCTTCTCCGGGTCCTCGGCGCGCAAGCCGGTGTCGCAGGCCACGGTGGAGCTGATCTTCGACAACACCGACCACACCATCGCCGGCGAGTACGCCTCCTTCAACGAGATCTCGGTCAAGCGCCAGGTCAGCCGCGACGGCAGCAGCAGCTACTACCTCAACGGCACCAAGTGCCGGCGCCGCGACATCACCGACCTGTTCCTGGGCACCGGCCTGGGCCCGCGCAGCTACTCGATCATCGAGCAGGGCATGATCAGCCAGATCATCGAGGCGCGCCCGGAAGACCTGCGCGTGTACCTGGAGGAAGCCGCCGGCATCTCCAAGTACAAGGAGCGGCGCAAGGAGACCGAGACCCGCATCCGCCACACCCGCGAGAACCTGGAACGCCTGGGCGACCTGCGCGAGGAGATCGGCAAGCAGCTCGAGCACCTCAAGCGCCAGGCGCGCCAGGCCGAGCAGTACCAGGCGCTGCAGGAAGAACGGCGGATCAAGGACGCGCAGTGGAAGGCGCTGGAATACCGCGGCCTGGACGGACGCCTGCAGGGCCTGCGCGAAGCGCTGGGCCAGGAAGAGACCCGCCTGCAGCAGCTGATCGCCGAGCAGCGCGATGCCGAGGCGCGCATCGAGACCGGCCGCGTGCGCCGCGAGGAGGCCGCCGAGGCGTTGAGCACCGCGCAGGCCGAGGTCTACAAGGTCGGCAGCACCCTGGCCCGGATCGAACAGCAGATCCAGCACCAGCGCGATCTGTCGCAGCGCCTGCACAAGGCGCGCGACGAGGCGCAATTGGCGCTGGCCGAGCTCGGCCAGCATATCGGCACCGACGAGGCCAAGCTGGCGCTGTTGCGCGAATCGGTGGACGTGGCAGGCCCGCAGCTGGAGCAGTTGCAGGAAGACAACGAGTACAAGCAGGAAGCGCTGCGCGAGGCCGAGGCACGCCTGGCCGACTGGCAGCAGCGCTGGGAATCGCATCAGCGCAACACCGCCGAAGCCTCGCGCGCCGGCGAAGTGGAGCGCACCCGCGTCGATTACCTGGACCGGCAGTCGCTGGAAGCCGAGCGCCGCCGCGAGGCACTGCAGGCCGAGCGCGCCGGGCTGGACCTGGACGCGCTGTCCGAGGCGTTCGCGCAACTGGAACTGCAGCACGAGACCCAGCGCGCCGCGCTGGACGGGCTGACCGAGCAGGTCGAGGCGCGCAAGCAGGCGGTGGCGGCGCTGCAGGACCAGCAGCGCTCGGCGCAGGCCGAGCTGGCCGACGTGCGCAAGCAGGCGCAGGCTGCACGCGGCCGGCTGTCGTCGCTGGAAACCCTGCAGCAGGCCGCGCTCGGCCAGGAGCAGGGCGCGGCGGTGGCCTGGCTGCAGGCGCGCGGGCTGGATTCGGCGGCGCGCGTCGGCGAGCGGCTCAGCGTCGAGAGCGGCTGGGAGAACGCGGTCGAAGGCGCGCTCGGGCAATTGATCGAAGGCGTGCTGGTGGAGGCGCCGGAGACCCTGGTCGACGCCCTTGGCGAACTCGGCGAAGGCCGCATCGCCCTGGTCAGCGGCGAGGACGCGGCCGAGACCTTCGCGCCGACCTCGCTCGCGGCCAAGGTGCAAGGCCCGATCGCGATCCGCCGGCTGCTGGCGCGGCTGCACGCGGCCGAGGACCTGGCTGCCGCGCGCGCGCTGCTGCCGCAGCTGGGCGAGGGCGATTCCATCGTCACCCGCGACGGCGCGCGCCTGGGCCAGGGCTGGTTGCGGGTATCGCGCTCCGGCGCGGCCAAGCAGGGCGCGCTGCTGCGCGAGCGCGAGATCCAGAGCCTGCGCGGCCAGATCGAGACGCTGCAGGAGCGCGAGGCCGACCTCGAGCAGCGCCTGGGCGAACTGCGCGCGCAGTTGCTGGCCGGCGAGCAGCAGCGCGAGGACGCGCAGCGCCAGCTGTACCAGGCGCACCGCAGCGTGTCCGAACTGGCCGGGCAGTTGCAGAGCCAGCAGGGCAAGGTCGACGCCGCGCGCACCCGTATCGAGCGCATCGAACTGGAAGTCGCGCAACTGCTGGAAACCCTCGACAGCAGCCGCGAGCAGGCGCGCGAGGCGCGCTCCAAGCTGGAGGACGCGGTCACCAGCATGGGCGACCTGGAATCGGTGCGGCATGCGCTGGAAAGCGAGCGCCGCCAGCTCACCGAAGCACGCGACCTGGCCCGCGATGCCGCGCGGCGGGTGCGCGAGGCCTCGCACGCACTGGCCCTGACCCTGGAATCGCAGCGCACCCAGATCGCCTCGCTGAGCCAGGCGCTGGAGCGCATGGGCAACCAGCGTGGGCAACTGGACGCGCGCCTGGGCGAGCTCAGCGCGCAGTTGAACGAGGGCGACTCGCCGGTGCTGGCGCTGGAGGCCGAGCACCAGGCCGCGCTGAGCGAGCGCGTGCGCACCGACCGCGCGCTCGGCGAGGCGCGCGCGCTGCTGGACGGCATCGACAACGAACTGCGCGCGCTGGAGCAGACCCGCCAGCAGCGCGACGAACAGGCGCTGGCGCAGCGCGAGCGCATCGCCCAGCGCCGGCTCGACCAGCAGGCGCTGGTGCTCAGCGCCGAGCAGCTGTCGGCCGCCGTGGTCAAGGCCGGCTTCGTGCTCGAGGACGTGATCAACGGCCTGCCCGAGCACGCCGACCCGGCCGAGTGGGAGCAGGCGGTGCAGCAGATCGATGCGCGCATGCGCCGACTGGAGCCGGTCAACCTGGCGGCGATCAGCGAGTACGGCGAGGCCGCGCAGCGCGCCGAGTACCTGGAAGCGCAGGACGTCGACCTGAACACCGCGCTGGAGACCCTGGAAGACGCCATCCGCAAGATCGACCGCGAGACCCGTGGCCGCTTCAAGGACACCTTCGACCGGGTCAATTCCGGCGTGCAGGCGCTGTATCCGCGCCTGTTCGGCGGCGGCCACGCCTACCTGGAGCTGACCGGCGAGGACCTGCTGGACACCGGCGTGGCGATCATGGCGCGGCCCCCGGGCAAGCGCGTGTCGAGCATCTCGCTGCTGTCCGGCGGCGAGAAGGCGATGACCGCGGTGGCGCTGGTGTTCGCGATCTTCCAGCTCAACCCGGCGCCGTTCTGTCTGCTCGACGAGGTCGACGCGCCGCTGGACGAAGCCAACGTCGGCCGCCTGGCGGCGATGGTCAAGGAAATGAGCGAGAAAGTGCAGTTCCTGTTCGTCAGCCACAACAAGGCGACGATGGAGGCGGCGCATCAGCTCAGCGGTGTCACCATGCGCGAACCCGGCGTCAGCCGCCTGGTCAGCGTGGACCTCGAGGAGGCCGCGCGTTTGGCGGGCGCGGCCTGACGTGACATGCTAAAGGACGCGATACGCGTGGAGGCGTTGGTCCCGGACCGGCAGGCCTCGTGCGCACCTAGCAGTTGTTTTCCCCCTGTGTACCCTTGCCGGAGTAACCCCTGAATGTCCGACATGGCAATGCTACGCATCGGCATCCTCGCCGCCGGCTTGCTGTTGATTGCGGCGATCTTCCTGTTCGGCCGCCCGAAGAAACCGAGCCAGGGCCGGCGCGTGGAGCCGGCCGATCCGGCCGCGCCGCGCCGCGAGCCCTCGCTGGGCGATGCCCCGGCCACCGGCGATGACGCGCTGGCCGCACCGGGTGCGGACGGCGAGGCGCGCGAACCCGAACTGGGCCTGCCCGCGGCGGAAGCGCCGGGCACCGAACTCGGCAAGCGGCCGAGCCAGGATTTCGACAAGATCGTCTCGCTGTACGTCGCCGCCCGCGCGGGCCAGGTGCTGCGCGGCGAGGACATCGTGGTGGCCGCGGAGAAGACCGGCCTGACCTTCGGCCACATGAACGTGTTCCACCGCCTGGTGGAAGGCCATCCGGAGCGCGGTCCGATCTTCAGCATGGCCAGCATCATGAAGCCGGGCAGCTTCGACATGGCCCACATCCGCGAGATGGAGACCCCGGCGATCGCCTTCTTCCTGACCCTTCCGGCGCCGCTGACCGCGCTCGACGCCTGGGAGAAGATGCTGCCGACCGTGCAGCGCATGGGCGAGCTGCTCGACGGCGTGGTCCTGGACGACAGCCGCAACGCCCTGGGCCGCCAGCGCATCGCCCACATCCGCGACGACCTGCGCGCCTACGACCGCCAGCACCAGGCGCCGCCGTTGACGAAGGCGCCGCGCTGGTGAGCGCCGCGCCGGTGGCGCGACGCCGGGATTGGGGAGTCGGGATTGGGGATTTGTAAAAGCGAGTCCCTGTCGCGCTGATCCTCGAGCGCGCTTTTCCCTTCTCCCTTCGGGAGAAGGTGCCCCGAAGGGGCGGATGAGGGTACGACCGCCGCCGACGCCAGAAGCCCTGGCTTTTGGCTCTCGCGAACTCCAATCACGATTCCCGAACTCGGGCCCCGGTCTGGCGCGCCGTGCCGGAGCTAGCGAATCGTACATCGTGAATGCGACGCACCGAGGCAACACCAGCCACGCCTCAGCCCCACGGCAACCCGCTTTTACGAATCCTCAATCCCAACTCCCCAATCCCAGGCGCGCTACTTGCGCGCCTTCACAAACGCCTCCCGGAACCGCAGCATCTCCGCTTCGCTGCCGACGGTGACGCGGACCAGCTTCGGCCAGATCGGCCAGCTGCGGCCGACGATCACGCCTTGCTTGGCCATCGCCGCGGCGAAGGCGGCGCCGTCGCGTTTGACGTCGACCATGAAGCAGTTGGCCTGCGACGGCAGGCACTTGTAGCCCTTGCTCTGCAGCCAGGCGATGGTGGCGTCGCGGATGCGCGCGTTCTCGGCGCGGCGGGTCGGCACCAGTTGCAGGTCCTGCAGGCTGGCGATGCCGGCGGCGAGGGCGGGCACCGAGACCGGATTCTGGCCGAACGCGGCCAGCTTGGTCTGCAGCCCCGGCGCCGCCACCGCCAGGCCCAGGCGCAGACCAGCCATGCCGTACAGCTTGGAGAAGGTGCGCAGCACCAGCAGGTCCTGGCGTTGGCCGATCAGGTCGATCACCGACGGCTCTTCGCTGTAGTGCAGATAGGCCTCGTCGACCAGCAGCACGCTGGAGGCGGGCTTGTTGGCCAGCAGCCACTCGATGTCGGCGCGCTTGGTGATCGAGCCGGTCGGGTTGTTCGGATTGCACAGGTAGATCAGGCCGGCGTTCGGGTCGGCGCTGGCCATGGCCTTGACGTCGTGCGCCCCGTCGGCGCGCAGCGGGACGCGCCGCACGGGCGCGCCATGCGCGGCGGCGACATCGGCGACGGCCTCGAAGGTCGGGTCGGCCACCACCACGCCGGCGCGCGGCGAGGTGAAGGCGCGCGCGGCGCGCGCCAGCGGCTCGCTGGACCCGGGATAGACCGCGACGTGGTCGGCCGGTAGGCGCTGTTGGCCGACGAAGGCGGCGATCAGTTCGTCGGAGAGTTCGAACAGATAGCGGCCGCTGCGCGGCAGGATCGCCTGCGCCGCCGCCAGCGCTGCGGGCGCAGGACCCAGCGGGCACTCGTTGAAGTTCAGGTACACCGTGCCGGCCGCCGGCGCCACGCCGGGAGTCGTGACCGCGGCGGCGGCCGCCTTGCGCCGCGCCGCCTCCGCGACAGGCGCCAGGCCGACGGCGCCGAGCGCCAGACCGGAGGTGGCCAGGGACAGGAAGGAACGGCGCGAGACCGGTAGCGACACGGGGCTCTCCAGAGCGGGCGGGGGGAGGTCACGTTAACGGGGTGTTAATGGTGGGGCAAGGGTGGTGTGGGGCGGGGATTGGGGATTTGGGATTGGCTTAAAAGCCGGGAATCGGGAATCGGGAATGGGGAATGGGGAATGGGGATTGGGGATTGGGGATTGGGGATTGGCAAAAGCCGGGGCGCTGACGTCGATGGCGCCGCGCGCTCCGCACCCTCACCCCAACCCCTTTCCCGGTGGGAGAGGGGCCTCGACGTTTCCCGTCTCCCTCGGGAGAAGGTGCCCTGCAGGGGCGGATGAGGGTCCGGGCGAAGCCTCGCATTGCCAGCTCGGCGAGAGCATTGCGCGCCCATACCCTCACCCCAACCCCTCTCCCGGCGGGAGAGGGGCTTCGGCGTTTCCCTTCTCCCCCCGGGAGAAGGTGCCCCGCAGGGGCGGATGAGGGTCCGGGCGAAGCCTCGCATTGCCAGATCCGCGAGAGCATTGCGCGCCCATACCCTCAACCCAACCCCTCTCGGCGGCAGAGGAATCAGCTTTTCCCTTCTCCCCTCGGGAGAAGGTGCCCCGCAGGGGCGGATGAGGGTCCGGGCGAAGCCTCGCATTGCCAGATCCACGAGAGCATTGCGCACCCATACCCTCACCCCAACCCCCCTCCCGGCGGGAGAGGGCTCAGCTTTTCCCTTCTCCACCGGGAGAAGGTGCCCCGCAGGGGCGGATGAGGGTACGACCGCCGCCGCCGCAAGACGTCCGAGCGTTGGCATTTGCGAATCCCCAATCTCCAATCCCCAATCTCGGCCTTCAAGCCAATCCCGAATCCCAAACCCCGACTCCCCCATCCCTGCCTTCCAGCTACTATCGCCCCCCTCTCCGTTACCGCACTACCGCTGCGCATGACCGCGAATTCCGATCCCCAGCAGCGTGCCGCCGACTTGCGCCAGCGCATCGACGACGCCAACCACCGCTACTACGTGCTCGACGACGCGTCGATTCCCGATGCCGAGTACGACGCGCTGATGCGCGAGCTGGAGGCGCTGGAGGCCGCGCACCCGGAACTGGCCGGCGCGGATTCGCCGACGCGCAAGGTTGGCGCGCGGCCGGACGGCGGCTTCCCGGAAGTGCGCCACGCGATCCCGATGCTGTCGCTGGCCAACGCCTTCGAAACCCCGGGCGTGGACGAGGACGCAGACGATCGCACGCGCTTCGCCGAAGTCGCCGATTTCGAGCGCCGCATCGAGCGCGAACTGGATCTGGCCGCGCCCGTGTTCTCGGTCGAGCCGAAGCTCGACGGCCTGGCGATCAGCCTGCGCTACGAGGACGGCGTGTTCGTGCAGGGCGCCACCCGCGGCGACGGCAGCACCGGCGAGGACGTCACCGCCAACCTGCGCCAGGTGCGCTCGTTGCCGCTGAAGCTGCGCGACCTCGGCACGCCGCCGCCGGCGGTGCTGGAGGTGCGTGGCGAGATCTACATGCCGCGTGCCGCCTTCGCCGCGTGGAACGCGCAGGCGCTGGAGCGCAACGAAAAGCTGCTGGCCAACCCGCGCAACGGCGCCGCCGGCTCGCTGCGCCAGCTCGATCCGGCGGTCACCCGGCGCCGGCCGCTGGCGTTCTTCGCCTATTCGGTGGGCGAGGTGCGTGGCCTGGAACTGCCGGAAACCCATTCGCAGACGCTGCAGCTGTTGCGTGACTACGGCTTCCCGGTCGCGCCGGAGGCGGACACCGCCACCGGCTTCGACGGCCTGATCGCGTATTTTCGCCGCATCGGCGCCGCCCGCGACACCTTGCCGTACGACATCGACGGCGTGGTCTACAAGCTCGACGACTACGACCAGCAACAGGCGATGGGCTTCGTCTCGCGTGCGCCGCGCTGGGCGCTGGCGCACAAGTTCCCGGCGCAGGAACAGTCCACCGTGTTGCGCGCGATCGAGGTGCAGATCGGCCGCACCGGCGCGGTTACCCCGGTGGCGCGGCTGGAGCCGGTGCAAGTCGCTGGCGTCACCGTCACCAACGCGACGTTGCACAACGCCGACCAGATCGCGCGGCTGGACGCGCGCGAGGGCGACACGGTGATCGTGCGCCGCGCCGGCGACGTGATCCCGGAGGTGGTACGGGTGATCGAGGAACGGCGTCCGCCCGGCACCGTGCCGTGGACGATGCCGGCGACGTGCCCGGTGTGCGGCTCGGAGCTGGTCAAGGAAGAGGACGCGGTGGCCTGGCGCTGCAGCGGCGGCCTGGCCTGCGCCGCGCAGCGCAAGGAGGCCTTGCGCCACTTCGCCTCGCGCCGCGCGCTGGACATCGAAGGCCTGGGCGAGCGCCAGGCCGACGCCCTGGTCGAGTTCGGCTTCGTGCAGTCGCTGGCCGACCTGTACGCGTTGAGCGTGGAGGACCTGGTGATGATGAAGGCGGCGCTCGACGCTGCCACGGCTGCCGACCTGCTGCAGGCGGTGGAGGACAGCAAGGGCGCACTGGCGCTGGACGCGGCCGGCCGCGCCGCGTTGGACGACGAGGCCACTCAGTGGCGGCGCGCCGATTTCCTACGCACGCACATGGCGGTGGACCTGGGCGGCAGGCTGGCGACCAAGTGGGCCGAGAACCTGGTCGCCGGCATCGACGCCAGCCGCGCCACCACGCTGCCGCGCTTCCTGTTCGCGCTGGGCATCCCGCACCTGGGCGAAACCACGGCCAAGGCGCTGGCCTACTGGCTGGGCTCGCTGGCGTTCGTGCGCAGCACCCCGGCAGTGCTGTTGCAGGCCTTGCCGGACATCGGCGGCGAGGTGGCGCGCTCGATTGCGACGTTCTTCGAGCAGCCCGGCAATGCGGAAGTGGTCGATGCGCTGATCGCCGCCGGCATTCGCTTCTCCGACGAGGGCGCGCCGCCGGCGGAATTGCGCGAGCGGCTGGACCTGGCGCATCTGCTCGGCACGCTGCCGGTGGACAAGCTCGGCGGCAAGAGCGCGCAGCGCCTGGCCGCCACCTACGGCACCCTGGACGCGCTGCTGCGCGCCAACGAAAGCGGCTGGACCGGGGCCGGCCTGTCCACCGCCGGTGCCGCCAACCTGGCCGCGTACCTGGCCGATCCGGCGCAGACGCAGGCCTTGCTGGAGGCCGAGGCGGCGATGCGACGCCTGCTCGATGCCGCGCCGGCGCAGACGCAGCGCCGCGCCGGTCCGCTGGACGGGCAGACCGTGGTCCTGACCGGCACGCTGACCGCGCTGACCCGCGACGAGGCCAAGGCGCAACTGGAGGCGCTGGGCGCCAAGGTGGCCGGCAGCGTGTCGAAGAAGACGGCGTTCGTGGTTGCCGGCGAAGCCGCCGGCTCCAAGCTCGACAAGGCGCAGGAACTGGGCGTGGCGGTGTGGGACGAGGCGCAGTTGCTGGCGTTCCTGCAGTCGCAGGGGCAGGGCGCATGAGCGCGCCTGGCATGGTGCAGGAAGAACTGCGCTGGCGCACCGCCGGCACGGCCGACCAGCCGGCCCTGCTGGCGATGCTGCAGGCATTCTACGCCGAAGACGGCATCGCCTTCGATGCCGAGCGGGTGACGCGCGGCCTGCAGGCGTTGCTGGCGCAGCCGGCACTGGGCGAGGCGCTGTTGTGGCTGGCGCCGGACGGTGCGGTGGTCGGCTATGCGCTGATCACCGCCTGCTTCAGTGTCGAACTGGGCGGGCGCTATCTGCTGCTCGACGAGCTGTACTTGGGCCCGGCCGCGCGCGGCCGCGGCTGGGGCCGGCGCGCAGTGGCGCTGGTCGAGGCGCGCGCCCGCGCGCTGGGCGTGGATGTGCTGCGGATGGAGGTCAACCATCACAACGCCGATGCCAAGCGCCTGTACCTGGGCCTGGGCTACCGTGACGACGCGCGCGACCAACTGAGCCGCCGGCTCGACATGGCGCCCTGATGGACCTGCTGTCCACCCTGCAGTTGCGCGCCCGGCTCAATGCCGCCATCCGCGCCTTCTTCGCTGCGCGCGGCGTGCTGGAAGTGGAGACGCCGATGCTGTCGGCGGCCGGCAACACCGAGCCGAACATCGACAGCTTCCAGACCCGCTTCAGCGGCCACGTCGATGCCGGCCCGGCATTGCGCTGGCTGCGCACCTCGCCCGAGTACCCGCTGAAGCGGCTGCTCGCTGCCGGCATCGGCGACTGCTACGAACTCGGACGGGTGTTCCGCAACGGCGAGGCCGGCGGCCGCCACAATCCCGAGTTCACCATGCTCGAGTGGTACCGGGTCGGCTGGGATCACCGGCAGTTGATCGAGGAGACCGTGGAGCTGGTGCGCACGGCGCTGGCCCTGGTCGGGCGCAGCGCGACGTTGCAGGTGCTCAGTTACCGCGCGCTGTTCCTGCAGGGGCTGGAGCTGGATCCGTTCGCCGCGCCGCTGGAGGCGCTGCAGCAGCCGTTGCGCGATATCCGCATCGACGCCGAGGGCCTGGGCCGCGACGACTGGCTGGACCTGCTGATGACCCATCGCCTGCAGCCCGCGTTCCCCGCCGACCGCCTTACCGTGGTCCATGACTGGCCGGCCAGCCAGTGCGCGCTGGCGCGGGTCCGCGCTGGCGATCCGCCGGTGGCCGAGCGCTTCGAGCTGTACCTGGGCGGTTACGAACTGGCCAATGGCTATCACGAGCTCAACGATGCCGCCGAGCAGCGCCGGCGTTTCCTGCGCGACCATGCGCTGCGCCAGGCGCGCGGCGCGGTGCTGCCGCCGCTGGACGAACGCCTGCTACAGGCGCTGCCCTCGCTGCCCGATTGCGCCGGTGTGGCGGTGGGCGTGGACCGGCTGCTGATGGCGATGCGCGGCACCGCGCAGATCGGCGATGTGCTCGCCTACGATTTCGCGCATGCCTGAACCGGCCGTCACGCGCTGTCGCGGCGCGTTGTTGCGTTGTCCACACCGATGATGGTTTGATCGGGCACGGCATGCGCACGCCGCGCGCCAGCAGGTCTTCGTTGTTCAGGTTCTAGGCATAGGGGCAGAGCCAAGCATGAAGTGGGCGTACGGGCTCGGTGGCTGGTGTTGGCTGGGATTGGCGGCAAGCGTGTGGCCGATGCCGTCGCCGGCGCAGACCGCCGATGCGTACGACGCGGCGGTGGTGCGCTGCGAATCGCGCGACATGACCTGGGTGCACTGCCCGATGCCGACCGCGCAGGGCGTGCAACTGGTGCGGCAACTGTCCGACAACGACTGCATCCGCGGCAGCGAGTGGGGTTCGGACGCCACCGGCGTGTGGGTGACCCTGGGCTGTCGCGCCGAATTCCGCCCCAATCCGGGGGAGGCGCCGCGCAGCGCCATGCGCCGCGTGCTGCGCTGCGAGTCCGATGGTCGCCTGGAGAGTTGCCCGGTGATGCTGCGCGGCGCGCCGGTGCGGCTGATGCGCCAGCTGTCGTCGGTGCCGTGCCGCGAGGAGCGCAGCTGGGGCGTGCGCCGCAACGAGATCTGGGTCGCGCGCGGCTGCCGCGGCGAGTTCGAGATCGGTGCCGCCGACGGATCCGGATTCCCCGCCGGTCCGCGGCCGGTGCTGTGCGAATCCAAGGGCAAGGCCCGGCGCCGCTGCGGGGTCAGTGTGCAGGACCATGTCGAGCTGCGCCGGCAGCTGTCCGGCGCCGCCTGCGTGCAGGACGACAGCTGGGGCTGGGACCGCGACGGCATCTGGGTCGACAAGGGCTGCCGCGCCGAGTTCAGCGTCAACTGAGCGCAGTGCCGCGGCGCCGCGCCGTCCTCAATCCGCAATCGCCGGCGTTTACAATGGGGCGATGAACGCCGCCCTCGATATCGATTACGCCCGCTACGACCATATCCGCCCGATCCTGTGGACCGGCGACGCACTGGAACTGCTGGACCAGCGCAAGCTGCCGTTCGCGGTGGAGCATGTGCGCTGCAGCGACAGCGACCAGGTCGCCGCGGCGATCCATGCCCTGGCCGTGCGCGGCGCGCCGGCGATCGGCATCGCCGCCGGCTGGGGCACGGTGCTGGCCGCGCGCGAGGTGCAGGCCGACAACGGTGCCGAGGCGCTGCTGAAGCTGGAGCCGGCCCTGCAGCGGCTCAATGCCGCGCGGCCGACCGCGGTCAACCTGGCCTGGGCGCTGGCGCGCATGCGCACCGCGCTGGGCGCGGCCGGCAGCGACTGGCGCTCGGTGCTGGAGCGCGAGGCGCAGGCGATCGCCGAGGAGGATCTGGCCGCCAACCGGCATATGGGCGCGCTCGGCGCCGGCCTGATCGCCGCCGGCAGCGGCGTGCTCACCCACTGCAACACCGGCTCGCTGGCCACCGCCGGTTTCGGCACCGCGCTGGGCGTGATCCGCGCCGGCGTCGCCCAGCAGCGCATCGCCAAGGTGTTCGCCGGCGAGACCCGGCCCTGGCTGCAGGGCGCGCGGCTGACCGTGTGGGAACTGCAGCAGGACGGCATCGACGCGACGCTGATCGCCGACTCGGCGGCCTCGCACCTGATGAAGACCGGGGCGGTGCAGTGGGTGATCGTCGGCGCCGACCGCATCTGCGCCAACGGCGACACCGCCAACAAGATCGGCACCTACCAGCTGGCGATCGCCGCGCGCCACCATGGGGTCAGGTTCATGGTGGTGGCGCCGTCATCCACCGTGGACATGGACACCGCCGACGGCGCGCAGATCGAGATCGAGCAGCGCGATCCGGGCGAGCTGTTCGGCGTCGGCGGCACGCGCACCGTGGCCGACGGCATCGCCGCCTGGAACCCGGTGTTCGACGTGACCCCGGCGACGCTGATCGATGCCATCGTCACCGAGCGCGGGGTGATCGAGCAGCCGGACCCGGCGCGCATGCGCGCCGCCTTCGGCGGCTGAGCGCCGGGGCAGCGCCACAGCGCCCGGCAAACCCGGCCGATGGCGCGCAAGTGCTTGTTCGCGCCGGCAAAAACCGGGCAATCGGGCGCCCGTCATGATAGAATCCGGCGGTTCGATCGACCGCCGTGCGCCCTAGGCCTGCGGCCGCGGCGGGCCCGCCTGTCGTGGGCCGGCGTCGTGGTCGATCCGCCACCAGACTTACGGAACCCGAATGGCAGAATCCGCCAAGGAAATCATCCAGGTCAACCTGGAAGACGAGATGCGCAAGAGCTACCTCGATTACGCCATGAGCGTGATCGTGGGGCGTGCCCTCCCGGATGCGCGCGACGGCCTCAAGCCGGTGCATCGCCGCGTGTTGTTCGCGATGAACGAGTTGGGCGCGCACAGCAACAAGCCCTACTACAAGTCGGCGCGTATCGTCGGCGACGTCATCGGTAAGTACCACCCGCACGGCGACCAGTCGGTGTACGACACCCTGGTGCGCATGGCGCAGCCGTTCTCGCTGCGCTACATGATGGTGGACGGGCAGGGTAACTTCGGCTCGGTCGACGGCGATTCCGCGGCGGCGATGCGTTACACCGAGGCGCGCATGTCGCGGCTCGCGCACGAGATGATGGCCGACATCGACAAGGAAACCGTCGATTTCCAGCCCAACTACGACGAGAAGGAACAGGAACCGTCGGTGATGCCGACGCGCTTCCCGAGCCTGCTGGTCAACGGCTCGGCCGGCATCGCGGTGGGCATGGCCACCAACATCCCGCCGCACAACCTGACCGAGTCGATCAATGCCTGCCTGGCGCTGATCGACAACCCGCAGATCGACGTCGACGGGCTGATGGAACACATCCCGGGCCCGGATTTCCCGACCGCGGGCATCGTCAACGGCACCACCGGCATCGTCGCCGGCTACCGCACCGGCCGCGGCCGCGTGCGCATGCGCGCCAAGGCCGAGATCGAGATCCAGGACAACGGCCGCGAAGCGATCGTGGTCACCGAGATCCCGTACCAGGTCAACAAGGCGCGGCTGATCGAGAAGATCGCCGAGCTGGTCAAGGAAAAGAAGCTCGAGGGCATCAGCGAGCTGCGCGACGAGTCCGACAAGGACGGCATGCGCATCTACATTGAGGTCAAGCGCGGCGAAGCCGCCGACGTGGTGCTGAACAACCTGTACCAGCAGACCCAGATGGAGTCGGTGTTCGGCATCAACATGGTGGCGCTGGTCGACGGCCGCCCGCAGCTGCTGAACCTCAAGCAGATGCTGGAGGCGTTCGTTCGCCACCGCCGCGAAGTGGTGACCCGCCGCACCATCTTCGAACTGCGCAAGGCGCGCGCGCGTGCGCACATCCTGGAAGGCCTGACCGTCGCGCTCGCCAACATCGACGAGATGATCGAGCTGATCAAGACCTCGGCGAACCCGAACGAGGCGCGCGAGCGCATGCTGGCCAAGACCTGGCAGCCGGGCCTGGTCGGCGCGCTGCTCAGTGCAGCCGGCGCCGAGGCCTCGCGCCCGGAAGACCTGCCAAGCGGCGTCGGCCTGGTCGGCGGCGGCTACCAGCTGACCGAAGTGCAGGCCACGCAGATCCTGGAAATGCGCCTGCACCGCCTGACCGGCCTGGAGCAGGAGCGCCTGACCGAGGAATACAAGCAGCTGCTGGAAGCGATCGCCGGGCTGATCCGCATCCTGGAAAACCCGGACGTGCTGCTGCAGGTGATCCGCGAAGAGCTGGTCAACATCCGCGAGGAATACGGCGATGCGCGCCGCACCGAAATCCGCCACAGCGAAGAGGATCTGGACATCCTCGACCTGATCGCGCCGGAAGACGTGGTGGTGACCCTGTCGCATGCCGGCTACGCCAAGCGCCAGCCGGTCAGCGCCTACCGCGCGCAGCGCCGCGGCGGCCGCGGCCGCAGCGCGGCGGCGACCAAGGAAGAGGATTTCATCGACCAGCTGTGGCTGGTCAACACCCACGACACGCTGCTGACCTTCACCAGCAGCGGCAAGGTGTTCTGGTTGCCGGTACATCAGTTGCCCGAGGCCGGACCGAATGCGCGCGGCCGCCCGATCGTCAACTGGATTCCGCTGGAGAACGGCGAGCGCGTGCAGGCGGTGCTGCCGGTACGCGAGTACGCCGAAGGCCGCTACGTGTTCTTCGCCACCCGCAACGGCATGGTCAAGAAGACCCCGCTGAGCGAGTTCGCGTTCCAGCGCAAGATCGGCAAGATCGCGATCAACCTGGACGAGGGCGACGCGCTGGTCGGCGTGGCGCTCACCGACGGCGAGCGCGACGTGCTGCTGTTCGCCTCCAACGGCAAGACCGTGCGCTTCTCCGAGCGGCCCAAGGACGACGAGGCCGATGATGCGGTCATCGACGACACCGGTGCCGACGAAAGCGCCGCGGCCGACGACGAGGTGGCGGGCGAGGAGGGCGACGAGGCCCGCGGCGCGCGGCGCAAGAGCCGCGGCGGAGTCAAGCCGACCGGGCGCAGCAGCCGCGGCGTGCGCGGCATCCGCCTGGCCAAGAGCGAGTACGTGGTCAGCCTGATCGTGGCCGAGCCGGCCGAGGGCCAGGACGAGGACGCCGACGATGTCGACGCCGCGGCCGACACCGAGGTCGAGGCCGAGGCGCGCAACGGCGACGAGGCCGATGCCTACATCCTCACCGCGACCGAGAACGGCTACGGCAAGCGCACCCCGCTGGGCGAGTATCCGCGCAAGGGGCGCGGTACCCAGGGCGTGATCGGCATCCAGACCAGCGAGCGCAACGGCAAGCTGGTCGGTGCGGTGCTGCTGAGCACGCGCGACGAAGTGCTGCTGATCTCCGACGGCGGCACCCTGGTGCGCACCCGCGCCTCGGAAATCTCCCGCGTCGGCCGCAACACCCAGGGCGTGACCCTGATCCGCCTGTCCAAGGGCGAGAAGCTGCAGGCGGTGGAACGCCTGGACGGCTCGCTGGTCGAGGAAGACGCGCTGCCGGGCGAGGACGGCGTCGCCGAATCCGCTGGCGAGGCGGCACCGCTGCAGGAGTGATCCGCGCCTGAGCGAACGACGACGCCGGCCTCGTGCCGGCGTCGTCGTTTTCGGGGACGGCGCGTGACGCGGCGGGCGTGTCCGCGTGCGGCGCACGCGTGCCGTGCCAAGGCGGTTCCATGCGTCCGGATGACGATGTCGGATCGCCGCTGGGGGCGATACACAAGCGGCGTGACGCCCAGGTCGGCGCCGGGTCACGAGGACCGCAACGTTGCGTGTCAGCGTGTGTCACCGAGAAACGCATCACGTTCACTTGCTGCTTGGGATAAGGATGCGCGGCGCGTGTGCGCCGCTGCCACGTCGGATGTTCCGCGTGGCCGTGTCCTGCAAGGAGTGGCAATGAATGCATTCGAACAAACGCAGCGTCGCGGCGGCTGGCCGCTGCGCCTGCTCGGCGGCGCCTGCGCGCTGATCGGCGTGGTGCTGGCGGCCGGCGGCGCCTGGCTGCTGGCGCTGGGCGGGTCCTGGTACTACCTGGTCGCCGGCCTCGGTCTGGCGATTTCCGGCGTGCAGCTGTGGCGCGCGCGGCGCAGCGGCGCGTTGTGGTTCGCCGCGACCTTCCTGCTGTCCCTGCTGTGGGCGGCATGGGAGTCGGGCACCGATTATTGGCGCTGGGTGCCGCGCATGGGCCTGATGGTGTTCCTGGCGTTGTTGCTGGCGCTGCTGCTGCCGCGGCTGGACCGGCCGTTCTCGCGCACGCTGTCGCGCGCGCTCGCCGCGGTGCTGGCCCTGGTGTTCGTCGGCGCGTTCGCGCTGGCGTTCCTGCCGTACGGCGTGACCGAGGCCGACGGCACGCTGGCGCATGCGGCCGGGATGGCCGCGGCGCTGGCGACCCCGCGCGCCGGCGCGCAGCCGGCCGATGCGCCCGCCGATGCCGACTGGGCCGCCTACGGCCGCGACAACGCCGGCAGCCGCTACACGCCGTTGCGCCAGATCGCCCCGGGCAACGTGGCGCAACTGCGCACCGCCTGGACCTTCCGCACCGGCGACCTGCCGGACAAGCGCTGGGGCGCGGAGACCACGCCGCTGAAGATCGGCGACAGCCTGTATCTGTGCAGCGCACGCAACCAACTGATCGCCCTGGATGCGCGCAGCGGCCGGGAACGCTGGCGCTACGACCCCAAGGTGGCGGACAAGGCGATCCCGTACACCGCCGCCTGCCGCGGCGTCAGCTACTACGCGGTGCCCGATGGCCAGCCGACGGCGTCGGCCGCGTGCCGCCATCGCATCATCGAAGGCACCCTGGACGGGCGCCTGATCGCGGTCGATGCGGCCGACGGCAAGCCCTGCGAGGACTTCGGCCAACACGGCCAGGTCGACATCACCGTCGGCATGGGCTCCACGCCGCCCGGCTATGTCTCGATCAATTCACCGCCGACCATCGTGCGCGGGGTGGTCGTCACCGGGCACCAGGTGCTGGATGGACAGAAGCGCTACGAGCCGTCCGGCGTGATCCAGGGCTTCGACGCGGTGACCGGTGCGCTGCGCTGGGCCTGGGACATGACCCATCCGGACTGGGCCGGCGCGCCGCCGCCGGGGCAGACCTGGACCCGCGGTACGCCCAACATGTGGACCAGCGCGGCCGGCGACGAACAACTCGGCTACGTGTACCTGCCGATGGGCAATTCCTCGGCCGATTACTGGAGCAGTTCGCGCACCCCGCAGGAAGACCGCTATGCGACCTCGCTGGTCGCGCTGGACGTCACCACCGGCAAGCCGGTGTGGAATTTCCAGACCACCCATATCGACGTGTGGGACTACGACCTGGGGTCGCAACCGACCCTGCTGGATTTCCCGCATGACGGCAAGACTGTGCCGGCGGTGCTGCTGCCGAGCAAGCAGGGCGAGCTGTACGTGCTCGACCGGCGCACCGGTAAACCCCTGGTCGGGGTCGAGGAACGCGCGGTGCCGGGCGGCGGCGTGGAACCGCAGCGCCGCGCCAAGACCCAGCCGTTCTCGCTGTACCACTCGCTGCGCAAGCGCGACCTGACCGAACGCGACATGTGGGGCATGACCCCGATCGACCAATTGGTGTGCCGCATCCAGTTCCGCAGCGCCAGCTACAAGGGCATCTACACGCCGCCGGAAGCCGACCGCCACTCGATCGAGTATCCCGGCTACAACGGCGGCTCGGACTGGGGCAGCGTGGCGGTGGACCCGCAGCGCGGGGTGGTCGTCGCCAACTACAACGACATGCCCAACTACAACCTGCTGGTGCCGCGCGCCAAGGCCGACAAGATGGGCTGGGCGCCGCGCGATCAGGTGCGCGGCGACAGCGGCGGCGCCGAGGGCGCGGGCGATCCGCAGGCGGGCACGCCGTACGCGATCAACGTCAACGCCGGCTGGCGGCTGCCGTTCACCGGGCTGCTGTGCAAGCAGCCGCCCTACGGCGGCATTCGCGCGATCGACCTGGCCAGCGGCAAGACCCTGTGGGACCGTCCGTTCGGCAGCGCGCGCGGCAACGGCCCGTTCGGCATCCACTCCGGCTTGCCGATCGAGATCGGCACGCCCAACAACGGCGGCGCCGTGGTCAGCGCCAGCGGCCTGATCTTCATCGCCGCGGCGACCGACGACATGATCCGCGCGATCGACCTGGCCAGCGGCAAGACCCTGTGGCAGGCCAAGCTGCCCGCCGGCGGCCAGGCCACGCCGATGGTGTACGCGGTCGACGGCCGCGAGTACCTGGTCATCGTCGCCGCCGGCCATCACTTCATGGAGACTAAGCGCGGTGACTACGTGATCGCCTACGCGCTGCCGCCGGCAAAGTGAGGCGGACCGTCGCTGCGAGGTCGCGATGCGGCTTCGCGGCGGCGGGACGGGTGGGCGCGGGAGGGGCGTCTTCGGTCGCTCTGCCTGCCGCCCAGCGAGCAGCGTTGCGTCGCGATGCGTCCGCGCGAGGCATGGGCGATTCGCGCCTTGTAGGTAGGAGTGGCTTCAGCCGCGACAGGTTTTCCCCGGGAACGCCTGTCGCGGCCGAAGCCGCTCCTGCGAGACACGCTAGTGCCGGCGGCGCACCGCTACCGCGGAGGGGCAGGCATGGCAATTGACGCCTGCCCCCGCCATGTCACGCCTGCCAAACAGGGCGGCGCTTACTCCAACTGGTCACGCGCGAACGCCGCGTCCAACGCCTCCATCGCATCGCGTGGCTTGAGCTTGGCGGCCTTCTCGAACGCCGCGGCGGCGTCGTCCTCGCGCTTGTCGCCATGCAGCAACAGCAATACGTTGGCGTGTTCGATGTGGGCGATCGGCGCGTCCGGCACCAACTTCAGCGCCTGCTGGATGTGCTGTTCGGCGGTGGCGGCCTTGGCCCCGTAGGTCAGGCCGCCGATCATCGCGCCGACCTTGCCGATGATCTCGGCGTGGTACAGGGCCAGCGCCATGTGCGCCTCGGCATGCTTGGGCTCCAGCTCCAGCGCCGCTTCCAGCGATGCCCGTACCTTGCCGGCGATGCCTTGCTTGAGCGCCTTGACGATGCTCAGGCCCTGGCTGTAGCGGCCCAGCGCGAAGGCGTGGCGGTAGTGGCTGTTGGCCTCGTCCGGCAGTGCGGCGATCGCCGCCTCGGCCAGTGCCGCGGCCTGCTGCAGCCGCTGCAATTGCGTTTTTTCGTCGTCGACCAGATAGCCAGCGTGGATGCCGATCGCCTTGACCGCGACCGAGGCGCCGAACACGCCCAGTGCCTTGCCGCCCTCGTAGGCCTGCTGGAACTGCCCGTGGTGGAAGGCCCGCCAGGCCTCGATCAGCGCCGCCGACAGGGTCTGCGCATCGTTGCCCTTGCCGGCCTTGCCGGCGGCGTCCAGCAGCGCCTGCGCATGGGCCGGATCCGGGTAGGGCTCGCGGTCGCCGGCGTGCAACTTGGGCCAGGCCTTCTTCAGCGCATCGCCAGCGTAGGCGTAGCCCTTGGCGTCGTACGGAAACGGCGCCCACGCGCCCGATGTTGCAGCCATGCGGATCTCCCTGTGCGGCGCCGGGCCACGGCGTCCGCGCCGAGCATGGCGCGGGCGCCGGCGCGTGGCAAGGGTGGCGGCGGATAGTGTGTTTGCTCAAGCCGCCGGCGCCAGCATGGCGCGCATCGGGGCCACGTCGGCCCAGTTGGAGATCGTGCGATGGCGACCAAGAAACGTTCCACCTCCGCGCTGCGGCCGGATCGGCTGAACCCGCGGCACCTGTGGCTGGCCGGGCTGGGCGTGGTCGCGCTGACCCGCAAGCGCGCGCTGGCCGCAGCGGCCGATGCCGCGCAGGGCGCGGCGACATTGAAGGCGCTGGCCACGCAACTGGCCGACGAGGCCGAGAGCAGCGTGCGCGAGGGCGCCGCGGCGCTGCGCGGGCAGGTGCAGCCGCTGAGCGCCGAGGTCGAGGCGCGCCTGCAACCGGTGCTGGTCAAGCTGGGGCTGCAGCCGCGCCCGCACCCGCGCAAGCGCGCGGCCACCGGCAAGCACGCCGCCAAGAAGCGCGTCGTCAAGAAGCCGGCCGGCAAACGCACGGCGAGCGCGGGCAGGGCACGCCGCACCGGCGCCTGACCTGGCGTATGCCACGGCGCACAGCGGCACGCGCGCTCGGGCATACTCGGCCGCGTCGACCCGACCCGACCCGAGGCAACAGCGTCATGCAGATCCGGCCCGCCACGCGCGACGATGCTGCCGCCATGGTGGCGGTGCAGAACGCCATCTTCGCCGCCGGCCTGCGCAAGGCGCCGACCGACCTGGCGACGGTCTGCGCGACCTACCTGACGCATCCCGACCGCATCCAGTGCGTGCTGGCCGAGGACGCCGACGGTGCGGTCCTCGGCTTTCAGTCGCTGCGGATCGCCCGTCCCGGCAATGCCTACGACGTTGCCGACGGCTGGGGCATCATCGGCACCCACGTCGACCCGCGCGCCGCGCGCCGTGGCGTCGGCAGTGCACTGTTCCGGGCTACCTGTGCGGCGGCGCGCAGCGCCGGGCTGACCCGGATCGACGCCAGCATCGCCGCCGACAATGCGCTCGGGCAGGCGTACTACGACGCCGTCGGCTTTCGTACCTATCGCGAGCCGCCAGGCCTGGTGTGCAAGGTCTACGTGCTCGACGGCGCCACGACCGACGGCTGAGCGCGGTTGCGCCACGTGCGTTTGCGCGCGGGGGGCGGGGTGTCTCAATCCAGATAGGCGTCCATCAGCGCGGCCAGGTGCGCGCGTTCGATCTCGCGCAGGAACGGCGCGATCAGGCGCATCACCTGCACGATGCCTTGGCGGATCGCCACCTGCTCGTCCTTCTCGCCGCGTGCGGCCGCGTAGTTGAGCCAGAACGTGGCCACCACCAGCGCATTGGTGGCCACGCCCTCCAGCTCCTGAGGACTGGCGCGCATCGCCCCGGTCTGCGCCAGCCCCTGGAACACCGCCTGCACGCTGGCGTCGGCGCGGCGCAGGATGCGCGCGAAGCGCAGGCGCAGGCGCCGGCTGCGGCTGAGGATCTCGACCAGGTCGCGGTACAGGAAGCGGTAGTCCCAGATGCACTCGAACACCAGGTGCAACTGCAGCCAGATGTCTTCCAGCCCGGGCAGGCGCGCGCTCGGCAACGCCAGCGCCGCGTCCATGCGCTCCTCGTAGCGCGCGAACAGGTGCTCGATGATGTCGTCCTTGTTGCGGAAGTGGTAGTACAGATTGCCGGGGCTGATCTCCAGCTCGTCGGCGATGTGGTTGGTGGTGACGTGCGGCTCGCCCTGTGCGTTGAACATCGCCAGGGCGGTCTCGAGGATGCGCCGCCGGGTGTCGCGGGCCATCAGGCCAGCAGCTTCTTCACCAGGTCCACGTACTTCTTCTGCGCGTCGGCCTGCGGCATGCCCTTGAGCTTGGCCCAGGCCTCGTACTTGGCGGTGCCGACGAAGTCGAAGAAGCCCGGCTTGGCGCCGCTCACGTCGCCCTCCGAGCCTTGCTTGTACAGCGCATACAGCCGCAACAGGGTGTCGTTGTCGGGACGCTCCGCGCGCTGCTTGATGTCCTGGACCGCTTTCTCGAAGGCCGCCTTGCTGTCCGCCATGATCCCGCTCCGCCCTGACCGGCAGGCATCACAGCACGGGCGACCGGCCGGGTCAACGCGGGCCGCGGACGGCCATGCCGGCGGCCGTCCGCGCGGACACCGCCGTCACAGCATCGACAGTGCGTCGATCTGGTGGCTCTCGGCGATGCGTTCGTGCGCGTGCGCGGCCTGTTCCTGCGCGGCCTGCGCCTGCCGTGCCAGCGAGGCCTTGGCCGCGATCGAACGGATCGCATCGGTGACTTCGGCCAGCGGCACTTGCGTGCTGAGCCGTTGGAAGGTGTCGCGGCTGTTGTAGCCGGAGCCATCGCGCAGGTACTGCTCGTACATGGTCAGCAGTTCGGTGCAGGCCGCGGTCAGGGTTTCCATGTTGTTGCGGGCCAGCGCATGGCCGACCTGGTCGAGATTGTGCAGGCAGTCCGAGAGCCAGTGCAGGTCGTAGCGTGCGCTGGCCGGTTCCTGTCCGTTGTGGCCGCGGCTGTAGGCGCTGTAGCGGCGGATGCTGCGCGCCACCCGCGCGACGTGCGCGAGCAGGGTGCCGACCTCGTCGGCGATGTCGATCTGCGCCAGGGCGATGGTCGACGGCGGCGCGACCGGGGCCGGGGCGGGCGCCACCT